>JAJDAH010000085.1 GCA_029261965.1 Polyangiaceae bacterium
GGGAAGCGGCGGCACCTCCACAGGGACCGGCGGAGCTTCCGGCTCGGCGGGTTCCGGAGGCGCATGTCCCAGCTCCGTCCCGACCGGTGCGTGCCCGACCGAAGGTCAATCGTGCAGCTATGGTGACTGCTGCCCGACCCAGGCCGACTGTGTCGACGGCCAATGGCTCGTCGCCGATGGTGCTTGCGCGGCTCCTGCATGCCCCGCGGATGCACCGATCAACGGAGCCAACTGCACGTGCCTCGAGGGACTCGACTGCACTTTTCTCGATTGCGAAGCGTCGGGAATGATGGCGCTCGGCGGCTGCGGCGACGACGGTGTCTGGGACGTGCGAGTCGGCCCCTGCACTCCCGTCGTCGACGACTGCTTCGGCCGGGGCGTGCCCTGCCAGCCTGGCGAAATTTGCATCAAGCAGGACGATCCCACCAACGGTGGCGAGATCATCGCGTGCGTGGCCGATCCGTGTTGGCCGGGTACGCTCGAATGCGGATGCGCCGCGACGGCGTGCCCGTCACCTCAGACTTGCGATTCGGTGACTCCGTGGACCGACGGTAGCAACCCCGGCCACCTGCGGTGCCGGCTTCCCTGAACCGATTCACATTCGCGTCGGCAGACAGACGGGCTCCGTTTCCGGACGGGATCCCGACGGCAGGCACGACTGATCGGTCGGGCACGTGCCGGTGGGATCGGTCGGATCGCAGCTCAGGGCACAGAACTGACGTCCGGTTTGATCCTTGAGCACGCAGAGTGCGGTGAAGCCCGGCGGACCGGGCGGACAATCGCTGTCGCTACCAAAACACTCGGGCGCGCAAAGCCCGACGGTGTTGGCCCCGGCAAACGCGAGGCAGTTGAAGCCGTCACAACGTTCGGAGCCGCAGCTCTCGTACGCCTGCTTCGAGCCCGTCTCGAGGGCGCAAGCGCCCGCCGGGTACTGCATTCCGTCGACGGTGAGCATGACACGGTTGCCTCCCTGCTCGAGCGGAAGGCACGACTCGTCGCGCTGACAATGTTGCGAGCAGCCGGTGAAAGAGTCCAGGCACAGAGCGCGACACTGAGCGTCGGCACAAGCTCCGCCTTGGGCGATCATACAGCCGGCCGTGCACGCCCCACCAACGTCGGGGGACAGCGGTATCGTCGAGCAGTCCGGTCCGGGCGGTGGTGGGTTGATTGGTGGCGGCGTCGAGCAATCGCTGACGTCCGGCGGAGTCTTGGTGATGACGACGTCGATGATGCCGAGCGGTCCACCCGGTCCCAGCACCTCGCACTGCAACGTCCCGCCCATGGGGCTGAACGTCCCGCTGCAGGTTCCGCGGAAGGGGCCCGCCTGCAACGTCGCAGACGCGCTACCGTCACACTGAATCGTGAGCTCGAGCACACCGAATTCGCGAGCGGCGATGGGAATGACCACCGCGTCTCCTTCTTGAAGCGGTGCAGTGTAGGTGCGCGGCCCGAGGCTGCCGGGAGGAAAAGAATCGCCGGTAGCCGTCACCATGCCCGCTGCTTCATCGACGACGACGTCGGCGCTTATGCATCCGATCGAGTCGGCGAAACCGCTCAGAAGATCTTTGAGGGCCTGGTCGGTTTCGTAGCGACCGTAGTACATGCCCGTGTAGTCGGCGTTCGCGGTGCAGGTGCCCGACCCGGCGCTTCCGCCGGTGCCGCCCCCAGCGCTGCCGCTGGTCCCGCCGGTGCCCGATCCGGCCGAACCCCCCGTGCCGTCGTTCGCGCCGCCGCTCGAGCCACTTCCGCAAGCGAGGGCGAAACCACAGAGAAACAGACTTCCGAATGCTGCTCGACGAACGATGCTCATGAAAAGGGGTTTATCACGCCGATCGGGAGCTTGCGAGCCGCATGGGGCGCGAAAACTTGCATTGTGCGACCCCATTTGACACCGTTTTCACCATGAAAAAACTATCGGCTGTGGGTTCAATCTTATTGGCAATTGGTGCGGTCTCGCTCGGCGCGTGCGGCGACTCGGACAGCGACGACGGCGGTTCGGCGGGATCGGCCGGCATGACGGGCTCGGCTGGCGCGCCTGGAACGGGCGGCTCGGCGGGAATGACCGGGGGCATGTGCGACGGCGCGTCACTCTGCGGGCGAAGCCTCGGCGAATGCGCGGTCACGACGATCACGATGTCCGAATGCCTAGACTTTTACGGACCCATGTCGACGTGCGCCGACGTCGCCGCCTACACCGCCTGCAACTGCACGTGCGATGCGGACAACCCGACGTGCACGGCCTGGTTCAGCTGCGGCGAGACCTGCTTCAACGACCACTGCTGACGATTTTTTCGGGCTCACCGGAGCCCATCGAAACCCGCGAGCGCCCATCTGCATTCAGGCGGTGGGCGCTCGCGACATTTGATGGCGGCGTCGGCCGATCCACCAGAGGCCGACGAACGCGAGGAGCGCCGACCCCGACGAACCGCCGCCCGTCACACGACACCCGCACCCGCCCGAATCTCCACTCGTCGCGGCTGCGCCTCCAGCGTTCGAGCCGGCCGAAGACGCGCCGCCCACGCTCGATGAACCGCCGCCACTCGTCGAGCCACCGGTAGCGCCGCTACCGCCACCAGCGCCGGGCGCACCAGCGTTCGACATCCCGCCCGAAGACGCACCCCCGGTAGAAGGGCCGCCTCCAGTGGAAGGGCCACCTCCGGTAGAAGGGCTCCCCCCGGCGCCTGGCGCTCCACCCGCCCCGGGGCTTCCCGCCGCACCTCCGCCCTGTCGCGGGCCGTATTGCTGCGGGGCCGCCCCACGCTCGTGCGCGCCGAGGTCGGGACCCGCGCCCACGAACCCGTCGTTGATGTTGGGCAGCACTTCTCCAGCGTCGATGGCGTTGCAGCCGTCGGCGAGGGTCACGCGGTGCGGCGGGATCACCGCGGGCGAAGGACCCGGCACGTCGAGAGCCTCGAAGCACGACATGGGCACACGAATCGCGTTCGATTCGATGCTGGTGGCCGCCTGCAAAGCCGTGAGATCGTCGTACCGCACGTTGTGCCACTTGAAGAGCGGGAGCGTCGTCGTGTCGGGCCAGGCAAACCCGTCGTAGTCGATGTCGGTACGCCAATTGTCCGGCGTTCCGTCGTTGCCGGTGTCCTCCCAGAGGTAGTCGCCGGTCATCG
>JAJDAH010000086.1 GCA_029261965.1 Polyangiaceae bacterium
CTGATCGCCACGAGTCCTGAACAGAGATCGGAACGCTGCGAGGAGCGAGACGAGCAGGTCGAGCATGAACATCGACGCTTGCCAGCCTGCGGGACATCGTCAAGGATTCTCGATGGAAGGACGTTTTGGCGAAGGACAGCCGACGTCGCCTGCGACACCGTAACGTTCACCTTCTGGGAGCGACAGCTGCCCGCTCATGTTTCCTACGCGCTGCCAAAGGTGTCAATGCCAGGTGAGCCGCACGCTCAGCGGCCGATGGTCACTTCCAGCACCCACCCCTTCGGACAACGAAACACACTTCAGCTGACTCGTGTGAAATACATGATCGATGCGAATCGGCGGAACCGGCGCCAGCCCGTTCGGGAACGTCGTCGCATAGCCTCGACCGACCTCGCGGTGCGAATCCACGAGTCCCGCCTGTAGCAGCTCGGCGTAGGCACGCGAGTGCTGTGTTGCATTGAAGTCCCCGACCATTATCAATGGGTCCTCGGCCCGCCGCGCCCGCTCTCGTAGCCATGCCGTTTGTGCGCGCCATGTCGGCAGGTATGCGCTGAGCCGCGGCGGGAGCGTATGGACGTTGAGAATGTCGACTTCGCGGCGGGCGAAGGCCACTCGTGCGGTGCTCATCGGCTGCCCTTCGAGATCCACGATCTCCGCGGCCACGAACGGCAACTTCGAGTAGATTGCGGTGCCGAATGAATCGTTGCGCACCCGACTGACTCGATGAGGATACGGGGCGAGCACCCCACTTTCGCCGAGCTCGGCGTGCCAGCGTGCGGAGTACTCTTGTAGCAGCACGATATCCGCGCCCGCTCTGCGGATCTCCTCCACCATGGCGTCGCTCTGAACGGCGCGTAGGCCAATCGAAGCTGGAAGATCCCACTTTCCGAATCCAGGGCAGTCCCCTGCAGCGCCCCGCACCAACAGCGAGGAGATGCGGAAAACAGAAATCGCGTTGCGAGGCAGCGAAGAGTCGAGGCGTGGACGCGAAGGGTCGCCCAGGGGTTGGCACACGAGCGCACGGGCGCCTCGAGTCCCGAAGGGGAGAAGCGTGAGGGGGAGGCGGTGGCCGCGGGCCAGCCGTTGTCGCTATCAGGGGGCGCGGGCGAAGGGGAGCGTGAGCTGGCCCAAGCCAGGAGGCATCGGCAGCGGCGAGGAGCGAGGAGCGAAGCCGAGCTTTTCGAGAAGTCGAGCAGCGGCTTCTGGGGTGGAGGCGGCCTCGACCCACCTCATGGGTCCGGAGCAGCGAGGACATTTTTCCAAGTCGGCTTTGAACACGTGAGCGAGAAGCCAGGCCCATCGGCTGCGGCCCGCAGCCGGTTGCTCGTCGGCCGCTCGCTCGTCGGCTCCCATGGAGAAGAGGTGGAGCT
The DNA here is from genome assembly GCA_029261965.1 of Polyangiaceae bacterium. Lineage (GTDB taxonomy): Bacteria > Myxococcota_A > Polyangia > Polyangiales > Polyangiaceae > JAJDAH01. The sequence continues at coordinate 1,371 of JAJDAH010000086.1, forward strand.
GATCGCCGGGGGCCGGGGGAGGTCGGAGCCGAGCGGGGTCGTGGGGTGGCGCCGGGACGACTTCGGCGCGTAGAGAGGAGTGAGAGCTGAGCACGCCGAAGTACCTCAGCAGATGAAACCGCGGCGGCGGTACCGCGGCGACCAAGCGGACCAGCAGATCGTGCGGCTCGAGGACGAGAGCGCGGGCGCCGTCCTTCCACACGTTCTTGAAAGCGAGCTCGAGCCTTCCGTCGTCGCGGCGAGTGAGGCGGTCCTGAGCGAGCGGAGGCCGGAGGATGTACTTGCAGAGCCGCTCCAGCTGCGCACGGTCGCGTCCATCGACAAGCTGCTTGGCGTGGAGGTTGACGCCCCGAACCTCGGCGACCGGCTCGTGCGGGTCGGGGTCGGGCTCGGGCCCCGAGGGCAGCTCGCGCGGGACGAGAAGCCGGAGCGTGAGCTGACCGGCTCGGTCGCCGCTGACCGAGACGCCTTGGGCGGCGGCGGCGTAACAAGCGGCGAGGCCCGGCTCGTCGAGGCAGAGCTCGGGCGGCTCGTCGTCCTGCATCTCGGGATCGAGACTGCGGCCGTGGGCGCGGAGGATCTTCTCGATGCGCTCGGCGGTGCGGCGAGCGACGTCGGCAACCTCGACGCGGGTGGGTGTGGGCAAGGGGTGGAAGACGAGCGGGTCGTCGTCGCTGTCGTCGTCACTCTTGCCATCGCCTTCGCGCACGTAGACGCCGTCCAAGGCGAGAACGTGGAAGTGGACGTTGAGCCGCAAAGCCGAGTCCGTCCTCTGAACCGCGGCGACAGAGCCCGTGTGCGCGTCAGCGACGCTGTCGAGACCGAGCTCGCGTTTGGCTCTGTGGCGGAGCGACCGGCTGAGCTCGGCGACGAAAGCGGCGACGACCTCGGAGCACAGCTGTCGGTCGTAGCCGAGCAGGGCGGATCGCTCGGGCGGCATTGGGCGACCGCGACCTCTAGCGCCGCGCAGAAAGCGTCGAACGCCTTGGCCCCGTGAGGATCGAAGCGCACGAGCGGCCCACTTTTTGGAGCGAGCTGGATGGCGCCTCGGCTACGCTTCGACTCCTTCACGCGTGGCACATTTTCTCGGCCGCCGGCACACGCCTGCGAGTGGTACGTCGACAGGCTCGGCTGCCGCTAGGCGACGCCAAGGTCAGCCCTGAACGTCCCCGGACTCGTGCTCTCCCGCGGCGCTAGCGGGCTGGCGCGGCCGCAAAAGGACGGCGTCGTCCGGAAGTGAAGTCTCGGCGACCGATGCGGGCACGAAGAGCTTCGAGGGTTCGGCTCCAATGCTCTCGAGCAGCGCTCGAGTCTCGGTGGCACGAGTACGGTCCCCTCCCCACACGAGCTCCATCGGCCCAGACCCGTTCACGCACGCCACGAGCCCCGAGAGCGCATCGCGCGTCTTTTCGTCGGCCTCGCTCGAGGCGATCGGGTAGGTCGCGTCGGGAAGCCGGTGCACGAGGCAGGCGTCGCGAACTTCGTCGGCCAGAGTGAGCTCGATCCCACTGCCAGCCAGCGACGTCGCTCCGGTGTCGACCGCCGACGCGGCCGCGGCGACGGCGGTGGAAACGGTTTGGGCATCGTCTTTGGGAAAACTGCAGGCGGCGCCAACGACGAACGACAACGTCGTGCCCGCCACAACGTACGCGAAGCGCATGCTGAAACCTCCTTCGGTCGGTAGGTTGACCCCCAGCATAGGTGACGGCCCCGGCAGGGCGTGCCCTGCCGGGGTCTCGTCGGTACGTTGTTTCACGGCCTCCAAGAGGCACGCGCTACTCGCTAGAGTTGCTTCCCGCTCGCTTTTGGCTCGCGGGTCTGTGCTGAGGGCATGTTGTGGGCGTTGTCTGGTCTCCGATGGGGAGCGATGTCTCCCGGAGCGGATCCCCGGAAGAACGGCGACTCCGACGGCCGGGACTCGGGCCCGGCCACTGTTCGAACGCGTTCTCTCGTCTCTTCGTTGGGATAACCATTGCGTTCGGTGGATCAATCCCACCCGGAAAAAAAAATCGTGAGCGGTCGGCGCAACGGCCTCGGGTGGGCTGACCGCCTTGGGCCGGCTTCGGGGTTGACGACCCTCCGAGCAGTGCGCATCTGGCGAAGGGTCAGCGTCGTGATCGAGTCGACGATCCGACGCGGCTATCGAAATCCGCAATGGGGCGACGGCAATGGGGCCGGCGCCTTCGCGGTCAGTGGAGGAAAAAATGCTGAGCAACTGGAACGATCTGAACGCGCTCGGATTCGGTGGCGCAAGCCATTCAGCAGCGTCGCTGGCCGAGCTTCATCAACGACTCGAGCGAGCCATGCGCAACGGCGCACCCGCGCTCCATCACCGCGCGTCGACTGCAGACGCCCGGTGGATGCTCGAGGACACCGGGGAGAGCCTCGAGCTTCGGGCCGAGCTGCCCGGATTCCGGCCGGAGGATGTCGACATCTCGATCGACGACGGCCGGCTCGTCATCTCGGGGCAGCGCACCGCGTCTGTTCCCGAAGGATACGCCGTGCTTCGCAAAGAGCGCGGTGAGCTAACCATCCGGGGGGCGCTGGAGCTACCCTGCCCCGTCGAGATGGACGGGGCCGAGGCTCGACTCGACCGAGGCGTGCTTCGACTCACGCTTCCCAAGGCCCCCGAAGCCAAGCCGAAGCGCATCACCATCAACGCGAGCTGAGCGGGAAAAAGAAAGGAGGATTTGCCATGAGCACTGAAATCGAAAACATCAAAACAGGACAAAACGGGGCCTCGAACGGCGCCTTCTTGAAGGCCACTCCCGCCGTCGACGTGTACGAGAACGCCGACGAGTACCTCGTCGTGGCGGATGTCCCGGGCGTCGCACGAGACGCGCTGGAGCTCGAGTTCGAGGGTTCGGTGCTTCGGATCTCCGCCCCACAAACCCAAGGAGACTCGGCCGGGGCACCGATGGCGTTCCGACGGACTTTCGAAGTCTCCAACACGGTCGACCCCGACGGAATCGAAGCCGACTTCGAGCAGGGTGTGCTCACCGTACGCATGAAAAAGCGCGCCGCGGCGAAACCACGGAAGATCGAAGTCAGACAACCCAACTAGACACGGACGCAGGAGGGAGCGCCGAGCAGACGCTCCCTCCTTTTTTTGTCGATCCGCCTTCAACAGGCGGACATTGCGGCTTCACCAGGACAAAAGCCGCGTGGCCGATGAAAACCCTGATCGCGGTCGCGCACGGGAATTCGTACGGTCAACATGCCGAAACCAACACGAGCCGACGCCGCTTCGAGGGCATAGTCGGCGTCGACGGAGACCTGGCGGGCACACGCTCCGGCCGCCACCACATGCAGCGTCTGCGCGTCGCGATACAACTTGACGTGCGCAGCTGCAACACCGAGGTCGAATTCCAAGAGCATGTCGTCGTCGCGTTTCAGCATTCGAGCGTCGTCGCATTCTTCGGTGGTATCGAGATCGTTCGGGGCCGGCTCGATCGACACGCGAGCGCCGTCGAACCAACATGCCGCACGCCGGTACTCGGCGCTCAGCTCCTGAGTCATGGGGTGCCTCCTTTCTTTGCAATGGTGACGAAAAAAGTTCGGCCGTCGCGATAGACCAAGAGAAGCACCCTTCGGCGTGCCTTTTCGTAGGCCAAGCGCAAGTCCGACGCTCGTCGAACGCGACGCTGGTTCGCCTCCAGAATGACGTCTCCGGGCCTGAGGTGCGACGCCCCCTCGGCGTGAGTGACGACGAGGCCATAGCCGATGCGCTTTGGCACACGAAAGCGGAGTCGATTTTCGGGGGTCAGCTCCTCGGCGGTTATGCCCATCATCGGACTCGCCGCAGCAGGGCGCGTGCCGACCGACCCGCCGACCCCCGGAAGCTCGCCCAACTCGATTTTCAGGCTCCGCCGTTCGCCCGAGCGAAGAATCAGCACCTCGACCGTGTTGCTGGCGCCGGCGACGGCCACCAAATTGCGCAGGCGACCGGAAGAATTGCTCGGCTCCCCGTTCAGACTCAGTACGACGTCACCCCGTCGCAGCCCCCCTTTCTCCGCAGGGCTGCCTGGCTCGACGTCGGACACGAGCACTCCTTCGGCTCGCTCGAGGTCGAGCGCCTGGGCGAGCTCGTGGTCGACATCTTGAATGCTCACGCCAAGCCAACCTCGCGTCACCTTCCCGTGCTCCACGAGGCTCGTCATGATGGGTTTGGCCATGTTCGAGGGCACGGCGAACCCGATGCCCTGATACCCGCCGCTACGAGACAAAATCGCCGTGTTGATGCCGACGAGTCTCCCCTCCATGTCGACGAGAGCGCCGCCGGAGTTGCCCGGATTGATCGCCGCATCGGTCTGGATGAAGTCCTCGTAGTCGACGATGCCGACGTCTGCCCGCCCCTTGGCGGACACGATGCCCATGGTGATCGTCTGACCGACACCGAAAGGGTTCCCGACCGCCAGCACGACGTCGCCCAGTCGGAGACGGGCAGAATCGCCGAGCGGCAGCGCCTGAAGGCCGCGCACGTCGCCTTCGAGCTTCAAGACGGCGAGATCGCTCTTGGGATCGGACCCCACGATCTTTGCGTCGAACACGCGCTTGTCGGCCAACTGCACGCGGATTTGCTCCGCGTGGGCAATCACGTGGTGATTGGTCAGCACGATGCCGTCTTCGGAAACGACCACACCCGAGCCCAAACCCTGCTCACGCCGGTGCTTGGGAACCGTGCGACCCGGACCAAAAAAATGCCGGAGGAAGGGGTCGTCCAGGAACGGTGCCGCCCGCGTCGGCGAGACCTTCATCGAGGAAATGTTCACTACGCTCGGCGTCACTCGTTCGGCGACATCGGCGAGAGATACCCCGGTGCCTTGGGCACGTGCGAACGCGGGGTGCGGCAAGAAGGCCCAATCGGCCAGGGTTCGTTCGTTCGTTTGTGGCTCGGTTCCCAACTTCGAGCACGACAGCGGCGGGGCCAAGAGAAGCGCCCCCGCCAGGAGCGCCGCGAAGCGTGGACCGACTCTTCGTACGGTCATCTCCGTCTCCTCGTTCTTTTGGGGGAGGCTCGAGCCCCGCCGGCGAACCGGGGGGCTCGTCCTCGAGTTGAGCGGCTCAGGCCGCCTGCTGCTTTTCGGATTTCGGCCGTGAGAACAACTTTTTCGCCTTGTCGGCCAGACCGCCGACCCTCACGCGAATGCGGCGCGGCAGGGACGCTTCGGTCTTCGGCAGCGCGATTCGAAGCACGCCGTGCGTGACCGAGGCGTCGACCTTGTCAGCATCCACGCTCTCGGGGATCGTGAAGGACCGCTGAAAAGAGCCGTGGAAGCGTTCGATGCGTCGATAACCCTCGCGAATATCGTCGCTCGCTCGTTTGCGCTCGGCTCGTACGGTGAGAACTCTGCCCTGGACGTAGACCTCCACATCCTCGGGATCGACCCCGGGGATTTCAGCCTCGAGCCAGAAGGCATCGTCCTTCTCCACGACGTCGACCGGGGGCCGCCAGACGTTGGCGGCGCGTTGGTCGCCCCATAGGCCGTCGTTCCGAAGGACCTCGAAATACGGGCTCCACTTCATGAGCATTTCCGCATCACCTCCTTTCTGGAGCGCAAGCTAAATCCAGTCGGCGCGTCGTCAAGCCCTCGAAAACCACGCCCGGGAACAACCCGTCAGGCCCGGTGTCCGTCTTTTGCGCGGCGGCTCCATCGAGCACGGCGCGCGTCAGAGGGAGATCCCCATGCGAGCCATCGCCGTCGGAGTGTTTGCCCTGTCGATGTCGGCGTCGACAGTTTTTGCGCAAGAGCAGAATACGCTGCCGCTGGAACGTGTGCGGCTCTACGAGACCGGCGTCGGCTACTACGAGCGGTCGGGTCAGCTCGGCGTGGGAAAAGACGTGGCGCTTCCAGTGCCCGCCGGTCACCTCGACGACGCCCTGAAGACGCTCGTCGTCATGTCGAAGGACGGCAAGACGACGGTCAGCGGCGCGCATCTCCCGAACGCGCTGGGACTTCGGGGCCAGCAGTTTTCTGGCATGATCTTGAGTGCTTGCGCCGGCATGTTTGCCGCTTCTGAGTTCTGACCATACATTAGATCGAGAAATGAGTTCGCCATCGGAACAGCTCTACAGTGCCGAAGAGCGGGCTGCCGAGAAGCAGGCCTCCCGCGATGCGGACGCTCGAGCGCTTGCCTCTGGCAACAAGAGTGGCGAGCAGCTGGCTGAGGAAAACGGTCTGCTCTGGGGCGTCGATGCGCGAATAGATTTCTCGGAGATCCGCTCCCCGAAGTGAGCACGGACGAACCGCTCACCTACAAAGACGCCGAGGAGCTCGTTCTCGCTCACCTCAGTGAGCGCGAGACCTTGGTTCTCGTGGGTGGCCAGGCCCTGAACTATTGGTGCAGTCGGTACTTCCCCGTGGCCGAAGAACTCCGGCCGTTCGCACCGTTCGCGAGCAAGGACATCGACTTTCAGGGGACTCGTGCGGACGTTGAGTGGTGTGCGCAACGCATCAAAGGCAGCGAGGTGAAGTATCCCACGATCGATGACGCGACGCCGGTCAGTGGAAAGATTCTGTTCCGCGACGCGAGGGGCCAGAAGCATCAAATAGACTTTCTGCCAACCCCGTATGGACTCCGGCCACAGCAGGTTCGTGAGTCGTCTGTGCCGCTGCTCATTCCGGCCACCGACGGGCGCGAAATCCGCCTTCTCGTCATGAGCCCGCCAGTCTGCCTTCGCAGCCGCGTGCACAATGTCATTGGGTTGCCCGGCTACTACGACAATCCAGACGGAATGAAGCAACTACAGGCGTCAATAGTTTGCGCTCGCGAGTTCTCTCGTGAAGCAGCCTTCAGTCAGAACGTACGACTTGCGCTGGATTCGAACGAGTATGTGTTCAAGTTCGCGCTCAACCACGACCACGCAAAGAAGCTCCTCAAGCGAAAGGGGATCGACGTACTCGAGGCCGTTGCGCACGGCGACGGTTTTCCCGAGAAGTTCAACGACGTCCGATACCCGCAGATGCAGGAGAGGCTCGCGAAGAAACGCGGCGTTCCAATCCCGTTGCGGCGACGCTGACGGCCTGACCTGTAGGCGATCCAGCGAAAGCGCGGCGCGTCGATCACGGTGGCGAGGCACTTCTGCCACCGTTTCGTCGAAGTGCTCGCCGATGATCCACGATCGAAACGCGGCGGAGCCGTCTGAGTGCATACAGTCCGGCACGATTCGAACGTGCGACCGACGGTTTAGGCGGGCGCAGCCCGCGTTCTACGGACTCCAGTCGCGCAGCGCCCCCCGATTCGAACGTGCGACCTACGGTTTAGGAACGCCGGTAAGGCGCGCGGCGTGGCTTGGTACAAGCGCCGGAAACGCGTCGGTTTTTCGGGCCAGGGAGGGGACTGGATATGCGCGTTTCCACGGTGTTGCCGTTCGGGGCAACGCTGTTCGCTCGAGTCCGCGGTTCAACGGCCCCAGAAGCGTTTCCAGGTTGTGGGCTGCGGCGCTGCTGGAGCGTCCCGATCCGCTGTCAGTCGCGCTTCGAGAACGGCGATTTCGCTATCGATCGCCTCCAACCAGTCGTCCCCGTGTTCCCGATAGACGTCCCGGAGCTCGCGCATCCGCTCCAGCGCGAGCTCTACATGGCGCTCGAAGTCATCGATTGGCCAAATGTAGACGCGCCCGAGCATGATCAGCATTGCCGTAGCTGCGCGAATCTCCTCGTGGTGAGCTTCCGCTTCGAGCTTCAGAGTTTCTTCGACCTTCCTTGCCAACGGAATCTCGTCGAAGAGGTCGCCGAACCAGTCGGCGGCCTTGTCGTTGTCCCAGGGGGACATCTCCCATGCTCCCATGATGCTCATTCTGAGGCAGCCGCCCCGGCACGGCAAAGCGTGTTCCGTCATGGCGCAGGTTCCGCGCCAGCTGTTCGATCTTCCGCCGCAAATCCGGCGAATACGCCGTTGTGGGCCGTCGCCGAGCTGCTCGCCGTCCCGTCGGACTGATGTGATTTACGCCGAGTTCTTACATTCGACCTCCTTACACCCGACAGGGATCAGCGTCGTGCGCCCTGAAGTAGCGCACGACGAGTAGAGCTGCCGCTCTGCTGGAGTGGATTCGAACGCGACGAGGGGAAGGTCGACTCAAGCTCTGATCCTGAACCACCGGTCCGCTGTAGCCTCTGGCCCGTCCAGATCCAGTCCAAAGAGGTTGCCGCCATCATCAGATCCGATCACGAGGAAGCGGTTCGGAATGAGGTCGGCGGTCGTGCTGCGCGTTACATCAAGCTGTAGGTGCTTCGGGCCGAGATGCAGACCCAGTAGGTGTCGGACCCACGTTCCACCCGGTACTTCGTCGAAGTTATCGTCAGTCGTGACCTCGCCGCCGTTGAACTCGACAAGAAATGCGCGGTAGTCCGCGGGCAATGCTCCAGGGAGCGCCTCTTCGAGTGATCGGAGGCGCTCTTCATCGAGTGAACCGTACGGCTCTTTTCGTCCAAGCGTCATTCGCTGATGCTCGCCTCTGCGCAGTCGTACCAATCCGTGGGAGCGACTCCCATCCCCTCGTGTGGACCGTCCGGGTTGTGTTCGAGGTAGAGCAGTCGGTCCTTGGCCGCTTCCGAGAAACGCTCCAGCTCCATGAGCGTGTTCGCTCGCCAACTCCGGGAACCAGGAAACTTCGAATCGATTTTCAGCGCTCGGGTAAAGCTAGCCACTGCCTCCTCGTTCTTGCCCAGTTCAAGCAGGCTCATGCCGCGTTCGTGGTGAGCTTGAGCGTTTCGAGCATCCTTCTTGATCGCCCGGTCGTAGTGCTTGACCGCCGCGGCGTGGTCTTTTTTGTCTGCGTGATCCATCCCGCGATGGAGGGCGACTTCGCTTGTTGCCGCCTCGTCAGTTGAGCCCGAAGGCGGGCTCTTGCAGGCCACGACCACGAGCGCCGCAACGAGGCCGGTCTGATGAATTCCCCTGCGCAACGTTTGGGGAATATACCAAGCGCCGCGTCAGGCACGTGATGACCCTTCGGTGCCCTTGCGCGTGACCGGTTGATGGGCTAATTCCGCGTGTCAGAAAGGAGGTCGACGTGACGCACCCTATTGCAACGAGTTCTGTCCGGTCGGGCCTCCTTCGCGCTTGCTGACGCAGCGCGGGGAATTTCGCTCCGTCTCCGCGGCGTTCGCGGCACCGGCCTTGCCATAGGCCGCGCGGAGGAGGTCCGCACCGATGCCGTCATCGAGCATCGGACAGCCGAAGTGCGTCCGTCCGCCGGACGCCAGCGGGAGCGACCCTCGTTGGAATTTTCGGAGAGAACTCATGTCATCAAGACGAACGGATCGCCGTCGACGGCGTTCCACGAGCGAACGAAGCTCGAAGCATCAGCACAAGACCACGCAACTTTGCGCTCAAGTTGAGCGCGCACTTTCACTCACTCTCGGAGGCGATTGCACGGATCCAACACTGAACAGCCTGAGCGTGGCCGACGTCACGCCCGCACCGGATGCGAGCCGCTTGCTCGTTCGCGTCATCGGTTCGGCGAGCTCGCCGGACGAGCTCGTCGAGATCTACGACGCCCTCGCTCGGTCGAAGGGCTTGCTGCGCGCGGCGATCGCGGCCGAATTGAATCGCAAGCGAACACCGCAGCTTTCCTTCGTCGTCGTCAGCGCCGAGGAGGTCGAATGAGCAGGTTTCGTTCGGACAAGGTGCGCGCTTGGCTGCCTGAGCCACCAAGCGCGGAGCTGCGTGCGTCCGTCGAGCGCCTCGCTCGGCTCGAGGATGTGCGGCGCATCGCGCTCATGCCAGACGCGCACGTCGCGAATCATGTCTGCGTGGGTGCCGTCGTTGCCACTGCTGAGCGGGTATACCCGGATGCGGTTGGTGGTGACATCGGTTGCGGAATGCTTGCGGCGCGATTCGACGCGTGCGCAGATGCAGTCGACGAGCGTGTCGCCCTCCGGTTCCTGGAGAAGTTGCGTAGCGAGGTGCCGACGAATCGGCGGCCGAGTCGGGTCGAGCTGCCCGCTCATCTCGACGCGCAACGTCTCAGCGAGCCCGTTCTGCAACGCGTTCTCGATCGCGACGGCCGCGTGCAGTTCGGGACACTAGGTCGAGGGAACCACTTCCTCGAGCTGCAAGAGGCCGGTGACGACGGGTCGCTGTGGGTGATGATCCATAGCGGTTCGCGTGCCCTCGGGCCTGCAATCCGGAATCACCACTCGAAAATGCTCGGCGTTGGGAACCGTCTGCTCGGGCTCGAGGCATCGAGCGATGCGGGAAAGGCGTATCTTCGGGATGCGACCCTCGCTGTGGAGTACGCGGAGGCGAGTCGGCGCTTCATGCTCGAGCGCGCATCGGCGCTCCTAGAGAATCTAGCCGGCGTGCGACTCGACGAGGATTCCACGATCAGCTGCGTCCACAACTTCGTACGGCTGGAGGCGCACGGCGACGATCTGCTCTGGGTGCATCGAAAGGGCGCTGCTTCCGCAGACGATGGAGAGACGGCTGTCGTTCCCGGCTCGATGGGGTCGACGAGCTTCCATGTGGCCGGCCGTGGAAACCCCGATGCTCTGCGCTCGAGCTCGCACGGTGCTGGGCGGTGCATGAGCCGAACCGAAGCGAGGCGACGGATCACGCTCGGGCAGTTCGAGGAAGAGATGGCGGGCGTTTGGTTCGAAAGGCGTGGCGAAGCGCTCGTGGACGAGGCGCCCTCGGCGTACAAGCCGATCCGCGATGTGATGCGCGCGCAAAAGGCGCTGACGAAGATTGTTCGACGGCTGACACCCTTGGTTGCCTACAAGGGCACTTGAGCAGGACGATCAGGAAAGCAGGTCGAGCTTGGCCAGCCGCCGCGCCTCTCGTTGCATCTCGCGAACCCGGTAGAGGTTCTTCCAGAAGTCGCCGAAGGTGCCGACGCGCCGCAACGTCCGCCAGCGACCATAGTAGCCGGCGTCGACCAACGTGCGTCGGATGCGCTTCGCGACGGCGGTTCGCGGGAGACGTGCCTCTTCGGCCTTGGTCATTCGCGGTGGCCAGATCGTCGCGCTGGCCTGAAGACGCGGAAGGGCATGTCCTGGGTGAGCCTCGTCCCCCATGACGTGCATCTTGAAGCAGGCGGTCCATTCGCGGCCGTCGATGCTTCGAGGGGTGCAGCGTTCGTACCCGGCAACGTATGGGAACCAGGGATCGCCGAGAAGGCGGAGGCTCTGAGTCGCTGCTGCGGGTTCGACGGCTTGCGGAGGCTGAGCCTTGCCGGCGGTCGCCCCAAGGGTTGAAAGCAATCTATCCAGTCGGCGAGCCTCGCGATGGAATTCGCGGGGGCGCAGGCGCTTCTTCGCTGAGCCCAGGGGAAAGCGCGTAGACCAGTCGGTGGAATAGCCGCCACGAACAACCAACGGTGAGATCAGCCGATCCCAAACGCGACGGTACTCGCCGCGTTGTCTTGTTCCTTGTGCTCCGAGAGGCTCGAAGGAAAGCGTGGCCCACGGTTCGGGTGGCGACTCTTCATCGGCAAGAGCAATCAATTGGAAGAACGCACACCAGACCGTTCCGTCGACCTGCCACTCGTGGGCACGCCGAATCGAAACTCTGGTGTGATCCCACGGATGGCCCGCGGCGGTGAAGTAGTCGGCCAGTCGCCAGAAGCGACGAGTTGCCGTGGGGGTAGGGCGGTCGAGGTAGCTCAGCCGCATGAACCGATTCTATTCCGGGTGCTCTCTCCGCGTGGACCGTTCTTGGCCTCATTGCGACGTAAGGGAGCACGGGTTCGCGCGGCGGAACGATCGCGCTGACGCCTGCCGGAAGTTGCCTTTGCGACAGGAACGTCCGTGCCATCTCGCGCGGCGTGGATGATCCTCAAAACTGGACCGGGGCGGTACAGACACCCGACGTACACGTCGCGTCATCCGTTGGACAGTCCGCGTCATTCGAGCACTCCTTCGAACAGACGAACTGGCACAAGGGGTGCGGGCGGGTGGCGCACTCGAGATCGCCAAGACGAGGATCTGCCAGGCACGACAGCGGCGCTGGGCACTGCTCCGGGTCCGCTTCGTTCGGGCCCTTCGAGATGATGGTGCAGTCTCGTCCGAAGAACTTCTGAGCGGTCGAAGGGTCGTCTCCGCAGCCAATCGTGCTCAGGGAGCCGGTCACTGCGGCCACGATGGCAGCGAAGGTGCGATCCACTCGACGAGGTGGCAAACGTAGCAACATGTCGACTGCTCTCGATCCATCAAGCAACAGCGGTGGTCCTATTCTCAGTTTGGTTTCCCAGTAGTTTCCCACATGACCGTGTTTTCGTGCCCTGTCCTGTCTTCTCCGTGGGGATCGACGTTCGAACTTTTCGGCCTGAAAACTTCGAAATCGCTAGTACCGCGACAAGATTCGAACTTGTGGCCTACGGTTTAGGCGGGCGGAGCCCGCGCTCTACGACACCGGCGTTCCGCAGTACCCCCGAGACGATTCGAACGTCCGACCTACGGTTTAGGCGGGCGTCAGCCCGCGTTCTACGACTCCGGTCGAGCAGTACGCCAAGTGCGACACAGGTACGAACTTTTGCTCCCGGTTCAAGGTCGAGGCGAGGCGGCGGAGCAAGCCGAAGCCGGTTCCAACCGAGCCGCCGCCGATCGTGAGGCTGCTGGAGAACGCGGAACGGTGGCAGGCGGACCTCGACGCGGGGCGGGTGAAGAATCGCGTCGA
>JAJDAH010000087.1 GCA_029261965.1 Polyangiaceae bacterium
CGCCGACTCTCACACCGCGTCGACCCGCGCACCGCGTCGACCCGCGCACCGCGTCGACCCGCGCTCCGCGTCGACCCGCGCACCGCGTCGACCCGCGCACCGCGCCACCCCTCGCACCGCGTCGCCACCCGCCCCGCGCCACCCCTCGCCCCGCGTCGCCACCCGCCCCGCGTCGCCACCCGCCCGGGGCGGGTCGCCTGAGCTTGGACGCTCTCGGAACGCCATGGCTCAGCAGGCTCTCCAGGCCAAGCGGCGACTGATCTCTCTCGGATCATCGGTTCGGACCCCTCGCGTGAGAAGGACCTAGACCTTCACGCTGAAGGAGCTCACGTCCGGTGTTCGAAAGTCGCAGCTGACGTAGCAGCGCATCGGCTTCGCTCGTTCGCATGTTGCCGCCGGCGATCGCGTTCAGCTTCGTCGCCGTGAACGATCGGAGAAGCTCCTCTTCGGAGTCGAAGTGACTGGCGACTTCGGCGAAGAGTGCTCGTCGCTGCCGAAGTTTCCATTTCTGGTGGTAGCCTTCCGCTCGGTAGAACGGCCGCCCCAGGACGACTTCGGTTCGAACCTCCTCGTGAAGTCTGCGCTCGAGGTCGGCGATGCTCCTTTGCGCCTCATCGAGCTGTGCCTCGTTCTCGCAGAGCAAGATGGCTCGGTACTGAGAGCCGCGGCCATTTCGAGCGGGATCGTGGCCCGCCCAGAACAGGCCGAGAAGGTGCTCGAACGTGAGCTCTTTCCGGTCGAAATGGACCTGAAGCACCTCGGCGTGCGAGCCGAGGTCGTGATAGGTCGGGTCGATCTCATCCCCGCCGGCGTATCCGACCTCGGTACGCACGACGCCAGCAAGACCCCCGAACCGGGAGTCAGGACCCCAGAATCAGCCGAGGCCGAAGGTGATTCGTTCGATCTCCGGGACGCCGGGGCGGTCGATGCTCGAGCTCATCTGGACACTATGTGTCCGTGGGTGCCCTCGCGCCCGCCTTTTCGAGTGAATTCAGGCCGTTTCCAACCGCGTGGCCCGCGAAAACTACGTCTGCGCGCAAGGGCGGATCGGTGACGACTGAGCACCGCGCGGAGAAGAGCAGACACCGCTGCGCGTCACGCGACGTCCGGTGAAGGTGGGGGTGACCGTGACGGTGGAAATGAAGGTGGGGGTGATCGTGACGGTGGAGGTGATCGTGAAGTGTCACATTCGGAGGCATACGCTCCCCGGCGGCGAGGTCAGGCGCCCACGGAGGGGAAACGAGCGCGGGACGAAAAACATGTCGGCCTAAATCCAACTGAGCGTTGGATTTCGACCCACTTGGACGTCCAAGCCCCCTCAAATCCAACGCTCGGTTGGATTTAGGGGCACATGTTTTTTTCGCCGAGCGTCAGAGGGGGATGGGGCCCACGGAGGGGGACGGGCGCGTCTCCTCGAAGGTCGGGAACAGATAGCGCAGAAACTGAAGACGGTGCCATCGGGGCCTAGCGCGCATGGGCGGACGGGTAACGACTGAACGCCGCGGGGAGAAGAGCGACACCGCTGCGCGTCGCGCGACGTCCGGTGAGGGTGGGGGTGACCGCGACGGCGGAGGTGAGGGTGAGGGTTATCGTGATCGTGAAGTTTCGGTTCGGCGCAGCGCGCCGTTGAATCGGCTCGGGGCAAGCGCGCGCCAGCGTTCGTTGGCACTGGCGCTTGCAGGCGCGCGGGGAGGGGGAGGGACGTGGCGGGAGGTGGAGGGACGACCGCCGGGCTCGCTGGTTCAGCGCGGCTAGTTGGAACTCTCGAGCCTGCCCCGGCTACCTGGGTTCAGACCGGTTACCTTCGGCCCTGGCACTCCTGTCGCCTGACCGGCGCTGTGACCCTGAAACAAGAAAACCCGAGGTCGGTCGTGCCTACTTCCGGGTGTCTTGTCGATTTAGAGCTTTGAACCTGCTCCGCGTTGCGGATGGAGGTTCGAATTCATTGCAACAGTGGAGGCGCCGGGAATCGAACCCGGGTCCGCGAGGCATCCCGTCAACCTTCGTTCACGTGCGTAGTCGCATTACCCGAGCGACGGGGTCCGTAGATTCGGCTACGACCTATCCTCCGCGAATCTCGACCGCGGTATCGGAGGCGTCCTCCCGCGGTCCAGCCTTAGTGATGACGCCCGGCGGCTAGCAAGACTATCTCACCGCCTGAACGGCTCAGCGGTTATTAGGCCGCGAGAGCGATTGCGTTGTCGTTCGCAATTAGTAACGACTCGAATTTGGGATGGGTCGAGCACCCACCACACGCAGATTGATTTTCAGTCCCCACGTCGAAGCCGATCGCCCCCGTAGTCGGGAAAACCGCGCCGGTAGCGCGGCCGGCCACCCCCAAGAGAGGGGAGGCCATCACGGGTAGTGGTAGGCGCCCAATTTAGGTCGTGGGCGCAGCGGCGCAAGTCCGCGCCGCCCGGGCTCGACAATTCTCGGGAAAAACCCCATCGTTCCGAAGAGCGGGAGGGCCCGAAGCATGGAGCGATTGGAGCACCTTCCTGCCGGGGGAAGATGAAAAATCCGTACGAAGCGCCTTCGGCGGACGACGGCGTCGAGTCTTTCGCGCCCGGCTCGGGGGACTATGTCGAAGCGAACAACGGGACTCGCTTCATCAATCTTGTCGTCGACTATGTCGCGTTCATCGTGCTGGCGTTCTTGTCGGGCATCGTCATCGGGCTTCTCGGAATGGGCGAGCTCCTGATCGGGTTCGGGTCGAACATCTTCGGGCTCGTCTTGATGTTCGTCTACTACGTCGGTTTCGAATCGACCCTCGGGGCGACGCCGGGAAAGATGGTCACCCGCACGAAAGTCGTCGACGCCGACGGCGGCCCGGCGAGCTTCAATCAGATCCTCGGGCGCACGCTGTCGCGGTTCGTTCCGTTCGAGCCGTTTTCGTTTCTCGGCTCCGACCGCGGTTGGCACGACAGGTGGAGCAATACTCGCGTGGTTCGCTCGGGCCTCTGAAAATCGCCCTCAGGGGACCGCACTCAGGTAGATCGGCGGTGTGTCGGTATACGTGCGGCCGAGGTAGCCGACGTCCTTTCCTTCGACTGCCGCGCCCAGGCTGCCGGTGGCGTCGCCGCTGTCCACCTTCTTGTTGTGGTTCGTGTCGTGCCACACCGTGAGCTGGATGAAGCAGAGGTTGCAGCGCACGTCGGCCTCGATGGTCATCGAAGTTCCGTCGACGGTCGCTTCGTGGGGGTGAACGTCGGTGCCCGGTGAGGGCGGGGGGATGGGCGAGGGTGGCTTTCCCGTCGCGACGCTGAGGTGAATGTGCGCCGGCTCGAGCGTCATGCCCGGCGGGGGCACGAGCGAGGTGCGGGTGCGCGACTGCAGACTGCAAGCGAGCAGCACCAGGGCGAGCAGGCCGAGCAGCGCCAGCGAAGAACGGGAGGGTCTCGAGAGCTTCACGACAGGACCGCCGTCATGACAAACGTCGCCACGTGCATCGGCCGTCGACGCATTTCGGGGGTTTCACGATCGCGCGGTGGGTTTCGGGGATTTCGTCGCAACCCGTGCAGGGAGTCTTTCCGCAGACCAGCTCGGTGAAGTCGCGGACCTTTTGCCGGCTGATGGGCGTCCACACCCGTGGAGAATCTTCTTCCGGTCGGCAGCTGCTCGGTCGCGCAGCGCAATCCTCGTCGGTCTTGCAGGCATCGAGGTCGCGGGTGCGCACGTCGACCAGCCGGCAGGCGCCGCGTTCGCAAGTGGCGACGATGTGCGGGTTCGTGCGCGCTACGCACGCTGGACACGCTAGCGGCTGTGTCGCTTCGGAGGCCGGCACGCTGCAGTCGTCTCGACGGAGCTCGGGCAGCCGTTTTCGGCTCGCCGCGCGGAGGCCGTCGAAACCCGGCGTGTTCCCGCACGAGTAGCAGCACCCGGCGGGTTGCACCATGCAGTCAGCGGAGCTCGCGCAGAGTTGGTAGCGCTTGGCTGGATCGCTCTTTCGTGGGTTCTCGGTGGCGGGGGGTGGTCCACCACGCGGCGCGCGGATCCCGGGTGGTGGAGCCGGTGGCGTGGGCCGTGCTCCGGGCAGCGCGTTTTGGGAAGGCGCACCGGCATCGTCATTCGCGGTGGCCGACGCGAGCGGACTTGCCGTAGCGCCGGAACGCGACGCGCCGGGAACCGAGGCGTCGGCGTTTGGTGTCCGCGCCGGCGAGCTCGTTGGTGGCGGCGTCGACGCCTGGCAAGAGGCGACGAGGATCGCGGCTAGCAGAAGTCCCCGTTCTAGGCCCACCCGCTCATCGTAGCGCGCCTGAACGATGGCGGGCCAACGCTCCACGCCGAAGGGCGGGCGGCGGTGAGGCACTTTGGGCCGCGGGCACCTTGGTGCGCCGCGGTCCGTCGACTAAGGGCAAGGCCATGCCCATGACCGAACGCCGCCTTTGCCTGGCATCCTCGTCGATTCTTCTGTGTCTGGCCTGCGCCGCGCCGCCGGCACCGTCGGCGCCACCTCCGAGCGTCGCGACCGCGTCGCCCACCGCGGTCGCACCCGCGAGTGCCGCCGCGGCCTGGTCTCCCGAGGATTCGGCGGACGGCGTCGAGAGCGCCGCGCTCGGTCGACTGCTGCAAGAGCACTGGGCGTGGACGATGCAGCAGTTTCCCACTTGGGCGACTCGCCTCGGGATCCGCCGCTTCGACGACCGGCTCACCGACGGTTCCGCCGACGCCATTGCTGCGCGCCGAGCAGAGGCGCGGGCTTGGGTAAAACGCGCGAGAGAGCTCGCGTCGGCGGGCTTGTCGCCGGCGGACGCGACCACGCTCCGGCTGTTTCTCGAAGGCATCGAGTATTCGATCGCCGGCGAAGTTTGCGAGTTCCACGAATGGTCGGTCGATCCGCGCAGTAACCCGATCACGGTGTGGAACCGCCTGCCGAAGCTCCACCTCGTGAAGACCCCCGAGCACGCCCGGACCCTGCTGAAACGCTACGAGGGCATCGCCAAAACCATCGACGACGAGATCGACAACTTGAAGCTCGGTGCCGCGAAAAAAACGTTCGCCAACGCGCATTCGGCAAAGCTCGTCCGCGACATGGTGAAAAAACAGCTCGAGCAACCCTCAGCCGATTGGCCGATGGCGAGCCCCGCCAAAGAGGCGCCCGAGGTGCTGAGCGCCGAGGAGAAAAAAACTTTCTCGGCCGAGGTTCTTCGGCTCGTCGAGAAAAGCGTACGGCCGGCGCTGGTTCGTTATCACGCTTACCTGGAGAAAAACGTGCTGCCGAGCGCCCGGGGCGCGGACGCCGAAGGTCTGGGTGGTCTGCCGCAAGGGCAGGCTTGTTACGAGGCGCAAATCCGTCGGTACACCACGGTCGAGAAGACCGCGGACCAGATCCACCAAACGGGCGTCGCCGAGCTCGACCGCATCAACGCGGAGATGGCCGCGCTCGGAAAGAAGCTGTTTCGGGCTCGGTCCTTCGCCGCCACGGTGAAAAAGCTCCGAACGGATAGGTCGCTCTACTTTTCGGACGCCGAGAGCATCGTCAAAAAAGCCGAGACCGCCCTCGGCGCCGCCCGCGCCAAGATCCCCGAGTTTTTCGGTGTGCTGCCGAAAGCCGACTGCGTCGTGCTGCCGACGCCCGACTACGAAGCGCCGACATCTACCATCGCCTACTACCGGCAACCGAACCCGGACGGCTCGAAACCCGGGGAGTACTTCGTCAACACGTACAAACCCGAGACCCGCCCGCGATTCGAAGCCGAGGTGCTCGCGTTCCACGAGTCGATTCCCGGTCACCACCTGCAGATCGCCATCAGCCAGGAGCTCAGCGCGATGCCCGCGTTTCGCAAACACGCCGGCATGACCGCGTTCGTCGAAGGCTGGGGGCTGTACACCGAGCGGCTCGCCGACGAGATGGGCCTCTACACCGGCGACCTCGATCGCCTGGGCATGCTGAGCTTCGAGGCGTGGCGCGCCGCGCGGCTCGTCGTGGACACTGGCCTACACGCCAAAGGCTGGACGAGAGCTCGAGCGCAGAAGCTCATGCTCGACCGCACCGCGCTCACCGAAATCAACGTCAAGAACGAGGTGGACCGCTACATCGTCTGGCCCGGTCAAGCGCTCGCGTACAAAACCGGCCAGCTCGAAATCTTCCGACTCCGCGCCTGGGCGAAAAAAGAGCTCGGGGAAAAGTTCCGTCTTCGCGACTTTCACGACGTGGTGCTCGGCCGAGGCGCCGTGAGCCTGCCGGTGCTCGAGCTCCAGGTGAAAGACTGGGTCAGAGCGTCTTCAAGTACTCGATGACCGCGCGGCGCTCGCTGTCGCTCAGGTGGTCGCCGAAGGTGTGCCCGGCGTTCGACTGGCTCCAGTAGCTCGTGTCGTAGATGAACTTTTGCTCCTCTTCGGGCGCGTCGGCCTGCGAGTAGTCGAGCTCTTCGTAGGGCCAGCCGAGCGCGTCTTCGTCGAAGTTCGTGCTGTCGAGATCGACTCGTTTCCACACTGCCGGCCGCGCCTTGCTGTTGAGCACGAGCTCGATGGTGGGCACCGAGCCGTTGTGGAAGAACGGCGCCGTCGCCCAGATCCCATCGAGGGGAGGGGGCATGTAGCCGGGGAAGGGATCGCTCGGCTCCATCCGCGTGATCTCCCCGTAGAACGAGCCGTTGTACCATTCCACGAGCTCCGGCGAGTGCACGGTGCCCGCCTCGGCGACGGCGGGATCGGTACCGATGACGTCGAGCGGAATCAACAGATTCGGGTAAGTTTCGTCCGCTTCGCTTCGGTCGGGGTGAACCATGCCCGCGTAGGTGCCGTGGCATCCGGCGCAGTTGTCGGCGAACAGCGCCGCGCCCTCGCCGGCGAGCGCCGCGTCGACGCTGCGTGTGTACTCCGGCGCGCGCACCGAGCTGACGAACGCCTGGATGTCGGTGAACATCGCGTCCACCTCACGCGCCCGATCGACCGAATCCACGCAAACGCTCGTCGCGAGCGCCATCGTGCCGCGGTGATCCCCCCGCGCCATGCCGTTGTAGAACAGCGCGTTCTTCTTGTGCGCACGCCACCACGGGGGTGGATCGCTCGTCATGCGCGGATCGGCGATGGGATTGCCGTCGTGGTCCTTCGGCACCACCGGCGTCACCTCGTCGTCGCTCCAAGCGAGAGTTTCGCGGTCGTGGTGAACCATCAGGATCACGGCGAACATCTCCGCCGGGTTCATGCCGATGGTGCGCATCTTCGTTTGCGGACCGAGCACCGCCGCGCGCCCGAAAACTTTTTTGAGGTTGGCCTTTTCGGGTTCGGTCAGCCCGAGCAGGTCGAGCACGTCGTCGGTGAGCGGAACGGACGTGTCGCCACCGAGAGGCGTCGTGAAATCCGCGGTCGCGTTGCCCATGCCGATGATGATGTCGCCGTCGAACTTTCCGCCGTGGCAGCCGAGGCAGTTCGTCGTCACCACCTCTGCGCCATCCGGACTCGTGAACGCGTTCAGCGAGTACGGCAGATCCGCATTTCTTCCTTCGCGCCCCGGGATCACGTCTTCTCGCGAGACGTTGCCGAACCCTGCGTCCACCATCCCGCCGAGGGCCGGGTTGTCGTAGAGCGCGAGCGGCACGCCGCACGTCATGTAGTCGCCGTTCAACAAGATGTGGCGCCCCCGCTCCGCGTCGCCCGCCACCTGCGGCTCGGCACCGAGCGCCACACCCTCGTCCCACGGCCCACTCGGCGCGGCGGTGTCCTCGGCGCTATCGCCGCAGCCCACCGCCAGCGCCGCCAAAAATATCCCCACGACCCGGGTTCTTTTCGCCACCATCTTAAACTGTTTAACATGGGGGGCTCGGGGAGTTCAAGGGTCGCCTGGGGTGGGATCCTCCAGGGGGGGAAGGCGTAGCCCGGCCGGGCTACGGTGCCTCCCGGCCTACGGAAAACGGCGGTCGATGGGCGCCTTCGAGGTGCTCGACCTCGGTGCGCCGACACTCCACCATGCGCGCAGGTGCGAATGGGTGCCGCCGAAGTCGTCCTTCTCGTCGTCGCGATCCTCGTCGTCGTCTTCGTGCCCCTCGCGGTGATCCTCGCCGTGGTTTTCCTCGTCGTGCGGTCCAAGAAGCGGCAGACCGAGGCCGACATGCAGTCGCGGTTCGGCGATCGAGCCGTGCTGATCGATCCGATGGCGCGGAGCTTCGGTGTCGAGTCCGGCGGCCGGGCGC
>JAJDAH010000088.1 GCA_029261965.1 Polyangiaceae bacterium
GCTGACGCCGTCGAAGCCGTAGCGGGCAAAGAGCGCGAGCGCCGCGGCGTGGATGCGATCCTTCGAGCTGTCCACGTCCGGTGTGGGACCGCGCGCGCGCCGCGCACGGTCTCGCTGCGGCGGTCGAACGGATTTCGCCTGCCTTTTTCGAGCGCTCGAGCTCATGTCGGCAAGACCTTGGCCCCGAGAGACAGCACCTTCTTGAAGGCGATGGCGATGGGCTCGGGTTCGGCGCCCTCCTTCGGAAGTACGAAGTCGAGCTTCTTGTCGTAGTCCGGGTCGGCGGGGTCGTCGGTGCGAAAGTACGGGATGTCAGTGCCGGGAACGTTGCCGAGCTTCTTGCTGAGCCCCGTCAACATTCGATCAGCTTTTCGGAAGAGGTCGCGCGGGTCCAGGCCGAGCGTCTTGTAGTGCTCGATGAAACGCACCTGCGTCGCCCCGAACAAATCACCGATGCCATGCACCTTCCACGCGAGCCTTTCACACTCTCGCGGCGACATGTTCTCGAGCTGCTTCGGCAGATACATGATGCCGAGGCCGACATGGCGGGCTTCGTCTTTTTCGATGAACGGCAAGATCTCCGTCAGTACGGGCTCGATTTCGGCGTCCGCGAGGTAGGCAAAAATCGACTGAGCAGTGCCCTCGGCGAGAATTTGCATGGCAAAGAGCTTGAGGGTGAGATCTTTGCTGGCGAGCAGGCTCCGGACGGCGATGGTGAAGTAGGGGTCGAGCTTCGGCACGGGAATGTGAAGGAGCGCGAGGTAGTCGCGCAGGATGTAGAAGTGTCGGGCTTCATCGAATACCTGGCTCGATGCGGCCATCTTCGCGTCGGTGTCCTCGAGGCGCTCCGCGAGCTCCGCCGACACGATCCACGCGGCGAGCTCTCCCCACATGAGCATGCTGATCGGATGCGCCAGCGCCCGACGCTTCTCTTCGGAAAGCTGGATGCCGCCATGTTTGGCTACGGCCGTGCGGAAAAGCTCGGGCCCGTCCCAAGCGTCGCGTTGAGCGTTCGTGTAAATCCGCCGTAGGCGGTGGGTTTTCTCCTCGGCGAGCGCCAACGGCTCGTCGATGAGCGCGTCGGGGGATGGCCAGCTCCGAAACCGACTCGCGCGGGTCATCAAGCTCATCCGAATGGCGTTTGCCGCCGACCGCGCCAAAATCACGGGGAATGCTGTGGTTCCCAAGGGCTCTCCTATCAACCAACCGTTTGGTTGGGTCCCCGCAAGTTAACAACCGATCGGTTGGTGTCAAGCGGTCGGCCACGCTTGATTCATTTTCGGCCGGCGGGCCTCGGCCCGCGAGCATCACCGTTGGCGCGACATGAAGATGACACTCCGAGCATCTTTGCTCGGCACTTCGTCGCAGCCGCGATGAGGACCGGCGTCGGTGGCCCTCATCACCGTGAGCACGCGGTTCGGCACCGGCGACTGGGGTGGTAGTCGCCACGTCCCACCACCCTTGTCCTCGGCGAACCCTCGCTCGGTGAGCTTAGACTTGAAGTGCTCGAGCACTTTCGCCGGCGCATCCGCTGAGAGAAAGGCGTCCCAGGTCAGGTGCCCGCCGGCCGCCTGGTAGACGCGCTTGCCACAAAGATGAACGAGACCGGGGTATCCAGGAAAACCATACTCCGAGATGATCGAGCGATTGCGCTCGGGGCCCTCTTCGGTGTTCGGTCGTGCCGTTGGGGGAGGGGGACTGCGCGGCATGTCCGGGACGAAATCGTCGACCGCCGCGCTCGCGTTGGGTGGGGTTGGGGGTACCGCTGCCTTCTCGTGGTTGGCGATCGTTTTCGAGCTCGGGGCGGGCGTTTTCGTCTGGACGTGGGTCGAGACCGATGCCGCCGGTGCTGGCTGGGGTTTTTCGTTCTGGCACGCCAAGACCAACGCACAAGCGAACACGGCAGATCGCACTTGCATCACTCTTCGTCTTCCTTTTTCGGGTCGAGCGGAATGTAGTCGAGCTGCTGCGACGGAGGGGGTCGGGAACCGAGCTCGATTCCGTCGCCCGGACCCCTGGCGATTTCGAGGGGGATGGGGACGCTGGGATTGGGCGCCCGAGTCGCGGTGGACTCCGATCGACGGGGCCGCGCAGCGGTTCGCACGACCGGTAGTTTCGCGGAGCGATACAGCCATCGGCCCATGAACAGCCAGTCGACCGCGCGGGCGAGCAGCTGACGCGGCGAGTATCCCGAGGCGCTCGCGTCGACGACGCCTTCGCGACCGATCCAACCGAGCAGCACGCGGGCAGCCAACGTCGCGCCGTAGACTTGGGATTGCTTGACGAGCAAGAGCGCGACCGCGACGTCTCGCGACGGCCCATCCGGGAACCGCGAAACGAATCGACAGGCGAGTTGGTACGCGCGACGCTCGCCCCACAACCGCAGCACGATGAGCCAGAGGGGCACCATGGTCAGCATCATCGGTCCCCAGAGCAGCGTGCTCGTGAGCATGCCGGCGCCACTCAGTCCGACTACCCAGAGCGTTCCACTGCCATGTCGCCACAGCATCGCTTCGACCGCTTCGTGAACCACAAGGGCGTCAGCGTCGCTCATCGGTCGTGAGTCACGGCGTCCCGGGTTCGAGCGGAATCCTCGCGAACGCCGCCTCCGCGTCGGTCACCTCGGTGAACGATGCTGACTGGGCGCGTCCGTCGTGCAGCCATTGGCGGAGCTCTTCGACGCGTTCGCGTTGAGATCGACTCATCGGGATGAGCTTGGAGATCGCGGTGGCGATGTCGTCACTCGTAAACTCCCGGGCGGGATGCAGCTCGTCATTGAAGGCGACGTACATGGCGTCGATCACCGCTTGCTCGATCTCCGCGCCGACATAACCTTCGCTCGCCTCCACGAGGCGATCGAGCTCGTAGCTTTCCGGCTCTCGATTTCGTTTCTCGATGTGCACGGTGAAGATCTCGCGGCGCTCGTCTTTGGTCGGCAGGTCGAGGAAGAAGATCTCGTCGAATCGCCCTCGCCTCATGAGCTCCGGGGGGAGCTTGGAGATGTCGTTGGCGGTGGCAATGATGAACACCGGCTTGGTTTTTTCCTGCATCCACGACAACAGGGTGCCCAAAACGCGCGTCGAGGTGCCTCCGTCGCGATCGCCGGTGCCGAGGGACTTTTCGATTTCGTCGATCCAGAGCACGCAGGGGGCGACCGTTTCACAGAGTTGTAGGGCACGGCGGGTGTTTTCTTCGGATTGGCCGATCATGCTTCCGAACAGTGCGCCGACGTCGAAACGCAAGAGTGGCAGCCTCCAAATCGAGGCGACCGCCTTGGCGGTGAGCGACTTGCCGGTGCCAGGAATGCCAATGAGCGCGATGCCCTTCGGCGCAGGTAGACCGTAGTCGCGCGCCGCGGGGCCGAAGGCGCTCGACCTTTGCCGCACCCACTGTTTGAGGGCGCCGAGGCCGCCGATGTCTGCGGCGGATTCGTTTGGCGCGTGAAATTCGAGCGCGCCGGACTCGCCGACGATCTGCTTTTTCTCCGCGATGATGGTTTCGAGATCGCGTGCATCGAGCTGCCCGCGATTGACGATGGCTTTGGCGAACACCCGCAGGGCTTGATTCTTCGACAAGCCGAGCGCCGAGCGGAGGATGCGGTTGTACTCCTCCTTGTTGAGCTCGACCTTCGTGTCCGGCGCGCGCAGAAGGTCGCACACGATCTCGTGCAGCTCGAGCAGGTCCGGGGGAGGCACGTCGATCCTCGCGACGACATCCCGGAGCTCCGGCGGTGTCTCGGTGGACGACGTCGTGATGATGATCGATTTTCGCTCCGGTCGGTATTTGAGCTGGTGGGCGAGATTCTTCAGCTTGCGCACGACGCGCGGGTCGCTCCAGCACTGATGGTAGTCCCGCAGCAGGAAGAGCCCCTCTCCGGCGAGGCCATCGATTGCGCCGAGAGCTTCGAGAGGATCGGTGGCGGGCGCCACGGTGCCCGAGCCGATCACCCATTCGAACGAATCCGCGTGGTCCCACACGAGCAGGCGTTGCCGAGTGTTCGTGCAGAGATCGCTCAGCTCGCGAAGGATCTTGTCCTCCTCGGAAGTCACAATGACGATCAGAGAGACCCGCGCGCGCAGACACAGATCGAGCTCGGCTCGCAACTCCGATGTCTTTTTTTCCTGAGAGCTCTTGGTGTTCACGCTCGGGCTCAGGTTAGCGGAACCGTCGAGATCGGGCGACGTCCCAGATATCGAAGTCGCGGATTTGGCCGTTCTGTCGCAAGTCCGTTGTTATTCGACTCGTGACTGCTGGGAGCCGGATTTCCGACAAGTACGTGCTCGGCGCGAAGCTCGCCGAGGGCGGCATGGGGGAGGTCTGGGCGGCGCGTCACGACCTCACCCAGCGCGACTTTGCGATCAAGTTCTTGCGGCGGCAGCTCGGTGCGCATCGCGAGGCCGTGGCTCGCTTCTTGGCCGAGGCTCGCGCGACCGGACAAATTCATCATCCGAGCCTCGTCGAAATTTACGACGTCGGGCAAACGGACGACGGTCGACCCTATCTCGTGATGGAGCTTCTGAAGGGAGAGACTCTCGCGGCGATTCTCGGTCGGGATCGTCGTTTGTCGGTCGAACGGGCTTGCCGATTCTTGGCCCCCATCGCCGAAGCGCTGGCGGACGTTCACGCCGCCGGTCTCGTTCACCGAGACATCTCGCCGTCGAACGTATTCCTTTCCCGGGGCCCGACGGGGATCCAGCCGAAGCTGCTCGACTTCGGCATCAGCAAGCAAACGAAAGAAGAGAGTCTCTTCATCACCGGGGACGGCGCGGTGCTGGGCTCTCCGGCCTACATGAGCCCGGAGCAGGCGCGGGGCGCGGAAACGGTCGATTCACGAAGCGACATCTGGAGCTTCGGCGTGCTGCTATACGAGTGCCTCGTTGGGCGCCCCCCGTTTTCGGCGACGAACTACAACGCGCTGATGTGCGCGATTCTTTCCGACCCGCATTCTTCGGTCGTGGAGGTTGCTCCGGCCGTTCCTGAGCGCTTGGCTCGCTCGATCGAGCAATGCCTCGTCAAGAAGCGGGAACATCGACTCTCGACGGCGGCGCAAGTCGCTTCGGTGCTGCGCGCCGCTATCGAGCCACCACGCGCACCAGGGCCCGTCGGGCAAGGAAAGCGTTCGTCGTCGCCGGCATCGGGGCATGCCTTGCGCTTCGGCCGGAACAGCCTCGCACCACGGCTGGCGGCGATCGCGGTCTTGGGCACCGCGACCGGCGTAGCGACCGGCTTGGCCATGAAGCGTGTTGCGACGACGCCGACCATGGCGGTGAGCTCGCCGAGCTACGGTGGGTCCGAGGCAGACACGACCGCTTCCGCGGCTCGCGCGAGGACCGTTGTCGTGGAGACGTCGAGCACACGGTCCACGGAGGATTCGTCGGACGTCATCGATCCCAACCAGCTGCCCATCAGCCGGCCCCGACCAAGCAGGCGTGTGATGAAGTTTCGAGCGCGCTCCCACGAGGAGCCGGTCAGCCGCCCCTCGCAGCCACCGGTAGCCCTGACGGGTAGCAACGACGACGTCGCTGCTGCTCGAGTCTCGACCGAAACGCCCGAACGGAATATCGCGGAAGCAGCACCGGTAGCCGCGCAGGTGGCGTCGCGGCCACTCCGACGAAATCCGTACTAGCCACGCTCACGCTGGCTGAGTGGCTAAGGAAAAGCCTTGGATTCCAGTGGTTTAGTGCCACATGAAACAAGCAGTCTTGACTGTTTTATTATTGTCTCTTAGACATTGTCATCATGGCCATGTCGAATGCTGCTGCTGTCGTCGACCGGCCGCGAGGCACGCGGCCGCGGCGTAGCAATCTCGAGCGCACGCGGCAGATGCGTGCGCGACTACTCGACGCCACGATCGAGTGCCTGTTCGAGCTCGGCTACGCAGGCACGACGACGACGGTAGTCTGCGACCGCGCGGGCGTATCGAGGGGCGCTCAGCTTCATCACTTTCCGACTAAAGCGCTGCTCGTCACGACCGCGCTCGAGCGAGTCGTCGAGCGACTGCACGGCGAGTTCCGCCAGTCGATGTCGAGCGTGCCCTCGGGCAAGGCCCGATCCTCGACGGCGATCGATCTGTTGTGGAAGATGGTTTCGAGCCCGACCTACTACGCGTGGTTGGAGCTCGTGGTGGCCGCACGCACCGACGCCGACCTTCGCGCCCGTGTCAACGAGATCAGTGCGCAGATGGGACAGGCGACTCTCGAGACCTTCCGCGATGTCTTCCCCGACTTCGTAAGAGCCACTCCATCCTTCGAGGTCGTCCCGTCTTTCGCTTTTTCCGTTCTCGAAGGTCTTGCCGTCCGACAGATATCAGAGGGGCGCCGCTGTCATCGTGATGAAGTCGTCGGGGTCCTCAAGAACCTCGCCCAACTCCTCGACCAACTCGAGGTCGAGCCCGCCAAGCGCCGTGAATGAGGCCACCATGCAATCGACCGTAGTCCCCGAATCAGAGCGAATCATCACCCCGGCACCGAAGAAGCGAGGTCGTAACGAGACGTTCGAGCATTTGCTGGGTCGACTCAGCCATCAATCCGTGGCCAAGCACTTCGACGCCTACGCCGACATCCCTTGGGACGACCCGGCGTATCGGATCGACGTCGAAGATCCTCGTTGGGAACGAACCACCGACGATCCGCTCGGGGCCACCGAGTGGTATCGCACGCAACCCCAAGCGGTTCGCGCCCGCATCGGCCTGCATAGCGCTTGCGCGCACATGTGGATCGGTGTGGAGTTCGAGAGCGTGCTCAAGCGCGGGCTGCTCGAGTTTGCATCCACTTTGCGGTACGACGACCCGGCGCTTCGGTATTGCTACCATGAGGTCATCGAAGAGGCGCAGCACTCGCTCATGTTTCGCGAGTTCGTGATTCGCTCGGGGCTGCCGGTCGGCGGCCTCGATGGCACTGCGCGCGCCGGAGCGCGCCGTGTGGTCAAATTCGGGCGCGACTTTCCCGAGCTGTTTTTCATGTTCGTGCTCGGCGGAGAAGAACCGATCGACTCGGTTCAGCGCGAAGTCCTGAAGAGTCACAAGGCGGAGCTACACCCGCTCATCAAGCGGCTGATGCAGATCCATGTGACCGAAGAAGCACGGCACTTGTGCTTTGCGCGCGAGTACCTGAAGAGGCGCGTGCCGAGCCTAGGCAGGGCGAAAATGCTCCAACTCGGGCTGCTCACGCCGGTGATCTTGGGCCAGATGGCGCGGCTCATGATGAAACCACCGACCCGGCTGCTGCGCCACTACGACGTGCCCGACGATGTCATCGACGAGGCCTACCGAGACAACCCGATGCACAGCGCGAAGACCCTCGAGAGCATCAGCAAGGTTCGCGAGCTGTGCGAAGAGCTCGGCGTGATCAACCGCCACGCGGTGCATCTTTGGAAAAGATTCGGGATCTGGCCAGAGGGTCGCCAGCTCGGAGTCGGCGCCGGCTGAAGCCGAGGTTTTGCGTCCCGATCGATGTCGTGGCGCAAACCTCGGTACGAGCTAGACTCACCCATTGTTGTTTCTTCTCAGGAGGGATGAACGATGCGTAGCTCTTTTGTTCTCATCACCATAGCGGTGGCGCTCGCCGGCTGTTCGGACGATTTGGGAACCGATGGCAGCGGCGGCGCTGCCGGGACCAGCGGTTCCGCTGCAACCGGTGGCTCAGGTGGTGGTGGCGGCGCGAGTACTGGCGGAGCGGGCGGTAGCTCTGGTGCTGGCGGGAGTTCCGGCGCAGGCGGCAGCGGCGGCGCCGCGGGGTCGGGCCCAACGTGCGAGCCGACGAATCCGAGCTTCAACGCCTGCGAGAGCTGCCGCGACGAAAAGTGCTGCAACGAGTGGCTAGCGTGTCTTGCCGTCGGGGAACCTTGTTCCGAAGGCGGGATCATGAGCGAAGGCGAAATCATCTGCATTCAAGAGTGCATCATCGATGCCTTCGACGCGGACCCGGGTGCGGACCCGGTCGCCGTCCGTACTTCGTGCGCCGGCACCTGCGCTACCGACGGCCTGTTGATCACGCCTGTGACCAATTCGCTCTTCACCTGTCTCGACGACACCAGTGGTTGCGCCGTCGAGTGCTTCGGTAACTGAGGACCACCCGAGAGAGAGGGATCGTCCGCCGCTACTTCGGCTCGCGCTCGGTGGAGCTGCGGTTTCGGGCGGCCGACGGCTCCGGCACCTGCACGTCGCGAAGCGCGTCGGGATCCAGCGGGTCTTTTCCAGCGAGGTGGAGCTCGAGATGTGGCAGGTCGTCGTAGCCCCAGAACACTTCGTCGCCGACGAGCATCGATGGCACGCCGAACACGTTGGCGGCGATGGCGCCGTCGGTCTGTGTGCGGAGCTGGTTCTTGACCGAAGGCGCCTGGGCGTGAGCGACGACGTGTTTCCCGTCGAGGCCGACTTCGTCCGCGACTCTCCGAACGACTTCGGGATCGCTCACATGCAATCGCCGTGTCCAAACAGCGCGGAACAACCCGTCGATGAGCTCGATGCGACGGTGCTCGACGTCCGACAGCGATGACGCGCGTAGGGCGAGCAGCGGATTGAAGGGATGGTGCGGTGGAAGCTCGAGGGGTTGACCGAGCAGCGCCGCCTTACGCAGGTTGTTCTTCCACATCCAGAAGGCCTTGACCGGCGATTCGGCTGGTCCCATCTGCCCCGACGATTCGAGCAGACCGGCAAAAAGCACCGGTACCGGTTCGAGCTTGGCGTCGTACTTTGCGAGCAGCGGGGGTAGCGCCAACCACGCGAGGTAGGCGTTCGACGAAATGTAGTCGAAGAAGAATCGTACGTTCCTTCCTTCCATCGTGTGGCGTCTCGTTCGGCCTCGAGTCCCGCGCGTGCTCGTTCAGTCGAACAAGCTGCTCTGGGGCGGCCGACGGATCAGCGTTCGGATCCGTTCGGCGCCGATTTCGCTTTCGGGCATGAGTATTACTTGGCGATGCACGCCAGGCCGCGCCTTTTGGAGCTCCTCGAAGCGGCGGGGGAACGTGGAACTCAGCGAAAACGCGCTGACCGGCATGAGGATCATCGTGTTTCGTTCGACAAAATGCTTGGGGATACGTAGAGCCACGCCGACGCCGTCAACGACACTTCCGTTGGCATCTCGGTGAACGTGGAACGGAAGCAAGAGCATGTCGACGACGACCGCTTCCAACCATCTGGCGGCGACGTCGTCGGGGGTCCCCGTGGCGAGCTCGAGTCCGGGACCGAGTTCGAAGCTCATCGACTGCAGGAACGAAAAAACGCGTTTGCGAATCTGCGATGGATATGGCCGCACTACGGCAAACGAGCGCGTCGCCTGGGATGTCATGGCCGATTCCGGAGCTTCATCAGTATGCAGTGGCGCGGAAGCAGCCAACTATTTACCAAAAAATCATTCCAGCTTGCGAGACTAGCGGTGCGTCGAGTCGGCGAACGTCATACTGGGTCGAGACATGAACTTCGAAAAGCTCTTTCAGGTGCTCGTGGTCACGGGCGCATCATCGACGGTGGGCCTCCTCGCGTGCAGCGACGATCCCAGTGAGGATGATGCGACGGGCGGTGCCGGCGCTCCCGGCACTGGCGGTGGAACCAACGCTGGTGGTGGGCCGAGCACGGGTGGCTCCCCCGGATCGGGCGGCGGCCCGAGCACTGGCGGCTCCCCCGGATCGGGCGGCGGTCCGAGCACCGGTGGCTCCTCCGGATCGGGCGGCATGGCGGGAGCTCCAGGGGCCGCCGGTATGGGCACGGGCTGCATGTGCGAACCGCCCAATCAGCTCGGATGGGTGTTTTGCAACGGCACTTGCTGCTGGCTGCCGAACACCGAGCCTTGCTGCAACTGAGCGAGTCGGCCCGCCGCCAATTGGCAGCGACGTGGGCGTTTCGCACGCGCGCAGAAATTGCAGCGGCCGCCCGGTTCGAGCGATTGGCGACCGAGCTCGACCGGGTCGGGGCCCGAGAAAGTCGTGGTCGATGGTGCGCGGGATGCTGCTCGTGACGAGCGGCCACACGCGAACGTATGCGCGGGGCTTGCCGAAACGTATGGCGCAGTGGATCCGCTCGCCTACGAGGCCCAGCCGAGCGGGTCGGTCGGCCTGGACTCGAGCTCCGGGATCTTCTGCTCTGGGAAGTCGTCGCCGTCTGTTGCATCGGCGAAACGATGAACACCAGCCTCCTCACGCGCACGCTCGAGCTGGCGAGCGCGCCCGACGTTCGCGAGGTGTTGCGCGAACTGCTGCGTGACGAAGTTCGTCACAGTCGGCTCGGATGGGCGCACCTTGCGTCCGAGGGCGAGCACGGTCGTGGTGATTTTTTGAGCGAAGTGATTCCGTCGATGCTCGCGGCGGCCGTCGACGAAGATTTTTTTACGCGCCGAGTAGCTCGGTCGACGCCGAGCTCGAATCGGTGGGCGAGCTGTCCGGCGCCGAACGCGTGGACATCTTCGAGAAGACGCTTGCTGGCGTCATTTTCCCGGTTTCGAGGCGACGCGCGTGGACACCCGGCCGGCGCGCCAGTGGGTGCAAGAACGCGCGGCTAAGGCAGCTGTTCGATGAGCCCCTGATTGTTCAGGAAGTTGTGTGGGTCGAGCGTCTCGCAGGGGCTGCCTTCGCTCACCGTGCCGACCCGCTGTCCCTCGACGGGGCTCACGTAGCCGAACAGGAAGCACATTTCGTTCTCGCCTACCCCGAAACGCATGGGGTGGCTCGTCGTGTTGTTGTACTCACACCGGAAGTGAATCGTGTCGGTTCCGGGGGTGTCGACCGGCGGGTAGTACAGCTCGATGTCGCTGTCCGCCAGACCTGTTCCCACGTGATCGTAGACCGGCAGTGTTTCCGTAAACGTTCCGGGCGCGGGTTCGCGGCCCAGCGCGCCCATGGGTGAATTGCCGAAGCTCGTCACGAAGCGGGTCGCCCATTGATGGGTGTGGGGCATGACCGCGACGATTTCGCCACCACCCCAAGCGCACTCGGTGCCGAGTGCTTTCTCCGAACGCGCGGGTAGCATGAAGCCGAGCCAGAACCAGACGAACATCGCCGTCGGATTGGTGACGCGGTCCGCTGGCATCGTGTAGAAATCCCACGCCGCTTCCACGCGAAGGTCGTCGGGCGTGGTGTTTTGTAGGTGGGTATCCGTCACGACCTCGATGCCTTGTGGCACCTCGTAGGCGTAGCCGTCCGCGAACGCGAAGTTCTCGCTGCCGATGACCTGGGTAGAGTTCGCGAACAGCACCACCGGGATCGTCAAGAAGCCGTTGAAGTCGCAGGTGTTGATGTCGCACGCCGGATTGTGAACCGATGGCGTGCAGTCTGGATCCGTGCAGCTGACGACGGTCTCGGGGCTCGACTTGACGACTCCGACCTGGCTGAACATGCGCAAGTCCGCGCTGACGTTGCACTCCGGGTAGGGCTCAGGAGCCGCATTCACCCCGTACAGGTTGGCGTGATGCAGCCCGGGCGTGACATGCACGACCGCGGTGTAGACCCACCGGTTCGTCACGTCCGGGATCGGCCAGGAGTTGCACTCGTTCAAGTCGTCCCCGGGTCGCACGATCTGCGGCTTCATGATCAGGCGAAAGCCGCTCTTAGGGGGCTCGGGCAACGTGGGAAGCACTTGAAGATCGCCGAAGGACGAGTCGCGGACGTTGTCGAAGTCGATGCGCGTCTCCGGTTCGTAGCGGAAAGGATCTGGTGGACCGCCCGCGGGCGTGGGGCCTCCGCCGCCGCTTCCACCACCGCCGCTCGGGCCTCCGGGCCCACCGCACACGTTGTCGCAAAGATTCCGAGCGATGCCGTCGTTCAAACAGTTCGCGAGGCACTCACCACTGTCGCCACCTTCGTCCCCGCTGCTTCCGCAACCGATGATGGTGCTGGAAAGTGCCAGAGCGAGCCCGAAACCTTTGGTCGTCGATCGAAATGTCATGGTGCCTCAGGGATTGACTGTCTGAGCAATTGTACGACGAGGGGCGTTTGAGCTGGGCAAGTAAACGGCCGACCGGCCAGTTTTCGATCCAGCCGTGCTGCAATTGACGGAGGCGCGCTTCGGCTAGAAGCGGCCGGACAGGCCCGCCGACGCCACGCCGAGCCAAGGCTCGACGCGCGGTAGGGCCTTCAGGTCGGTGG
>JAJDAH010000089.1 GCA_029261965.1 Polyangiaceae bacterium
CTTCGCACAGCAGGCGCGCCGCCTCGTTGATGGCTCGCTTCAGTTCGGGCTTGGCGATCAGCTCAGACGCGTTCATCGTGCTCATGGGGTCACCTCTGTCGGTTGGATTTTCACAACCTGTTCGACGGAGGGGGCCCTCTATAAAATCACGTCACGTGTGGGACTTCGCTGGACTCCGAGCGCGATCCGCGCCCCCCACGCGCTTACACGGCTGAAGTCCTCGCCGCGTGATCCGTACGCGATCCACACCCCGGTTTCCTGAGCCTGCATGTCGCGCTGACGCGCAACAGACTCAGACCACCCAACAAGCAGATCACAAGCAAGTATCGCAGTGGTGCCTGCGGTTGTACGTAGCTGAAGACTAGGAAAGTCCCCACGCTTGATGCTGCGAAGAAGGAGGCTACGCGGTCGCGAGACACGAGCGTCAGGACTACTGAAACCCAAACGACAATCATCGACACCCAATGCAGACTCCAACTGAAATACAACGTCTTGAGGTAGTCGACGACGAATCGAAATGCCCCCGAAGGGCCCCGGTCCGTCGTCGGGAAGACGCGCTCGTAGTGTTGAATCGTCGTGGGGTGGTGTTCCGACAACCAGCGGACGTTGCCATCGTACGCGTAGGTTTCGATCGCCAAGGTTGGCATTCGTTCTCGTAGATAAGTCGCCGGTGCCAAGAAGAGCCAGCGCACAACGTTAGCCCACCCCGTCTCGTGGAGTATCTCCGGCCATGATCTGCCCAGCTGGACGGGCTCCCCCAAACTGACAAGCCCGTGCACAAGATCGGTACACGTCGCGCGCATGACGACGTCCCTGTTAGCCTGAGTTCTACACCCAACCTCGTATAGACGCACGTCGCACTTGAGCCGACACTGAATGCTCCCACGAAGATAGCGAGACGGCAGGTTTCGCCCGAACTCGTCCACAGGGAGCCGCACAGAGAGCGCAAGATGGCTGAGCGGAAACGCGGCGACCAGGACACCTAACGCGACGGCGCGACTGGTGAGGACTGTGAGGCGTTTTCTGCCTCGGATTTCGTCGAGCGTCAGAACCACCAGTGCGGCCACGGGGATGATCGCGAGTTGGTAGCGCAAATGATATCCCACAAGGGACAACGCAGCAAGGCCTGCTGCTGCGCGGACGTGCCGAGGACCGCCGATGCCTGCCACACAACGTGAAGCCAATACGGTTACGAGCAACGCCGTCATTTCGGTCAGGTACCCGTTCATGAGGAATACGAGCCCGGGCATCAGAACGAGGGCGCCGAGAAGGCACACCCCGAGGCCGGCGAGACATGACCAGACGCCGCGCTTTTCTGCTAGAGAACCCGGGGGCCGATCGCGTCCAACCGACGTCCAGACCAGCGCGGACAGGCAGATGAACTGCCACACCTGAAATACATGGGGTAGTGCGCCATCCGGGAGTAGGTTACCGAGCCACGCCAACAGTCGCAGCAGGTACCCAAAGATGAATGGATGGCTGCCGTGGGCGACGGGATCATGGGCTAGGGTTAGATAGTGGTAAAAGTCAAAGTTGAAGAATTGCGGGTGGAAAATTTCCGCCCAACCCCACGCGGCAACGAGGAATCCAGCGAGTGCAGAAATCGCAACAAGAAGCGTCTTCACCGCCGCGGAGCCCCGATGCTTGTACTTCACGTGGATTCTGGTGCGGAGAAACTGACTCGTTGGCGCAGCGTTGAGGCGGCGAGCCGCTCCGGACTTCATGCCAGAAGACTCGCAGTGTGAGGCGGTGGTCGCCTCATCGCCCGCGTGCCTACGTTAGTTGTTCAACGCGCCCTGCTCTACCCATTGTATGATTGTATCTCTGTCGTTCATTGTGACTCGTGGCAATGGCGCGGGGGGCATTGGGCTTCCTAGGTCGCCCGGTGCCAAGGCGGGAACTATCTTTCGGACGAGAAGGCTCGCCATCGGATCAGAGGTTGTCGGGTCGACTCGAATGGTACCGGGCGACGCGAGCCCCGGCTGACCGACAGTGTGAGCGTATGAGAGCCCGGCCTCGAGCGAGAGGCCATTCCCGGCCGGTGTCGAACCGCCATGGCAGCTGTCAACACAGTTGGCATCGTAGATAGGCTGGACGTTGATGGCGTAACTTACGAGCGTCGTAGCGCTGAGTGATTTTTCGTTTGTGTCCTCGTTTCCTGCTTCATCAACTGCTCGGACGCGCCACGAGTAGCCTGAGGACGGGGCCAGATCGGTCAACTGCACTTGCGTTTCTCCAGGGGAGGTCGTTCTGACCACCACGAAGTTTGTTGTCACCTCCCGCGACTCGTAAACCGTGTAGCGAATACGCTCGGGAGAGGATCGGTCGTCCGACGCGGGAGCCCAGGACAGCTCCGCGCTCGTGGCGCCAACATGTGTCGCGACGATACCCGCGAACTGGGGCCGACGCCCATCAGGTATCGCGGAAAGTTCGACCCTATTCTCGTTCTCGTTTCCTGCTTCGTCGGTCGCCCGGACTACTACGTACAGCGGAAGGCCCAGCGGGAGGCCACTCAGCCGCATTGAGGTGGACCCGGCCGGCGATCGCAGTGTAGGCGCGGTGAAGTCTTGCATCCCGGGTTCGTTGGACACGAACACGCTGTAGACGATCGCCTCCGGGGCGGAATTGTCGTCCCGCGCCTCTGACCACTCCGCGACAAGGCTGCTCAGGCCTTCCGGCCTGAGTCGTTCGACGCCAGCGAAATTTGGCGGATCGTCGACGCCGGGCGCCGAGACGGCTCCGGCATCGATAGTGGTGGCGGGTCCCGAGTCGTTGTTCGGTCGTGGATCCGGCGCGCCGCGGCC
>JAJDAH010000090.1 GCA_029261965.1 Polyangiaceae bacterium
CTGAAGCTCCAGGGCGCTGCACCGGTGCTCGTTTGGTTGGCACACCGACGGAAGGCACGTATCACGTGTGGGATCGCACAACGCGGCGCTGACGCAGACTTCGGTCGACTCCCAAGAGCTTTCGTCGCTCGGGCAGGTCTCGAGGACGGACCCGCTGCAGCGTCGCTGCCCCGAGGTGCACACCACGCATCCGGGCGCCGCAGCGTCGCACGCAGCGTCTGTTGCTGAATCCGCCGCCGCGTCCTTTTCGACCGTCGCGTCGGGACCGATCGACGCGTCCGGGGGCTCACCGCCGACGCCCCCCATCGAGCCGCCGAATGCACCGAGTCCGCCCGCAGCGCTGGTGCCGCCGGCAGCGCTGGTGCCGCCGGCACCGCCCGTCCCCGAGGTTCCTCCCGAACCGCCAGTAGATGCGTCTGTCCCGGCAGATCCTCCCGAAGCATCGGGGGCGGAACCCAGCTCGTAGTCGTCACCGAGAATGGCCGTGCACGCGGGCCCGAGCAGCACGAGTGATGAGAACGCGAACACTCGACGCATTAGAATCGTCCCTTCGCCATGACACCGTCCAGCCCGATTCGAATGCCGACGCTGCCCGCGTTCGGCTCCGCGTTCCGGCTCGTCAGCAGCAGGGTCACACCCGCCGCAGCGCCGACGCCTCCGACGATGAACCCGACGGTCGAGATCGTTCCGAGCTTTCGATAGCTGTCGAGATCGCCGCGGCTCGATTCGGGACACTGCCCGCCCGGGCAGGCCTTCTCGAGGTCACTGTTCCTGCCCATCGCCAGGATCCCGGTGATACCGCCGGCGATCAGCCCCGCCCCGCCGACACCAAGCGCGACGAATCCGAACGTGCGACCCATCGGCGAGCTTTCTTCGGCCGTGTCGGCCGCCGGGACGACTTCGACTGCGGGCTCGTCGGCCGCGGGAGCTTCGCTCGAAGCTGGCCGCGGTTGCAGAGTGAGTGACAGGCGCGTCTCTTCGCCTTCGGCCACGGTGAACGCCTCTTCGGTCGGGAGGAAGCCTTCGGCCTCGGCGCGCGCCACGTGCTCGCCCGGGTTCACCGCGCGGCGCACGCCAATCGCGGCGGTTGGGATCTCCTTGCCGTCGATGCTGACGGCGCCGTCCTCGGCCCCATGGATCTCGACCGTGACCCAGCTCAGCCGCGCCGCGAGCGGCCTGATTTCGGCCTTGGCGTCCTCGACGGCCCGACGAAACACCTTGGACGCTTGGGACGGGACCCCTTCACGGATGATCCGCGCGTAGGTCTCGTGCGCCTGAACGAGCTGGCCGAGCTTCGTCTGCGATCGAGCCAGTGCCAGCATCAGCGTCGGCGCGTGGACGAGAGCGTCGGCACGTCGAAAGCGATCGGCGGCCCTCTCGAAGTTTCCCGCTTCGAAGGCGGCTTGGCCTTCCTGTGCCAACGCACGCGCGGTGGTCCGATCCGCGGCCGACTGAGCCTGCGCGGGCACCGACACGAGCACGCACGCGAGCAGTCCCCACGCTGTGATCTTCGAGAGCTTCCGACGTCGGGGGCTGGCCATTGCAATCAAATCCCAAAGTCGATGGGCGCTTCCTTCACCGGCTTCTTCTCCTTGGGCGGGCGCGGCGCCGGCTTGCGCGGAGGCGGGGCCGGCTTCGGAGCCACACGAGCCGGTGGCGCTGCCGGCGTCGCGGCCTTCGGTTTGGCGGAGGCCGAAGGCTTGGGGGCGTCGACCTCTGGCGCGGCGGTCGGCTCCGGCTCGGCCTCTTCGACGGGTAGGCTTCGCTCTCCGATGGGGGAAGCCGCCGCCTCGCTCGTCGGCGTGCTGCGGAGCGCGAGATAGGCAGTGAAGCCGATGGCGCCCACGACCACGGTTGCACCGACGCCAGCGATCACGCCCGTGAGGTGCGACCTGCGCTCAGCGGGTACCGGTGCCAACGTGCTCATCATTGGGTCGCCAGTCTGGCCGTCGGCAACCGAAGGCGCCGGTTCATCCAAGATGGTGGGCGCGTTGCGTTCCTCTTGGCCCATCGGAGGCGGTGACACGATGACGGGCAGCTCGGTGCTGCCCGCCGGCGTCAGTGCGCTCGGGATCGCGGCCCCGGACAGACTCGGGCTCGACAGGCGCAGGGCGCTGAGCGTCTGGTTGACTCGCAGCGCCAACGCCAGCGCCTCGGTCAGCTCGTCGGCGCTCTGGAATCGGTCGTCGGCATCTCTCGCTACGGCACGGAACCACCACTCGTCGAAAGATGGAGGCAAGTCGGTCGCGATCTTCGACGGAGTCGGCTGGGCCTCGTAGATGACCTTGCCGATCACGTCGCCGAGGCCCTCTCCCACGAAGGGTCGGGAGCCCGTGAGGCACTCGTAGGCGACCACGCCGAGCGACCACAGATCCGATCGGTGGTCGACTTTCGTTCCACGAGCCTGCTCGGGGCTCATGTAGAACGGAGTGCCCACGAGGTTTCCCGTCTTCGTCTGGCCGTCTTCGAGACGCAGGTCCGGCCTCGTGGCGATCCCGAAGTCGAGCACCTTCGCGAGTTCCACGTCGTCCTCGACGACCATGAAGATGTTCTCGGGCTTCAGATCGCGGTGGACGATGCCGGCGGCGTGCGCCTTCGTCAGGGCGCGGGCGACCTGTGCGACGATCTCGAACGTTGCCGCCGGCGAAAGGCGCAGCACGCGCTGCAGCCGCACGCCCAGATCCTCGCCCTCGAGGTACTCCATGGCGATGTACGGCACGTGTCGCCACACGCCATAGTCGAGGATTCGAACGACGTTCCGGCTCCTGAGCTGAGCGGCTGCCTTTGCCTCCCGCTCGAAGCGAGCCTTCAGCTCCTTGCTGTCCCGCTGGCGCGGATCGATAAGCTTGATCGCGCACAGAATGTCGAGGCCCGTGTGCTCGGCCAGCCACACCGCGCCCATTCCACCGCGGCCCAGCTCGCGAACGAGCTTGAACCGGCCAGCCACGGTGACCCCTTCCTGGAGGAACGAGTCCTTGCGACGCGAAGAAGGAGGTGGCTTGAGCGATTCCAAGAACGTCCCGCCCGGAGAGATCGGTCGGCGAGCATAGCCCTCAGCGCTTCGCTTGTCGACCGCACACGCGACCGCCTAGCCCCGTCGTCCGCGAACGTTCGGAACCATCTTGTGCTCCTCGTACTCCCCATCGGGCAGCAGGTCGAACCGCTGCGGGCTCGTGCGGCGCCGCAACCCGTGTGGAACCGGGTATCTTTTCCGGACAGTGCCGTTGCAACGATTCATTGGTTCCCAGCTTCGCCGGCCGAGTGGTGCATTCGGGCGGATCTTCATGACGGCGATGCTCAATCGCGGCAACAACGAGCTCATCCAGAGCACGCTGGCGGCGCTGGACTTGCAACCAGACGATCTCTACCTGGACGCTGGGTTCGGGGGCGGCGGGGCGCTGATGCTCGCTGCGCGCACGGTCCGAACGGGGCACATGTACGGCATCGACTTTTCGCCCGACGTGGTCGTGGCTGCTCACCGCCGCATGCGCTCGCTCGTTGCCGACGGACGGCTCGATCTCATGACCGCGGACCTCAGTGACCTTCCGCTGCGGGACGGGCTGGTCAACAAGGTTTCGACCATGAATACGATCTACTTTTGGCCGAAGCCCGAGACGGCCATGGCATCGCTCCATCGCGTCATCGCGAGTGGCGGACGTCTAGCGATAGGATTCGCGGGCCCGAGCAAGATGACAACCTACGGCAAGGTGACGGCCAGGGGATTCTCGCTCTACGAGCCGGACGCCGTCGCTTCGCTCATGGCGGAAGCGGGGTTCGAGTCCGTGTCGACAGTGGCGCTCAGCGGCCGAAGAACCGCTGGCGAATACGTCACGTCCGGCATCCGTCGCGTTTAGGAAGAGCCATCGTTCCAAGCTCGAGGTACCCGCCGAAGGCTCAGTTCCTAGCTCGTCTGCCGTTGTGTCCCTTTCCAGCGAGCAACGTTTAGCCCTGCTCGTCGAAGCGACAAGCCGGTTGGGTGCCTGAGAAACATTGAAATTCCCGGGGGCGCCGCGTCATCGTCGGAAGATCGCCGGAACGGCGTCGAGGCCCCAGTCGTCCCGTAGCTCCGTCGAAACGACCGGCGGCGGGTGCGGCCGACGGACGCCCGGTGACGCCGCTGCCAGCACCGACCGGTTCGTCTCGAGGATGCGGTCCGTGAACGGCTGAAACGCTTCGCGAGGTCGACGGCAGGTGTCGCGTCGGCCGGCGGCGACGGTGACGCCTTCGGCCGATACGTAGGCCCAGGTCAACTGCTGCAGGACGGCGCAAGCTCCGCCGCAGCCGCCCCACATCACGAGCCGCTGTGGCACGAGTGGCTCCACCCCTTCGGGAATGGGAAGCACCTGGTGCTCCGGCGCCCCGAACACGGCCAGCTTCTCGGCGAGCAGCAGCCACAAGAGCCGTCGCGCAGATCGGGCGTTGCTTGGCGAGCTCGCGGCTGTTCTCTCCCGCTCGCACCCGTCTTCGTCGACCGCACACGCGAACCGAGCCACTTCGCGCGTCATGGTCGCCCCCGTGTCGAGGTCGACGGCGATGTACGTGGTGTCGTCCAGGAATGGTTCGACGCCGACGTGAAGCCAGCCGGCGTCGGGGATCCGAAGGTTTCCCACCGGCAAGAGCGGCTCCTCCACGAGCGGCTCGCCGATGCACGCCTGCCAGGCTTCGAGCCGTCGGTCCTCGGGTGCGGCGAGTGCCGCGTCGGCGCAGCGTGCTGCGGTCGGAATCGCGCTCGGCTCGTCGTGCAGTCTCGCGAGCGTCGTCTCGAGCCCGGCGACGTGCAGCGCCTCGGAGAGCTCCGCCTTCCACGCCGTTTCGTCCGCACAGTCGCCTTCGTGGTCGCACGCGGAAAAGAGCCCGGGGAAGACCGGGTCGAGCTCGTCGACGCTCCGGCGGATCGCCGCCGGCGCCAACCACATGGGCTGCTGCTCCACGTCGAGCGCGGTGCGCACCGAGTCGTACCCGCTGGATCTCCAGAACTGTTGCATCGAGGAAACCGACGCGAACCACGTCGGCAGGTCCCGCGTCGTCGCGACGCAACCGTCACGCAGTAGCTCACGAAGCTGGTCACTCAGCGGCTCGACGCTTCCCCAGCGGTCCGCGAAGCGGATGGTCGCGTCGAGCTCTTCCAGCCGCGTGTCGGCTGCGGCGTAGGCGTCGGAGCCTACAGTGCACGGTGCGATGACCGCCGCCGCCCCGGTCCAGTCTCGTTCGAAAGCGGGCCGCCACGGACCTTCGAGCTCGGTGAGCCCCTCGGTCAGCTCGGCTTCGAGCACCCGAACCGATTCGGTCTCGGCGCCGTCCCCGTCGAGGTCGAAACCGCTCGAATGGAGGCCGTCCGCCCCCGATCCGCAGGCCGACAGGAGCGCAACCAGGGCCATCGTGAGCGGGGCTCGTCCGTCGTGCATGGCCATTGGAGGACGGAAGAGGCGGAAAGTTCCCCGGTATCGCCACCCGTGCAAACGACGGGACGCAGCCTCGCGGCCGGACACGAACGTGAGCGTGTCTGCCGGCGGCGGACGCACAAGAGCGATCGTCGATCAGGACCGCCGTCGGGCGAGCCAAAGCAGCCCGAGCACCATCCACAACGGCCCGGCGGAGCGCTCCGGCGCCGAGCCCACTCGGCAACCGCAGCCGCCCCGATCTCGGGAATCGATTCCGATCAAGTTGGGGCCCGCCGCCGAGCCGTCGCCGCCCGCGTCCAGCACCGCGGGACCGCCGCCCGTACCGGACGGAGCATCGACGCTGGCTTCCGGACCGCCGCTTTCCGGCATCGGCTGCATCGGGGCATCCGACCCCGCGCCCATCGTCGCGTCGCTGGCCGAGTCCGCGGTCATCGCGTCGATCCCCGCGTCACCGCCAGTCGACCCATCGGGCGCCGCGCCATCCACGTCACCGCTTGCTCCATCTGGGCCTCCCGCGTTACCGGCATCGGGGCCGGCGTCGGGCAGCAAGCACCCGCCGTCCGGCTCGGCGACGGGCGGCTCCGGTGCGAGCTCCGGAAAAACGTAAACGTACGCAGCGCCGGTGCCCGGGACCGCGCCGATGTTGAACGCACCGATCGCCGCCGTGCTTCCAGAAAACGAGACGGAGCCGAACAGGTCTTCGGCCCCTCCGTCGCTGGCGGTAAGCTGAAACTCCTCGGTCCAAACGCCGCCCACGCGGGTGAAAACGTACGCGGATCCCTGGCTCGCGCCACCGAAACGACCCGTCGCTCCGACCACTGCGGTGTCACCAGACACGGCAACCCGGATTCCGAATTGATCCCCGGCGACGCCGTTTTTGGGAGTGAGCTTCGCCTGCTCGGTCCACGTCGTGCCATTGCGGACGAAAACGTAGGCGGCGCTACGGTTCTGAGAGCCGACGATCGCCGTGTCACCCGAGAGCGAACCGTGGTTGCCGAAGCTCTGACCAGACATGCCATCGGACGGTTGCAGGATCGCTTGCTCCGTCCACGTCGTACCCGAGCGCACGAGCACATACGCTTCGCCCGGGCCGACGACCGCTCCCGGCAGTCCGTCCTGGGCCCCGGCAAGCAACGTGTCGCCCTCCAGGTCGACAAATTGTCCGAAGTGGTTGCTCGTGATCAGCACGGCGGGCGTGAGCTTCTGTTGCTCGGCCCAAGTGGCACCGTCGCGAACGAAGATGTAGGCGGCCCCTTCGTCGCCAAAGCCGGAGGGCACGTCGTGAAACGGTGCCGATACGACCGCGGTGTCGTTCGAAACCGCCACCGCGGCGCCAAAATTGTCACCAACGACGCCGTCGCTCGACACGAGCCGCGCTTGCTCGAGCCAGGCGCCGGCGCACCGCTCGTACACGACAGTGGGGCGCGGGTCGCCATCCAGCGTCCAGGGTTGGGTCGTCGCCGCCAGTGTGTTGCCCGACACGCTCAGCGCGCGCCCGAAGCGATCCTGAGGATCCGCGTCGGTACGCGTCAGCACCGCTGATTCGGACCAGATGGTGCCCGACCGCTCGAATACGAAGGCGCGCGTCCCGAGAATCGTGCCGACGGCGACGGTGTCCCCCGAGATCGACATCGCCATTCCGAATTGCTCGACCGCGCCCGTCGTCGCGACGAGCTTCGCTTCCTCGGTAAAGGTCAGCGGTTGCGCCAGCCGGCCGA
>JAJDAH010000010.1 GCA_029261965.1 Polyangiaceae bacterium
GCGCAGCGAGCTCGGAGCCCGATCGCTCAGCGCGTCGCGAGCTCGTGCAGTGGACGGCGATTCGCCCGAGCAGCGGCGCGACCTTCGACGAGCTCGTTCGACCCGAGCGAACCCGCATCCCCGCTCGCCATCTCGCCTTCATGCAGCTGTCCGAAAACGACTTCCGCGCGGCTACGACCCACGACGCTTTCCTCGCGCGCTGGAACGACTTCGTTCGACCCAACGACGTGGTTCTAGCTTGGAACCAGAGCTCGGTGGACATGATGAATCAGTGCACCGACGCTTCGGCGCGGCCGCTCTTGCTCAAGAGCGTTTGCCGGTCGGCACGCCCGTCGAGTCGCGGCGGCATCGAAGACGTGCTCGCGCTGGAAGGACTCACGGCGCGAAAGCTCGCAGTTCGCGGTCGGGCAGCGACCCGACTCGGAAACGCCACCGAGCTCGTGCGGCACTTCGCCGGTCGCAAGGCCGGCGCTCCGGATCACGGCTGGCAAGAGGCCGCGTCGCAGCCCGCGCGCGCGGCGGCGCACTGCGTCTCCACACACGACTGACAAGCCGGATCCGCGTGGCCGCGGGCCGTGAAGCTCTCGAGTCCTTCGAGATCGCACCAAAGCGCGCAATGACGCGCTCGGCACAAGACAAGCTCGGTGAACGGGATCGTCGCATCCGGGCAGCCTTCGAGGAAACATCGTTGCGTGCTCGTCCCCAGCACGTCGGGTTCGGTCGCGGCGTCTGCCTCTGCGACCAGACACGCGTCGATGCCCGCGCAACCGAGCTCACCTCCTCCGACGAGCCCCGAGCCGGCCGAAAGGCACCACTCGTCGAGCAACGGCAAGCGCTCGCCCGCCGTGGTCGCGTAGCCGGCGGTGAACGAGCACATTTCGTTTTCTCGGGCCGACAACCCCTGCACGATCGCCTCTTCGGTGGGGTTTTCGTAGTGGCACTCGAACTCGACCGCGTCGCCGGCTTCGAGCTCGAAGGGGGGGGCGAACTGTTGGGTGGCCGAGTCGGGGCCGCGCGTCTCGAACATTGGGGTCCGGACGCCGTCGGACACACGATGAGCCCTATAGAGCGTTCCGCGGTCGTGCATGTGCGAATGACCGAAAACGATGGTGAGCGCCTCCGGCACGAAACAGCGGAATTCGGTTTTGCTCGTGGCGCGCGGCGGCACGTGAATCGCCCAGTCGTAGAAATGCAG
This sequence comes from Polyangiaceae bacterium, assembly GCA_029261965.1. GTDB lineage: Bacteria > Myxococcota_A > Polyangia > Polyangiales > Polyangiaceae > JAJDAH01. Next base: position 1,196 of record JAJDAH010000010.1, read on the forward strand.
AATCCCAGCGCGTCGCGTCGCCGTAGGCTCCGCCCGCCAGAGGTTCAGTCGAACTTCCGCCTCGAGATTCTTGTCGGTCGTGTTGATCACGTGATGGTCGAGCAGCATGACCGTGCCCGGCTTCATTCTGAGAGCAGCGTCCTCGGGGTAGCTCACGGATGCCGCCCCCGGCTGGCCGCCATAGACGATGGACGTGATGCCCTCGCGACGCTCCGGACGCGCGCCGCAGTCTTCGGGATCCTGCCCGACTCGGGAGTCGACGTCGGCCGCGGTCAGGCTGGTCTCCCACAGCAAGGTATGGTGCGAGCCAGGACTGAGCGCGTGCTCGAAGCGTGCGATGTCGAGCTCCTCCTCCGGTAGCACGAAGTATTGACAGAAAGCCCGCTCTTGCCCGGGCTCCACCGTGCTTCTCATCGCGAGCTGGACGCCCTCACCTTCCGGCGGCGGCAAAAGGCCGCTGCCCGCCGGCGGCGCCTGGTCCTCGGCTCGGCCCGAGCAACCCAGAACGACAAAGAGAAGCATCAGCCGCGGCGACCACCCGAGCCCGCCGCCGCTCGTCGATCGGCTCGCGACCCGACTGACCCGACTCGTCAGAACGTCAAGTCGCACGTGCCACCGGCGCACACCGTGCTGCCGCCGGCGCAGCTACACGCAACGGTGGGCCGGCCGCAGCTCTGGCTCAACTCCTGTTGCCGCGCGTTGTATCGATCCAACTCCGAAACGTTGATGGCGTGATTCGGGCAGGCGCAGCCACACACTGGGCCCTCGAAAACCGCAGCACAATCCGCCTCGGACGAACACGACTTGTCGTAGTCCGCGAGGGAGAGCGTCGGTCCGGAGCCGCCTCCCCCAACGAAGTCGTCATCGGCCACTGCGCCGTCGCCGCTGTCGTCGGAGCACGCAGCAAACGCAAGCGCAGTCCCCAGAATCGTCAACGCGTGGATCGTGAATTTCACGTCAATCCTCACATCTGGGTGACGAAAATCGGGTTCGACACCGCGAAGGCGTCTCGACCCGGGTGCAGCGGAGCCAAGTCTCGCGCCCCACGCGCGTGAAAGACGACCCAGCTTCTTGGCGCGAGCGTATCCACGGTCACCGTCACGTTGTTCACGAAGCGCTGCGCAGTGCCGCCGCCCATGGGCGCCAGGGGCACCGTGCTCTGGGTCACCCCATCGACGATGACCTCGAGCTCGGTCGCGTCCATCCAGCTCGGCGCTTGCACCGTGACGACGAAGTCGACCGAGGCCCCATTGGCGAGGACCATCTCGCCGGGCATCTCGCCGCCCGGCCCGGCGACGTCCATGTAGAGGCCGCCGCTGATGGTGGACGCCCCAGTCGCCAACACGTCTCGCACCCGGTTCGGCGTCAGCGTCGTCGGGTCGTCGCTGCCCAACGCCAGACAGGTGCGCGGATAGCCGACCGGGCTCGTGCGCAAGAAGTGGCTATCGCTCGACCCGACGGCCCAGAACGTCTCGCCAGCGTTCAGAAGGGCGAACCAGTGCGCGACGGATCCGGCCCGATCCTCGTCGAGGCTGGCGTCGTTGAACACCTCGATGGCGTCGAAGTCCGTGCTCCAGAGCGCGGCGTCGAGACCAGCGCCCGTGGTTTCATCGAACTGTGCCGAGCTGAAGTAGGCGCCGAAGCTGCCGCTCGAAGGGTGGTTGATGATCAGCACCGGATCCTCCGGCAGCGCCTGGATGCCGGCGAACACTTCCGGCGGCTGCATGCCGATCCACTCCGCCGCGCCATTGTTCACTTCGCCCGGCCGAACCGTGAGCGGAACGATGCCGAAATGCCCCCAATGAAACGTCGTCAGCTCCTCGCTCGCCATGCCGAAAGCCCACTGGCTCAGACCGAGATCGCTGATGACCGGAGCAAAGTCCGCCACCCACTCGTGCTCACTCGAAACCGGGATCTCGAGCCCATCGGCCACGGCCGCGCTCACCTTCATGGGCATCGGATCTTTCGAGTCGACCGAGAAGTTCGTGTGGATGTGGAAGTCTGCGCACATCACTCCGGTCGAATCGACGCTGTGTTCCAGCACCGCGTCGACCGTCGCGGTCTCGTTCGCTGCGACCGTCACCATCGTATCCACCAGCTCCCACTCGAATCCCCGCGACACCACCACTCGATGAGTGCCCACCGGAACCGTCAGGGTCGTGCTCCCCGTGATTGCGTAGTCCTGATGTAGCCGGCCGTCCTCCTCGTCGCGCTGTCCGTACGTCGCCGGAGTGGCGGCAACCGGCACGGCGGGGATCACTTGCACCCGGACGGGCAACGGCTGCCCGCCGGCCAAATCCGTGGCGTTGACCTCGATCGAAGCCGTTGGACCAAAAGCCAAGGTGGCCGTGTTCGTCGTCGCTCCGACGGCCATCCCGGCGTGCAAGGGATACCCACGCAGATAAGGGGCGAGCGTGACGTCCGCGTCGGGCGCGTGGATGCTGAAGTTGCCGCTCGAATCGGTCTTGACGCGACTGAAGTAGCCGCCCGCCGAATCGAGCTCGTGCACCCAGGCGTCCGCAACCGGGTTGCCCGAAGCGTCGTTGACTGTGCCCGTGATCTCGCGCCACGGCGCGTCGCCGTCGACGCGCCGAACGGCTTCGGCCAAGCCGTCGTAATAGGGACCGCCGCCGATGAGCTCGGCGTGGTCTGTCCAAGTGATCTCGCAGCCAGGGATCGCGAAACCAGGACCCTTGAACAGCTGAACGCCACTGACTTCGAAAGCGAAGCTGAGCGGCTCTCCCCCGAAGGGCCGCCACGCGAAGTTCCACTCTCCGCTGACCCAACCGACGTAGTCCGCCGTGCCCATCGGCTCGGCAAATCCCGCGCCGGGAAGCACGAGATCATTCTGGTTGTTGTGGAAGAAGCCGTGGTTCTCCTCGGCGAGAGCGTCCACCGGATCCGGACTCGGGTTGATGAAACCCAAACGAATCAAGAGCCTCTCGGAGCCGGGTTCGAGCACGTAGTCGTAGGCCACCTCGTTGCCGAAGGTCGCGGCAAACGCGGCGCCCAGCGGCCCCCCATCGAGAAACGGCACTCGTTGGAGCCGTCCGGAGGCGCGAACCACGGCAGCGTTCCCGTCGGAACCATCGTTGATGACCGAGACACTCGACGGATTGACGAGCTCGATCGACAGGCCCATGAGGGTTTCGAAGTACATCGAGAGCCCCATCGGACGCCCGTCGTCACCGACTTTGTCGATGGCCATGATCTCGCCACCGTTGACCGCGTAGCCGTCCGACGCATCCGCGTCCTCGATGACGACGGCGATCTTGTCGTTCGCCAAGACGAAGTCACCAACTTCGATCTGCTGTCGACCGTGCGCGGGCTGAACGATCATCGCGGCGTCGGCGAGCCGACCGGCCCGCGCCTGCCCCGCCGCGCGGGCGCCATAAGGATCGGCGTGCCCGTTGCTGTCGCCGACTTCGAAAACCGTCGTGTCGGTGGGACACGCTGGGGCGCCACCGGCACCCGCGCTTCCGGCGGAGCCCCCGCCGGTTCCGGCTTGGCCACCTCCGCTTCCGCCCGTGCCCGCCGAGCCGCCGCCGGCCCCGGCTACTCCGCCGACGCCGTCGTTGCCACCCCCACCGGACCCGCCACAAGCGACCGCCGCGAGACCGAGAACCAAACAAGACGACAGCGAAGCAAAACGGTGAAGACGCATGACAAAGGCGTATCACATTCCGTTCGTCGGGGAACCCGAGCCCCGATCTCGATCACCCTGAGCCCGTTTTTTGCGAGACCGAGGCTTGGCCGGCGGGTCTTTTCGCTTCCTCCGCCTCGACACGAACACGTACACCCCCAAAGCCAGGATACCGGCCCCGATCGCGACTTTGGCCGGCGTCCTCAAGCCTGGCGGCGCCTCTATGCCTTGGGTGTCGCTCAACGCCTGGTGGAACGCGGTGTGGGCCACGTCGTAGTAGTCGTCGCGAGCGGTCAGCTTGAACCACCCTTTGAGCTCGCCGGACGGCACGAGCACGACGACCTCGCGCCAGTTCTTCCCGTTGCGCTCGAGCCGGGTCTCGACCCGCCCGCAATCGGTGTCGGCGATGCGCACGATTCGAGACGAAATCCGTTCGTCGGGCAGATTCTGCGAGCCGGTGCGGAGCTGGCGAACCAGAGTCTCCAAAGCCTTCTTCACGGACTCTTTGCCCGGCGTCATCTTCACCATGAACGCGCCGACGATCTCGGAGTCGGTCAGCATGACAGCGTAAGACTGATACCGGTCCGCCTCGGCGACGACTTCAGTCGGTAGCGCCGTGAGCAGCTCCGGAGAAGTGGTCTCCGAGAGCTCGATGAAACCTTCGGGCATCGAGAACCGGAACGGGCCGACCGAGGAAGTCGTCGCCGACACCGGGACCGCCACGGCGACGACCAGCATCCACACGGCAATGACGAGCCAGCGCTGCACCGGCAAGAAGCTAGTCCAGCACTGGCTGCATGTCGGCGAAAACGAACCCGTCGCGCGTGACCACCTCTCCGGGCTCGACGGCGATGTCGCGGTCGAGCATCGGCCCGGCGTGCACGAAAGTGTGAAACTCCCCGTTCTCCCCGCAGGGATCCGCTCCAGCCGGAAGCTCGCGAATCAGCGCGCGATCCCACCGCCTACCTGCCAGTTCCGACGGAACTTGCTTCGGATCGACGCACGTCACGTGGGCCTGGACGCCAGCGTCGAGCATCTTCTCCGCGAGCACATCCGTGGGCTCGAGCCACAAAGGAAAGATCGGCTCGATGCCCGTGCCGCCGAGTTGCTTCTCACGATAGGCGCGAATGTCCTCCAAGTAGAGGTCCCCGAACGCGATGGCTTCGATGCCCTCACTCTTCGCGCGTTCGATGGTCTTCGTCATCACGGCTTCGTACTGTTCGTTGCTGCACGGACTCGGGATCGGAATTTCCCAGAGCGGGAGCCCCGCGGCTTCTGCCTGGGCGCGCAGCAGGGCGCGTCGCACCGCGTGCATGGCCACACGCTCGAACTTTTCGTTGATGGTCGTGAGCAGCCCGACGACCTCGATGTCGTCACGCGAGCGCAGAACGTAGAGCGACCAGGCGCTGTCCTTGCCACTACTCCACGACAACAAAGTCTTGCGGCTCTTGCTCACGGGTTTGCTCACGAGTTCTCCCTCCGGCTTCCCTCCGGAGGAGCCGCAAGAGAAGCGGCGCCAAGCCTACACTCGTCGCCCCGACTCCGCACCAACCCCGCGACGCGAACGTTCGTGTACACCGCCGGCATGGGTTCCACTCGCCCATCGAACCGGGGTCCAACCCGAAGATTGTCGTCGCGGATTCCGTGGTAGCGCTCGAGAGTCATGCCGAAACCACTTTCGATGCCGCCGCTTCCTCGGCCACCGCGCCCGCAGCGCTCGTCCATCCCGACGATGCCACCGATCGAGCCACGCCCGCCGCTTGCATTCCGCTCGACCGTCCCGTCACAGCCGTCGCTGCCATCGCTGCCATCGCTGCCATCGCTGCCACCGCGCCGCACGCCCATCGACCACGAGCACGACGACGAGACGACCACCATCATCGTCAGCCCGGATCCACCGCGACGCCGGCAGCAAACCCTACCGAGCACCGCGCGCGCCGCCGCCGAACCCGTCCGGCAACGCCAGTCGTCGATTCCGCCGATGGCGCTATCCTCGCCTCCTCCGCCGACGGCTCGCGAACCGGCCCGCGGGTCCCTTTGGCTCGTCGTCGCCGCCGTTTGTGTTCCCGTCATGGGTTTGTTCGCCGTGGGCATCTCGATCGTCGAACGCTCCCCGGTGCTCGCCGGGCCCGGGTCGATTCGGATCAGCGCCGTCGAGGCAGGAAAACACGCCGAGAGCGCCGAAGTCTTCGTGGACGGCGACCTTCGGTGCACCAGCTCGCCGTGCATCGTCGACACGAGCAACCCGGGGGCTCACTTGGTTCAGGTGGTGGCGCCGGGCTACGTTCCGCTCGGCGTGCGCGGCGTCTCGGTATCTGCCGGGCAACGCTCCCAGCTCAGCTTCGAGCTCTTCCGAGAGCCGATAATTCCCGGAGTCGAGCCGGAAGACCCCGTCGACACCGACTCGCTACCGCTCGCCGCGCCGACGGTCGCGTCCTCGAAAAGGCGGACCTCGCAGGTCGCCCCCGAACGCCGACCGACGGCGACCCGCACGGCGGCACCAACACCACCGGCGCCGCGGGGCGAGCAACGCGACACGCCGAAGAAAAACACCAAAGCCGTGCTCGTGCTCGACGCCACCCGCCCGTCGAACATCATCATCGACGGTCGCCCCATAGGCGCGGCGCCGAAGCGAGTGCGCGTGCGAGCGGGCGCACACACGATCGTGTTCGCCGCGAGCGACGGCACCCGGCGCGTGCTGCGAACCCGGGTGGATCCCGGCGCGCAGAAAACCCTCCGCGCGCGCTTTTAGATCGATGTGTTTCCTCGGCTCAGCGTGAGCCGAGCACGACCTTCGAGAGCCGGTGCACGACCGCGATGAGCTCGTCGCCACTGAACGGTTTGTTCAGAATCTCAGCGCGATCGTCGACCCACGCTTCGCCCGGGTCGTCGTAGCCCGTCGCGAACACGACCAAAAGCTCGGGGTATCGGGCGCGCAGCTTCTTGGCCAACTCGGGGCCGCTGACCCGCGGCATGTGGATGTCGGTGACCAGCGCTTCGGGCTCCTTCGCGTGTCGCTCGAGTATCTCCAGGGCTTCGGCGCCGTCCCCAGCTTCCGTCACCGAGTGGCCGGCCAACCGCAGCGCCTCCGCGAGCAGTCGCCGAAGGTGAGGCTGGTCTTCCACCAGAAGAATCTCACGGCTTCGAGCGCCGCGGCTCGAAGCCGGCGGCGGTGGGGTGCTGGGCAGACGGTCGGCGATCGGCACCTTGACCACGGCGCGGGTGCCGCGGCCCTGCGCCGTGTCGAGCTCGATGGTACCGCCGCAAGCCTGCACCATGTCGCGCACCGCCCAGAGGCCGAGCCCCGTGCCGCGCTCCACGTCCTTGGTCGTGAAGAAGGGCTCGAAAGCGCGCTCCCGGACAGCGTCGGCCATCCCGGATCCGTCGTCGCTGACGACGATCTGCGCCTCCGAGCTCTCTGTGCGACTCGTCGAAACCGTGATCCGCCCGCCCCCGGGCATGGCGTCGCGAGCGTTTAGAACCAGATTGAGAACGACGTGCTCGATCTCGGTCGGGTCGGCACTCACCGGGAGCGGCCCCGGGGTTGTCTTCACCTCGAGAGCCACATCCTCTGGCAGCAAGCTCGATAGCGTCGACTCGATCTCGTGGAGCGTCGCGGCGAGATCGATGATTCGGCGCTGCGTCGGACGACCTCGCACGAACGACAGCAACCGCTTGGTCAAGCTCGCGCCACGGGTCGCCGCCTGATTGATCGACTCGAGAGCCGACGCGGATCCGGAGCGCTGCGCCTGAGTTGCGGCCAGTTGGATCACCGCGAGCAAATTGTTGAAGTCGTGGACGATGCCGCTAGCAAGTCTTCCGACGGATTCCGTGCGCTGCGAAAGGCGTAGCTTCTCCTCGAGCTCGACCCGCCGGGTCACGTCCCGAGAGCAAACGACGATGCCATGCACCGCCGGGTCATCGAGACGGTTCTCGGCCAGACAGTCGGCGACCATCCAGCCGCCGTCCTTCTTGCGTAGACGAAGCTGCACCTCCAACGACGAGCCGGGCACGCCGCCCACGCGGATGAGCGCGGAACGAGCCTTCGACGCGTCTTCCGGGTGAATGAGCTCGAAAACGTTCTGCCCGACGATGTCCTCGGGCTCATAGCCGAGCGGTCGGTCACGCTTGCGGAACGTATGCATGAGGGTGCCGTCCGCGGCCAACACGTCGACGAGCTCGGTCGCGGCTTCGAGCAGGGCACGTAAGAGGTCGTTCTCGCGTACGAGCTCGTCGTGGTCTTCGGGCACTTTGGACCTACTCACCGCGGGAGACGGTACCATTGTCGAGCGCCCGGGCGTGGCTCGGGTTCGCCTGGGTTCGCCCACTCCCGAAACCGTTTCGGTCACTCGCCGCTTTCGGTGTAATAGATTCGCCGTGACCACGGAGACGCATACGACCGAGGTCGTCATCGCCGGCGGAGGGCTCGCCGGCCTGTCGACCGCCTACGAGCTGCTCGACCTCGGAAAGACCGTGCTCCTGCTCGACAAGGACGAGCAGGAGAACCTCGGGGGCATGGCGAAAAAATCGTTCGGTGGCGTGCACATGATCGGCACTCCGCATCAGAAACGCAGCGGCATCGAAGACTCGCCGGACGCCGCCTTCGAGGACTGGCTCGCGTACGCAGAGTTCGGTCCGGGCGACGACTTGCCGCGGCAATGGGCGAAATACTACTGCGAGAACTCGCGCGAGCTCATCTTCGATTTTCTCGACCAGAAGAAAGTCAGCTTTCTACCCATCGTGAACTGGCCGGAGCGAGGGACCGGCAACGGCGGCAACCGCGTCGCGCGTTGGCACATCACTTGGGGCACCGGCTACGAGATCATCCACCGGTTGCTCCGAGCCCTGGACGCGCACCCCAACCGGGACAAGCTCCAGATCCTGTTCGAGCACGAAGTCTCGGGCGTCGAAACCACGGACGGGCGCGTCACGGGGCTACACGGCAAGCGGCTCGGCGACAGCCAGTATCGCGTCGAAGCGGAGCACGTCGTCCTGGCCGCTGGCGGCATGTGCGGCGGCGACATGAGCATGCTGAAGAAGAACTGGTATCCCGCCTGGGGCGAACCGCCGAAGGTCTTGCTCAATGGCGCCCATCAGTACGGCGACGGGATGCTGCACGAGAAGGTGCGAGAGCTCGGAGGTGTCGTCACCCACCTCGACAAACAATGGCACTACGCCGCGGGGGTTCACAACCCCGCGAAGAGCCGGCCGTTCGATGGACTGTCGATCGTGCCCCCGCGCTCGGCCCTCTGGGTGAACGCTCTCGGCGAGCGCATTCGAAACCCGGGCCCGCTCGTTGCGTACACCGACACACGCCACCTCGTCGAATCGATTCTGAAGCAGCCCGGCAAGTACTCCTGGCAGGTGATGAACTGGAAGATCGCCATCAAGGAGCTCGCGGTGAGCGGCTGCAACTACATGGATGCGTTCCGCTACAAGAAGCGCCTTCTCTTGGTGAAGCACTTGCTCTTCGGCAACAAGGACTTGATTCGAAAGCTCGCCGCGGAATGCCCGGACGACATCGTCATGGCGGATTCACTCGAAGAGCTCGTGAAGCGGATGAACGAAAGGAACCTCGACGGTCTGGTGGTCGATGGCGACGTTCTTCAGCGAGAGATCGACGCCTACGACGCCGACGTGGATAGGGGACCGGGCGCGTTCGAAGACGAGCAATTGCAGCTCATCGAGGAGTTCCGGAAGTACCGCGGGGACCGAGCGCGGCTTTGCAAGTTCCAGAAAATCGCGGACCCGAAGGCTCGACCGTTCGTCGCCGTCCGCGAGTTCATCCTCGCGCGAAAGAGCCTCGGCGGTGTGCAAACGGATCTGTCGTGTCGCGTGCTGAAGGAAGACGGCACCGCGATCCCCGGCCTGTACGCCGTTGGGGAAACGGCGGGCTTCGGGGGCGGCGGCATCCACGGCTTGCGCTCCCTCGAAGGCACTTTCCTCGGCGGTTGCGTGCTCACCGGTCGAGTTGCCGGCAGGGCCATCGCTCGAGGTTAGACTCGGCCCCGGGCCGAGTCGTAGTCAGGTCGAAAGCAGAGAGAAGGATTGCCGTGAAAAAGACAGGTGGCTGGTTGGTTCGCTACGCGCTCGAGCAGCTCGGCGTGCGACACACGTTCGGGATCCCGGGCGTGCACAACACGGAAATCTACGACGAGCTCAACAAGTCCGAATCGATTCAGCCGGTGCTCGTGACGCACGAATGCTGCGGGGCGTTCATGGCGGACGGCATCAGCCGCACCGGGGACTCCGTCGGTACGCTTCTGATCGTTCCGGCAGCGGGGGCAACTCACGCCGCTAGCGGCATCGGAGAGGCGTTTCTCGACGGCATTCCCATGCTCGTGCTCTGCGGCGGCATCCGAAACGACTCGAAGTTCGAGTACCAGCTCCACGACATGGACCAGCACGCGATGCTGCAGCCCATCACGAAGAAGACATTCAAGACAGAGACCCACGCCGACGTCGTGCCGACCCTCTTCGAGGCCTATCGCATCGCGACGACCGGGGAGCCGGGACCGGTGTTCGTCGAAGTGCCCGTGAACATCCAGCTCGACGCCGGCGACGTCGGCGAGCTGCCGACTTTCATCCCCGAGCCCGCAAAGGCACCGGACAATCTCGACGAGGCGATCGCGCAGGCTGTCGACCTGTTGAAAAATGCCCGACACCCCGGCCTCTTTTTGGGCTGGGGAGCCGTGGACGCGAGCGATTCGGCGATGACGATCGCCGAGAAGCTCGGCGCGCCGGTGTCCACGACGCTGCAAGGACTCAGCGCGTTCCCAGCGAACCACTCATTGCATACCGGCATGAGCTTTGGACCTCACTCGGTGCCAGCGGCGACGCACGCCTTCGAGAGCTGCGACTGTCTTCTGGCGGTAGGCACGCGGTTCGCCGAGATCGCGACCGGCAGCTTCGGCGTGAAGGTCCCCGAGGCGCTGATTCACATCGACATCAACCCCAAGGTGTTCAACGCCAACTACCCGGCCAAGGTCACGATCGAGGGCGACGCGAAGCTCGTGCTCGAAAAGCTCGCTCACGCGCTCCCGGACGGCGCCAGCGGCGGCCGAGCCTCGGCGGTTCGCGCCCAGATCGCCACGGACAAGAAGGCCTACCGCACCGAGTGGTCCAAACACGACAGCAAGGATCGTGTGAACCCCGGTCTGTTCTTCGAAGCCCTGCGTGAGCGGTTGAACGACGACGCATTGATCGTCGCCGACGATGGCAACCACACCTTCTTGGTGGCAGAGCTCATGCCGATTCACGGACCGCGTCGGATGATCTCCCCCACCGATTTCAACTGCATGGGCTACGCGGTTCCCGCGACGATCGGTGCCAAGCTCGCCAACCCCGACAAACAAGTCGTCGGAATCATCGGGGATGGCGCGTTCTTGATGACGTGCATGGAGCTGATCACTGCAACCGAGCTCGGCCTCGGCGCCGTCTTCACGATCTTCAACGACGGCGAGCTGTCGCAGATCTCACAGGCGCAGAAGGTGCCGTACAACCGCAAGACGTGCACGATCCTCCCCCAGATGCGCATTCGAAGCATCGCCGAGGCGTCGGGGGCAGCCTACTCACGCATGGAGACCAACGACGACATCGAACGGACCATCGACGAAGCCCTTGGCGGCGCTGAAAAGGGCCGACCGGTCATTCTCGACGTCAACATCGACTACAGCAAGAAGACGCGCTTCACCAAGGGCATCATCGGCACGAATCTCGTTCGCATGCCGCTCGACACCAAAGCTCGGATGATCGGTCGATCGATCTTTCGTCACGCGACGGACTGGGCCCTCGAATGACCCCGTAGGCGTCGGCCGACGGCCCTTCTTCCCCGGACGATGCCTCGCCCCGTCAGAGCTCTCTTCGTCTCCTCGTGCGTGCGCGGCGGCGGCGCTGGATGGAGCCTCTACTATCTGCTGAAGCACCTCGACCGCTCGCTCGTCGAGCCCCTCGTCGTCGTGCCCGCCTTCGGCATCTTCCGACAACGCTTCGAGGCGCTCGGCGTCGACGTGACCGTCGCCCAGGATTTGCCGGAGCGAAGCGCAGCGCAGCGCATGAATCGCGACACGTCGCTCACGCGAACGGCCAGCTACGCGCTCAACCTCGTCGACCAGGTTCGCTTCATCCCCGAGCTGGCCGACATCGTGCGGCGGCGACAAGCGGATGTCGTCTACTGCAACAACATGATGGTCAAGCCGCTCGGAGCAGCCGCGGCGCAGCTGGCGGGAGTGCCGTGCATCCTGCACGTGCGCAACCTTCACGAGGCTCCCGAGAAGATACTGCTCTACTGCAAGACCACGGCGAGACTCCCGGTGGTCAAGCACGTGATCGCCAACTCGACGGCGTCCGCCGTACCCTACCGAAATGCCGTTGGCGACGCTCGCTCGGCGGGCAAAGTGCACGTCGTGCACAACGGCATCGACTTCGACGAATACGCCGCCGAGTCGATCCCCAAGGGCGAGTTCCGGCGAGCCCACGACATCGGCAACGACGAGGTGCTCATCGGCTACACGGGCAACCTCATCGAGCGAAAAGGTCTCATTCCCCTCATCGACGCTGCAGCGCGCGTGCTCGAGGATGCGAGCGCGAGCGTTCGCTTCGTCGCTGTCGGCCGCGTGCCCCGCGGTGCTCCCACCGCGTACCGCGACGCGTGTCAGCGCCGCATCGAACGGCATGGTATCGGGAGTCGCTTCGAGCTCGTGGGGTTCACCGACGACGTGCGCCCCGCGGTCAAGGACTTCGACGTGCTCTGTCTGCCGTCGCTACAAGAACCCTTCGGCCGATCGATCATCGAGGCGATGGCGCTCGGGACCGCCGTCGTCGCGACTCGTGTCGGCGGCATCCCCGAAATCGTCTCCCACGACGAGAACGGTTTGCTCGTGCCACCGGGCGACTCTGATGCCCTCGCCAGTGCCCTCTCTCGTTTGGTCGAAGCTGCCCCGCTCCGCACTCGGCTCGCCAGCGCCGCGCTGAAGACCGTGCACGATCACTTCGACGTCGCGAAGCTGACCCAAAAGATCAGCTCGCTCATCGTCGACGCGGCCGACGTCGACCCCCGGCCGCGCGTGGCCATCTGGCGCGACAGCTTCGCGCCCTATTCAGAAACCTTCATCTGGAACGAAGCTCGGTTCCACCAACGTTATCGCGCCACGGTCTTCGCGCGCGAGAGACTCAACGCGGACCGTTTTCCTTTCGACGACGTCGTCACCATTCGCGACACCTCCGCTAGGGGCGAGGTCGAGCACGCGCTCTACAACTTCACGGACCTGAGCCCGCGACTCGCCCGCCGGCTTCGGGGGGGCGGCTATCGGCTGATCCACGCCCACTTCGGTCAAGCCGCGGTCCGCGCGCTGCCCTACGCCGCGATGTGCGGGATCCCGCTCGTGGCTAGTTTCCACGGGGGCGATCTTTCCGTGTTGTTCGGGCCGAGGTCGCGCGAAGCGCAGAACCTGCCGTACCGAGCATTCGGGAAAACGCTTCTCAACCACGCAACGCTGGTGCTCGCCGCCTCCGAAGATCTGCGCGAGCAACTCGAGCTCGTCGGTTGCCCACCGGAGAAGCTCCGATTGTTTCGGCTGGGCATCGACCTCACGCCGTTCTCTCGCCAGCGGCGCGAGGAGGATGCCACTCACATCGTCATGGTCGGCCGGCTCGTCGAAAAGAAAGGTTTCGGTTTCGCTCTCGCGGCGATCGCTCGACAACTCGACCCGAAGCGTCCGCTCCGGGTGAGCATCGCCGGCGACGGACCACTCCGAGGGGAGCTCGAAACAGCGGCTCGCGATTTGGGCATAGGCGCTTACTGCACGTTCACCGGGGCGCTCCGCCCGGAGCACGTCGCGGCCCTTTTGGGCGACGCGGATCTGCTGATGGCGCCGAGCGTCGTCACTCCTCTCGGGGATCGAGACAGCGGAATCATCGTCATCAAGGAAGCGGCCGCCTGCGAGTTGCCCTGCCTCGGCACCTGGCACGGCGGGATCCCGGAGATAGTCGAAGACGGCAAAACCGGCTTCTTGGTACCAGAAGGCGACATCGATGCGCTGAGCGACAGGCTCGGTCGACTGCTCCACAGCGACGAGCTACGCCGACGCCTCGGTCGGGCTGCGCTCGAGAAGGTGCGCCGCGAATACGACATCCGAACGCAGATGCTCAGTCTCGAGAAACTCTACGACCACGTGCTTTCAGGGACTCTGTGACGAACGAGAAGCGGAGCCCGATGTGACCACCAACGATCGGCAACGTGCCCAAGAAGCCCTGCGTATCCAAGAGACTCTGCGCTTCAACAAGAACGTCTACGAGCAGCACTACCGTTCGCGTGGCTACATGCTGCGCTACGAGCAAATGTACCGCGCGGCGCGCATACCGCACCTGCTCCGCCAAGCGGGCGTGCACCTCGAGAGCCCGGGTTTCAGCGTGCTCGACTACGGTTTCGGCGCCGGACACCTGCTCTTGGCGTTTCAGAAAGCCAGCAAGGTCGTCGGAGTCGAGTTCTCCTCTTCCGCCGTCGAAAGAGCTCGACAGGCCGA
>JAJDAH010000091.1 GCA_029261965.1 Polyangiaceae bacterium
GCGGTCGATCGTCAGGGCCCGCCACCGCAGGGGCAAGTGCTCGAAATCCTCCGTCAGCTCTGCCACGCCGTCGGCGCCGCCCACGACAAGGGCATCGTGCACCGCGATCTCAAGCCCGAGAACATCTTTCTTTCGGTGGCGCGACGGCTCACCGAGAGCTTTACCGTCAAGGTGCTCGACTTCGGCATCGCCAAGGTCGTGGCAGAAGCCAAAGCCACCGCGACCGACGCCATCGGCACGCCGCTCTGGATGGCACCTGAGCAAACCGAGACCGGAGGAATTTCGCCGGCCACCGACGTGTGGGCGCTCGGGCTCATCGCCTTTTGGTTGCTGACGGGCCGTGTCTACTGGAAGACCGCCAACCAGGAAGACGGCGGCGTGCCCGCCATTTTGCGCGAGCTCTTGTTCGAGCCGCTGGCGCCGGCGTCCACTCGGGCGGATGAGCTCGGCTGCGGCGACCGGCTCCCCGGAGGATTCACGCGCTGGTTCGAGCGGTGCGTCAATCGCGATTCGGGCGCGCGCTTCCCCAACGCGAGCGCCGCCATGGAAGCGCTCGAACCGCTGCTCGCGAACCGTACCGATGCCAAGGCGCAAACAGAGCCGACAGACTCAATCCAGCGCGCCGCGGAGTCCGCCCGGCAAGAGGTTCGCCACTCGCCCGTTCCGCAGGAAAGCAGCGGGTCCACCTTGCGCGAGCCGCCGGCGCGAGTCGCCGGTCCCGCACCTGCACCGACGCCGCCCACCGTCGACGACATGGCGCCGTTGCCAATGCCTGTCCGGGCCGCGGCTTACGTGCCCACGCCGAGCCCGGGTTGGGGAGTCGTGCCCGCGGCGGCGCATTACGATCCGAGCCCCGCGCCAGCGCAGGCCGGCACCGGCTACCCGTATCCGTACTCCTCCACGACGGGACCGCACTCGGGCGAATCGCCGGGCGAGGCCCGAGGCATGAGCATGGCATGGGTGTTCATCCTCGGGTGTTTGGCCGCCGCGCTCGGCGCCGTCGTCGTTTTCAGCTTCGTTCCGGAAAGCCGGCGGTACCTCCCCGCGGACATTCGCGAGCGCTTCAACGACCGCCCCGCGAAGCCGCCGCCAGCGCCCACGGCCGTGACGCCAATCACGCCAGCACCCGCGTCGCCCCCAACGACCCCGACGCCGAACGCGAAGGCAAGAAAAGACGCCGAAGACTTGATGAGAAAAATGATCGAGGCCGCCAAGGAATCGAAAGATCTCGGACCCAAACGCAAGATCGAAGCGAGCACGCTGTCCGACGCGTGGGTGAAGTCATGCACGCGCGCCCAATCCTGCTCGACGCGGCCGCGCGTCGACGTGAAGGTGAAGGCGACGTGGGCGCCGACCGGCTACGTGCGAGAAGTGGTGATCGACAAGTTCAAGGGTACCGCGACCGGCAACTGCATCATCAGGACCTTCCAGAAGGCAACCGTTCATCCGTTCCTAGCCTCTCACAAGACGAGCGTCGCAACGTGCGGCGTGGGCACGGGGTCGAAACCAAAAGGCAACCCCTTCTGATGCAGGTGGGCAAGGGCGTAGCCCGGGCACGTCAGCTGCCCGCGGGTTTGACCTTGAGCACTCCCCCGCCGGGCTTGACCACCGCCTGACACGCCAGCCGAAGCCCAGGCGGTCCTCCCAAGATATCGAGCAGCTCGGTTTCCTCCTCGTTCGGCGGCTCGAGCAGCTCGGCGCCGGAGACGACCTCGATCTGGCAGGTAGCGCAGGTCGCCGAACGGCACGAAAACGCGATCGGCGCCCGGTGGTAGTCGCAGATGTCGACGAGCGGTCCTCCCTCGTCCACGTCCACCTCTTTCTCCCGCCCGCCTTCGCCCTCGACGAAGTAAATTCTCGGCACAGCAACTCATAACGGCCGTGTGGACGCTGTGCAACGCCGACGGGGTCGAGGCTTCCCCGGGCGCTCGAACCCGCGGTATCATCGGCGACCCCGCCAACCCGGGCGGGACGGACTCTCCCGCGAGCCGGAAGAACGGCAAGCACGTGCTCAAGATCGGTCGCCTCACCGAAACCACGCTCTCTCAGAGCTTCCACCCGGGTCGGCATGTCCGTCCGAAGAAAAAGGCGGAGCTCGAGCAGGTCGAGGGGCCAGGCGCGCCGGCACGCCACATCCTGGCGAAGGACGAGGTCGTCGTCGGGCGCTCGCGCGAAGCCGACGTTCAGATCGAGAGCGAGATGATGTCGCGCAAACACATGCTCGTCCGACGCGTCGGCCCGGAGTTCGAGTACGAGGATCTCGACAGCAAGTTCGGAGTGTACCTCAACAGCGTGAAGGCCTTTGCCGCCGTGCTCCGCGACGGAGACGTCCTGCAGCTCGGCAAGGTGGTGTTCATTTTCCACGAGGGTGGCTGATGAGCACCTTCGTGCGCTTCTGGGGCACCCGCGGATCGATTCCGACGCCCGGACACAAGACGCGGCGCTATGGCGGAAACACTTCGTGTGTGGAAATCCGCATCGACGACTCGCTCTTCATCTGCGACGCCGGCACGGGACTGCGTGAGCTCGGCGTGCATCTGCTCGCTCGCGAGGACAAACACCTCGAAGCTCATTTGTTTTTCAGCCACATGCACTGGGACCACATTCAAGGGTTCCCGTTTTTCGTGCCGGCGTACTCCCCCGAAGCGGAGCTACACGTCTACGAGGCGAAAGAAGCCAACGAGCGCGTGGTTCGTTTGCTCCAAGCTCAAATGAGCAGCGAGTACTTCCCGGTCAGCTTCGCGGATCTGAAGTCGCGCATTCACTTTGGTGCGGTCACCAGCGACACGAGCGTAGACGGCGTGCGCATCCGTGCTTTCGAGCAGATCCACCCCGGCAAGAGCTTCGCGTATTCGTTCGAGAAGAACGGCACCAAGGTCGTCTACGCCACCGACAACGAGCTCGATCTGAGCGCGAAGAACCGCGACACCATCGCCACGAACCCGGACGAGAGAAGAATTCTGCCGAAAGAGTTCGTTCGGTTCTGCGAAAACGCCGACCTGCTCATCGCCGACGGCCAGTACACCGAATCCGAGTACCTCAAGAAAGAGGGCTGGGGTCACGCTCGCGCCACGACGGTGGTCGATCTCGGGCTGCAGAGCGGCGCCAAGCAAGTGGCGGTGTTTCACCACGACCCGATGCACAGCGACCAGGACGTCGAAGACAAGATCAGCATTTGCGAACGTCGAGTAATCTTCTCCGGTTCGAAGATGGTGGTCTTCGGCGCGAGAGAAGGGATGACGCTCAAGCTCTAGCCGGATAAGGTCGCTCCCGTGCGAGCGCTCGTGCTCGATCCCGACAGAACGGCCCGCCACGGGCCGCAGGTTCTCGCCGACCATCCGGAGCCGCGCCGGTCCGCCGGTGAAGCTCTGGTGCGCATGCGTGTCGCCGGCGTATGCGACACCGACTTGCAGCTGGCTCGGGGATACATGAGCTACGCCGGCGTGCTCGGCCACGAGTTCGTCGGCGAAGTGCTCGAAGCCGACGACTCCGCGTGGGTCGGGTGTCGAGTCGTCGCGGACATCAACGCCGGATGCGGCAAGTGTCGAGACTGCACCGAGCGGGACGGCCACCACTGCCAAGAGCGGTCGGTGCTCGGCATCCTGAAGCGGGACGGGGCGTTTGCCGAACGCCTCGTCGTCCCGCAGCGAAACCTCGTCCGCGTGCCCGACGGCGTGCCCGACGATGCCGCCGTCTTCGCCGAGCCACTCGCCGCGGCCTTGCACGTGCTCGACGAAGCCATCGCCGGCCGCTCCGCGGTCGTCATCGGCGACGGCAAGCTCGGACAGCTCATCCTGCGGGCTCTGCACGGCTCGGGCGTTCGGGTCACGCTCGTTGGACACCACCAGGACAAACTCGACCTCGCGCGAGCCATCGGCGCCGAAGCGTTCCTCGAAGCCGAGCTGCCGAAGGATCTCCGAGTCCCGCTCGTCGTCGAAGCCTCGGGCAGCAAGACAGGCCTCGAGCGAGCGTTCTCGCTACTCGAGCCTCGCGGCACCGTCGTGCTCAAGACCACCGTGGCCGATCGAATCGAACTGGACTTTGCAACGGTGGTCATCAACGAGCTTCGGATCGTCGGCTCTCGTTGCGGAGACATGCAACGCGCGATCGAAATGCTCGATTCGGATCGGCTCGACCCCACGCCGCTGATTCAAGCTCGCTACGATTTGCTGAACGCCGACGAAGCCCTACGGCGGGCTGGGCGCCCGGGAACCCTCAAGGTGCTCGTCGACAACCCGTCGTAGCCGCTTGACGCCCACCCGCACGCCACCCTTCGGAACGAAGGTGATACCGCGGCGCACCATGTCTACCGGCGCGGGCTCGGCGAGCTCGAGCTCGACTCTGGAGAACACCGTGGCGAGCACCGCGCGCATTTCGTAGAGCGCAAACGCCATGCCGAGGCACCGACGGACGCCACCCCCGAACGGAAGGAACTCGTACGGATCCGGCCGCTTGTCGACGAATCGCTCCGGACGAAATTCGTCGGGCTCCGGATAGAGATCGGGCTCGCGATGCGTCAGATAGATGTTGGGCATGACCGCGACTCCTGCCGGGATCTCGTGGCCGTGGATCGTCATCGGCTGCTGAAGAACACGACCCACCATCGGAAGAATCGGTCGGAGCCGCAGCGCCTCTTTGATGCTCGCGTCGAGGTACTCGAGGCGAGTGAGGTGACTCGGCTCGAGCAGCCCGCCACCCAACACGTCGCCGAGCTCTGTCTGGATCCGCCGGTAAACCCGCGGGGTCGCGAGGATCCGCTCGACCGTCCAGCAGAGCGACGTCGCCGTGGTTTCGTGACCGGCGACGAGCAGCGTCATGAGCTCGTCCCTCAGCTCGACGTCTCCCATCGCCCCGCCGGACTCGTCTCGCGCCTGCAGCAGCATGGTCAGCACGTCTGGGCGACTCGGATCGAGCTCGCGACGGCGCCGGGCGATCTGCGCGTAGATGAGGTCGTCCGCCACCTGAAGCCGACGATAGAACTTCGCCCACGGCGTGAACGGCCCGAGATCCGGTCGGTACTGGAGGAAAAACAACAGCGACATGAGCGGGTTGTCGCCGGTATCGAGCACGGACCGAAGCCGGTCTCGAAGCTCGAGCACTTCTTCGTCCCCGTCTACTCCGAAGACCGTCCGTAGAATCACGTCGAGCGTGATTTCCTGAGTGTGGGGATGAAGGCTGATCGTCTCGCCGCTCGTGGGCCAAGCAGCGACGACCCTTTCGGTGATCTCCAGCATCTGCGAGCCGTACTCGCGCATGCGCTCCCCGTGAAAGCTCGGCAGCATCAATCGACGTTGCCGCACGTGCTCGCGACCGTCGAGCAACAGAAGACTGTAGTCCCCGAGCAGCGGCCCGAGGGTCTGCGCGGCCTTGCCGGCATGCAGCACGTTGGGGTCGCCGGTGAAGATCTGCTTGATGGTCGGCGGATGGCTGACCATCACGCACTTGCCGAAGCCGCGGAAGTCGGCTGTGAAAATGTCGCCGTACCGTTCGCGACAGTCCCGGAGAAACTCTCGGGGCTTCCGAAACCAGAGCCAGGTCTGCGTGATGGCCGGAAGATCGGGACCAGGCGGCAGCGTCATGACGTTGCCACTATAGAGCCCCCGCGCAGCTCATCCAACCGCCTACTTCGTCCAACTGAGCACGCCGCCGCACTCTTCACGGCCTTCGTCGACGCAGTACCGATCCCGCACCTCGAGGCCGCGGCAGCCCATCTCGCGGTAGATGGTGAATCGTGCGGAAAAGTTGAGCGCGCACAGGAACCGGTGGTGACCCTTCCACTCGCGCACGAACGTCTGATGCGTGTACTGGTTGGGGATGTCGTAGTCGACGCGACCCGAGTCGTAGTTCAGCCGCCAGGCGTTGCGCACCACGCGCACGAATCTTTTTGGTGTCATCACCGCCGTGAAGACGATCTTGTGTAGCCCGGTCATCATGCCGCGCACGGTGGCGGCCCCCGCGTCTTGGGCGAGCGCGGCGTATTGCTCGTCGTCCAGCCCGTCGGTGATGTTGTCGATAGCTCGATGGATGACCGCGGCGGGGTACCAAGTGGACGGCAAGATGCCGAGTGCCTCGTGGTCGAGATCGAAGTACTCGAGGTCTTCCGGCGGGAGCTTCGAGACCGCCGCTACGAGGTGCTCGCGGCCCCGCTCACGCGCGTACCAGGCAATGAACTCCCGAATGGCCGCGCCCTTGACCCTGCCTTTGGTGCCGTTGATCACGCCTTCGCCCGCTCGACCCTACCGCGAATCCGCGAGTAGATCCGCGAGAGCGCTCACGATGAGGCTGAGCTCCCCCGGGTGCGTTCGGAAGATCGCGTTGCCGTGCCCACCTTTCGCCACCACCGTAGCCTGTACACTCGTGTTCGCCTTCTCGAGCGCGCGCACCGACTCGGCGCTGCGCTGGTCATCCTTCGCCGCGACGAGAATCACCGGCCGATCACCGGCCTCTTCGAGCGGAGGCCCAGGCTCGATGCCCCGATAGCTCTTGCCCGGGGAAAGCGCGACCACGGCGCGCACCGCTCGGTCCTCGGAGAACGCGACGAGCGCGCTGTTCGCCCCGATCGAGGAACCGACCACGGCGACGCTCTTGGCCCCGAGCTCGGCTCGGGCGAACCGAATCGCGGCTTTCACGTCCTGCACCATCGGGGCGTAGAGCTTCTGCACGCCGGGCTCGCGGATCTGGGCGCAGAGATCGATGCTCTTTCCGTCGGGCCAGACGACGCTCTTGCCGTGCCCACGCAGATCCATTGCCAAGGTGGCAATTCGGCGAGCGTGCAGCGCCTGGACCCAGTCGTGGCCCGCGGCTGACCACTCGGCTCGGTCACGGCACATCTGATGGACGAGCACCACGAGCGGTCCGCGGGCTCCGCCGCAAGGGTTCGCCGAGGTCGCGTGGACCTTCAGTCCGTCCACCGACGTGAACGTGACGCTCCGTGTCTTCAGCCCTCCGACACATTCGTCGTCGGGTCCAGCCTCCGCCGAAGGTGTCGGGCTTTTCGCCGAGCTCGACGGTGCCCCCGTTGCCGAGCTCGACGCCGCGCTCGTCTCGTCCGACGGAGATCCGTCTTTGCACGCGCTCGTGCACAGCAGCATTGACAGCACCCCGACCGGGGCCAAGCGCCGCGCGAGGCGGCTGACCGACAGGCTCAACCGCGACAGATTTCTGCCTGGCGCTTCGGACACGCAATGCGGACGTGGAAGTGGTCGTCGTGCGCGCTCGACGACCTCGGCTGCTTGAGCAAAACCGCCGCGGCGTTCAGGTGCAACTTGTAGTTCTTGTTCTTCCGCGCGTAGTCGAGGAGCCGCTTGCGCAGCGGTTTCGCCACGAAGATGTGTGAAATCCCCGCCCGGCGGTCCTGGATCCACGACTGCACGAGCAGCCAGTTGCGGTGGTCGTCGAACATGTAGCCGCTACCGTCTTTCGCCTTGCCGTCCCCGCCGAATTGGCGAAACCGGTCGAGAGTCACCGCGCGACCCTTGGGATCACGAACGTAGAACCCGACGTCGGCGTCGCGCCCGCTCTGATGAGAACGGTGTCCCGACAGCGGCCCCCCGCTCTTGGCCGAAAGATCACCGACGAGCATCTTCGCGCCGCGTGCCATGCGCCCGACGTCGCGCGAGGTGCGGTGCAGCATCAACACGAGCGCCGGGTGGCCGTAGACGAACGCGCCGCTTCCCTTCTTGACGCGGAGGTGCGGGCTCGACTTGAGCTTTTTGGCTCGGAGCTGCCATCCGCTGTTCGGCGTGCCCACCGACAGCGACATGAGCGAGTAGGGCGACTTATTGAACTTTTCCGGGAGCTTCTTTTCCTTGGCAGCGGCGGGCGCGCGCCAACTGACGAGCAGGATCGCTCCCAGGGCCAATAGCGGGACAAGACGCATGGAGGTCAAAACGCTCGGCAGGGTAGCATCTCTTCCATGGCGTCGCGCCGCACCTTCGCTCTCGCGGCCGGACCCGCCCTGGCCGCGATCGCGTGGGGGGTCGCGAGCGCTGCTGGGCTGCCAGATCCTGCGCGCTGGACGGCGGCGATCACCGCGCTTTGCGCCGCGTGGTGGGTGCTCGAGCCCATTCCCATCCCGGCGACGTCGCTTCTTCCCTTCGCGCTTTTTCCCCTGACGGGTGTGCTCGACCACAAGGACGTCGCGACCGCCTACGGCCACACCTTGATTCTGCTTCTGCTCGGCGGGTTCATTCTATCGACGGCGCTCGAACGAAGCGGCGCCCATCGGCGCCTCGCCATCGGCATGGTGCGAATCGTCGGAGGGCGCGGCGGACGCCGACTCGTGCTCGGTTTCATGTTGGCCACCGCGCTCAGCAGCATGTGGATCTCGAACACCGCGACCACGCTGATGATGTTGCCGGTGGCGATCGCCGTGCTCGAGCAAGAAGAGTCGAAAGACCTCGCCGTACCGCTGGTCTTGGGCGTGGCGTACTCGGCGAGCATCGGCGGCGTCGGCACTCCGATCGGCACGCCGCCGAACGTGATTTTCATGGGCGTCTACCGCGAGACGACCGGCAACGATCTGTCGTTTCTCGATTGGATGAAAATTGGGGTACCGGTGGTGGTGCTCTTCGTGCCGCTGGTGTGGCTCTGGCTCACTCGACGCTTGCGCCAGAGCGCGCCCATGAAGCTGCCCAAGCTCGGCGCTTGGCGATCTCCGGAGAAACGAGTGCTCGTGGTCTTCGTTCTCACGGCGATAGCCTGGATCACACGTCAGGAGCCCTTCGGTGGGTGGAGCCAGTGGGTCGGCGGCAAGGCGGTCGGCGACAGCACGGTGGCTCTCGCCGCCATCGCCATTCTGTTCGTGATGCCGAACGGCGAGGAGGGAGGCGAACGAATGCTCGACTGGGAGACCGCCAACCGGATCCCCTGGGGCCTGTTGATCCTATTCGGCGGCGGCATCGCCATCGCCCGGGGCTTCACCGCCTCCGGCCTCTCGCAGGCTCTCGGCAACGCCCTCTCTGGGATCACGGCCTGGCCCCTCGTCATCATGGTCGCGGCCATCTGCCTCTCGGTGACCTTCCTCACCGAGGTGACGAGCAACACCGCCACCGCCACTCTTTTGATGCCCGTGCTCGCGGCCGCCGCCCTCGGCGCGGGCATCGAGCCAGCCCTCTTGATGGCCCCGGCAGCCGTCAGCGCCAGCTGCGCCTTCATGCTGCCCGTGGCCACCGCCCCGAACGCCATCGTCTTCGGCACCGAGCGGGTGACGACGAGAATCATGGCCCGCGAAGGTTTTGTGCTCAACTTCGTCGGAACGATGGTCGTGACTCTGGTTTGCGTGCTCTTGCTCCCCAAGTGAGGCCACACCCACCTCACCTCACGTCCCTCGCCGCGCCCACCGCGCCCACCGCGCCCACCGCGCC
>JAJDAH010000092.1 GCA_029261965.1 Polyangiaceae bacterium
CTGATCGCCACGAGTCCTGAACAGAGATCGGAACGCTGCGAGGAGCGAGACGAGCAGGTCGAGCATGAACATCGACGCTTGCCAGCCTGCGGGACATCGTCAAGGATTCTCGATGGAAGGACGTTTTGGCGAAGGACAGCCACCCCGGCATCAAGAAACACGGTATCTCAGACAGTCCCTACGCTGGACCGCGTTGCCTATCCCAACGTCATTCCTTTCGCCGGCGCGTGATGCTGTATCCATCGACCCAGTAGATTGCCGAGTCGTCGACAGCTACGCTACCACCGTGCTCTTGAGTCTCGGCGATGGCCTCGGGACCTCCTCCACAGTGTCCTCTCCGCATGACTCGGCCCGATTGATCCGCGGCCGTGACCTTCCAATAGAGGTACTGGTCGTCAGCGGCGTATCCTTGAACGAAATCAGGATCGTCTACGAGGATCCGAGGTGAGTTGCCTCCGATTAGCCCATAGATGACTCTTCTAGCATTTGGTGGGGGCGTCAGGCTCACCCAGAACAGATGAGGGTTGCTGACAAGCAACGGGGAAAGGATCAGCGGACGCACGTCGGTCTCCGCCAATCTCTCACGCGACCCGCCCGACTTCGGCATTCGGTTGATGGCGAAGGAATTCGTTTCCATCTCTGAGAACCAGTACAGATAGCGATCGTCGACTGCGATCGAAAGGGCGAGGGCCACGTTCATATCAGTGACGTTTGCGACCCCGGAACTGAGAAACTCGTGCCGCAGAAGCTGACTAGGATTCGGATCCTCCAACGGGTCTGCAGCCCAACTCGTATACAGGTGGGTCTGATCAAACGTGACATCGAGCATGCGCCCATGAAAATTTGGGCCCGGGACAAGGACGCCACTGGATATCGTTCCCACGGCGAAGGGTTCGCGCCCGATACAGAAGAGGGAGCAACCTCGGTCAATGTCCGACGGAAACGTCACGAAATGGTCGCCAAATACTCGCATTAGGAACGAAAGGCCGGGAAACTCGCCCACGAGGACAGGCCCTGTGGTGTCATCCCGGTAAACCCTCTCCCCTTCGGTCCCTTCTCTCCAGACGAGACCCGAACTAGAGACACCCAAACCACCAAAACCGCGTGGAAACGAGCGGCCCGATATCACGACTTCTGGTGGTGACAGCGCTCCGTCCGCGGGCTGTACGCACGTCGCGTTGTTCGCGTCTGCCCCAGTACCATCGAGGGCCGCGTCCGACGTCGCCGCATTCGTACCATCCGCTGCGTCGCCGCTGCCGACGTCCGCAACAGGCGTCGCATCCCCGGCGCCGCCGCCGGCGTCCGCAACAGGCGCCACGTCCCCCTTGCCTTGCGTGGCGTCGCCGCATCCCATCGAGGCGCCTAGCACGAACCAAAAGAACGGACCCATGACTCGCTGCGATCGCAATCTCGCTCCACCAACACGTACGCCGCGAGCACACTCCGAGCCGGCGGGCAGCACTGGCGACGAATGCCGGCCCGGCTGGCAGCTCCGCGCCCGAAACCACTCGGCCACCTTCATAGGCTACAACATCAGCGACTCCCGACCAGTTTTCAAGGTTCGTTGGCACGTATTTGCAGCCGCTATTGCCCCGCACGTCAGTTCGCTGCGTCGCGCAGCCACGATTGCCTCGCACGTCAATTCGCCGCGCCGCGGGTTTGTGGGGCACCTCATCGGCGCTTCGGCAAGGTCAGTGCGCCCACAATGAGCAGCAGTCGCTCCCATGCATCTCTTGGCACCCCGTTCGGACCGATGAGGCCGCAGCTTCCGAAGTACGCCGCGGCGTCCTCTCTTCCGCCCGCGTCGAGACCCAAGGCATTGCCAATGACCCCGCAGGTTGGCCCGCCCGTGGAGACTTCGCAGGGTCGCACGATTGACCACTCGATCAACCGCTTCCTGCATCAATGAACCCCGGCGTGTCGTCACTCTCTCGCCACGGGCAATCCATGTGGTAACGGATGACAGCAGTCTTGATGAGCTCGAAGCGCTACAGTCACCACTCGTCGGAGTTGTCTGCACTGCTGGGCCGTTTCCGGATTTCTAACGCGCTCACGTTCGCAACCATCAGCACTGCTCTCGCCTTGGCATGCGGCGGGCGAACCAGTGATGACGGCACCGCAGATGTAGCAGTCGCGGACTCTGGGCGAGACTCGAGATCGGAAGATGACCCTTGTCGCGACCGATGCGATGCGCGTTCGGATGCTCTTGAGAGCACATCGTGTTCACACAACTACGGGAACCGCGGCTGTGTAGGTGGATGTCGAGCGCACCGTAGCGCGTACCCCAAGTGCATCGACCAACACGATGCTTGGACCATCTGTGAATTCATTGACAATCCCGCAGTGTGCAGCGAGCAAGACGGACACATCTTCAATCCACCGCCCGAGTGCTCTCGGCTCGAGGATGTTTGGGATGAATGCGTGGCGGCCGCCGGAGTCCCGTGTGTTACTTTCGACATGCCGATCGTTGGCACCGAACGACGGTGTGAGGACCAGCTGCCTGCGACCTTCCTCCCGGTCATCCGGGTCGAGTTCGTCACGGTGGACCAAGTAGCTATGGTCGCGCAGGTCGCGGACCAGAGCGAATGCAATGGCGAGTCGTGGTACCAGATCTTTCAACAGATGCACCTCTGCCCGGCGCTGTGCACGACATTGACGAGCGACGAAAACAGCTTCATCCGAGTCACGCAGGGCGAGTGCGTTGAGCCCACGCCTTCGCGCTGAATCGCCCTCGCTTTCTTCACGTCCGCGCTCGAGTGCCCCTGTGGTGTAAGGAGTCATCGACTCTCGCGGCGAAACGATCGCGCTTGGTTGGGCGTGCCAAGCGGCATGAGCTCATGAATTCGCTTCGCGATTCCCCGCCGTACTCGATGGTCGTCGCGTCGCGGCATGATCGCCTACAGTGCCTTAGGCGGGCAGTGGTAAAGTGACGGACCGGGGATGGCGTCGACTACCCATGAAAAGCTGATCCTGCTCGCAGCCGCATTGGCAACCGGTTGCGGTGGGGAGGTCGTCGACGCCTCGGGGGACAGCGGCACGGCCGGCTTCGGAGCACGCGGCGCCGGCAATAGTGGCGGACTTGCAACAGGCGGCGGTGGGGGAGCGGCGGGACGGGGCATCGACAGCGGCCGGATGCCGGGCGGGGGGGCCGGAGCGGCGGATAGTGGCGAGTCGCACGGTGGTCACGCGCTGTCCTGCGATTCCAGCTCCGACTGCGCTGAGATGTGCGGATCGATCCTCCGTCCAGAGTGCCGGGATTCCGAGTGCAACTGCGCCGGTGCTTCTTGCGACCCGCGCGAGCATCCGTCACCGCCCTGTCCCGAAGGGTTGCGGTGTGCGTCGACCTTTCACGTCACGGGCTTCGGGCGCGGGGGGCTGTGGTGCAAGCCGATCGTCGGCTCGCGCGGGTCGAGTGACCGAGGTGTCGGTGAGTCTTGCGATCACGACGTGCAGTGCTCTCTGACGCTCACGTGCCGCATGGGCACTTGCGAGCGCGTGTGCCTGCGCTCCAGTCCTGCTCCGGATTGCGATTGCGTGACCATCGACGAAGGTTGGTCAGTTGCTCAGGCTCCCTGGGGATCGTGCCAACAGTGACTACGGGGCGCCATGCTGACCCTCTGTGAGTGTCTCCCGCTACACGAAGCGCGAAGGGCAATCGAAGCTGGAAAAAGGCCCCCTCCGAATCTAGGGCAGCCCCCTGCACCATTGCCGAGTGCGGTGCGGGAAACAGAAATCCCGCTCCGAGGTAGCGAGGAGTCGAGGCGTGGACACGAAGGCTCGCCGGGGTGGTGGCAGACGAGCAGACCGGTGCGTCGACCCCGAAGGGACAAGGCGCGAAGGGGGTGGTGGCGGCGCGCAGCCAGCGGATCGGTTCTAGGGGGCGCGGGCGAAGGGCAGCGAGAGCTGGCCGAAGCCGGGAGGCGTCGGCGGCGGCGAGGAGCGAGGCGCGACCCCGAGCTT
>JAJDAH010000093.1 GCA_029261965.1 Polyangiaceae bacterium
CGTTGCAGTAGGGGGGTGTGGCCTCCGAGGACCGTACCGCGCCTTTCGAGTCGGCGGCGCCCTCCGTGGGCACGCCCCGCTGCTCGGTTCTGATTGTGGATGACGAGCCTGTCATCGGTCAGGTGCTCGCGATGCATTTGCGGTCTCGCGGATTCGAAACCACCGAGGTTCAGAGTGCCGCCGGAGCGCTCGCCGTCGCGCGAAAGTTCACGCTGGGCGTGTTCGACATCGATCTCGGGGACGGCAACGGTGTGGACGTGGCCGAGGCGCTCCTCCAGCGACGTCTCGTGCTCGACGCCGTGTTCTACAGCGGGACCCTCGACGACGAGGTACGAAGCCGCGCGTCCAAGCTCGGCACGTTCGTCTCGAAGACCATCGGCATTCAAGCAGTGGTGCGGACCGTCGAGGCGCGAGCCGGGCGTCGTGCCAGCGGTGTGCACGTGGCGGTCGACGCGCTAGACGTCAGCGACGGCTGAAGCCACACGGCGTTCACGTGCTCGCGCGGGCACCGAGTCAGTCGCGGAGGTACTGCACGGACTGAGGCTGGTCGGCGTAGTACCTGGCCCAGAAGATGAAGCAGAGCTTCAGCGCCCCCCAGCCCAACGCGAACGCCATGCCCATGACGAGCCCGGCGCCCATGACGGTCTCCGTAAAGCGTTCCGCCTGGGCGGAGCCAGATGGAAACGTGCGAATCAGCTCGTCCATGTGTCGGTTCATGGCGGTCCACGCCCGGTATTGAGCGAATAGGCCGATCGCCACTGCAGCGATTTCGTAGACCCCGAGCACGAGGAGCCAGCGGCGAAATGGCGTGCGCGACCTTGGGCGCGCTCGAACGACCTGGATGGCCGCCCAAAGCGCGACACCACTCACGACGAGGTTGGCGATTCCCAGAAGCACGATGAGCTCGGGCATCGATGCGGCGGCGATCTTCTCCTGCATGCGCTGCATCTCGGGGCCGCTCATGCCCGCGAACGGGTTGTGCTTCGCCATGAAGTAGTTCACGGGGGCGAGTAGGCCGGCGAGCACGCCGAGCACGCCAAGCACGATCGTTCCCACCGCGGCGAACAGGAGCCACTTCGGTCGCTCGCTTTTTTCTGCGGGCTCCGGCGCCCGGAACCCTTCGGGTTGGGGCGGCTGGTACGGGTTGGGTCCAGAGGTGGGGGACGACACGTTGGAGCTGCATGCTAACATTCGCGGGCGCGGCCAGCGGTACCCCGGGTCACGACATGCGACGTCAGCACATCGCTTTGCCGACACCTCCAAGGGCGATTTTCTTGCTCGCGCTGGCCGTGGCGTCGTGCGCAGCTCCAGCCGCCCGGAGTCCCCGTCACGTCGACTCCCCCATCGTCGTCGTGAACCCGCCGAGCTTCGAACAGCAGGAAGACGGAGAGCATTCCGAGCTTGCCTCGCCACCCGAACGTGTCGAACCCGATGGGGTGCAAATTGACGACGAAGATCTCGGACGAGGGGAGGGCGCGAAAGTCGGCGACCAGCTACTCGTTCACTACGTGGGACGCCTGGTGGACGGCACGATCTTCGATAGCTCGCGCGATCGAGACCAACCGTTCCAATTCACGCTCGGTCGGGGCGTGGTCATCGCCGGCTGGGAAGTCGGCCTTCTCGGGATGAAACCCGGAGGTCGACGAACGATTACGATTCCGCCGCACCTCGCCTACGGCGAGCAAGGCAAACCCGGAATGATTCCGCCGGGCTCGGTGCTCATTTTCGAGATTGAGCTGCTCGGCGTCGGGCCTCGACGCGCGGGATCCGACGGAACGCCTCCGTGACTCCGGCGTGGTGAGCGTGTCACCCCTCAAGGGTGACGAGGCCACGGCGGAGCGCGGGATAGGATCGAAAGACTGCGCGATTTCTGGGCGGGACACGGTTGAAATACCTGAACGCACGAATTTATCTGTTCATTGCTCTAGCGGCGATCGGGGCGCTGCCGGTGATGTGGCTGGGCGTTTCTCAGGCGTCGCGAATCGATGAGCTGGCTCGGCGGCGAATGGACGAGAGCGCCCGCACGCATGCGCGCGCCGTGCAGCGCGAGCTCGAGCAGCTCATCGAGACGAAGATTCGCGAAGTCGAGCTGCTCGCGGGACACATCGAGGACCCGGCGAAACTGCCAGTCGAAAAGCAGCAGCAGATGTTGCACCGGTATCGAACGCGCGCCGGGGGCTTCAGCTTCATGTACGTCGCCGACAAAGCGGGGGTCTCGCTCGTGACAGATCCCCCCGTCGGCGCCGATGGCCGTCCAAACGCTGGGACGGACTACAGCGATCGCGACTACTATCGAGAGCTCGTTCGTACGAAAAGGACGGCGGTCTCGAGGGTGCAAGAGGGGCGTCGGTCCGGTGTGCCGAACCTGCAGATTGCAGCGCCCGTTCTCGCTCGGGACGGTTCCGTTGCCGGTTTTGTCGAGGGGTCGGTTTCGCTTTCGCTCGTGCGCGACGTCGTCGAACGAGTCGCGGACGAGGCTGAGAACTACGAACTGGTCGTCATCGACGCGCAGCGGCGACTGCTCGCGGACACGCGCGTCGATGCCAAGAGCGTGCTGTCAGATGTCACGCAGACGGAGCTTTTTGCTCCTGCCGGAGCACCCAGCGTCAGAACCGCGCCCGACGAAGCCGGCGTGTCGATGACCGGCGTCGCTGCAGGCGTTCGAGTCCAAGGCGGAGATTGGACGGTCGTCACCTACCAGCCGCGCGAAGACGTGTTGGCGCACGCCGCAGATGCCAGACGACAGACACTGCTCGTTACGGTCGTGGCGCTCTTCATCGCGCTGTTGCTGGCAGGCCTTCTCAGTCAGTGGTTGGCTGTTCGGTTGAACGATATCGTCGCCGCGCTCGATCGCTTTGGTCGCGGCGACTTCAGTGGAAGCGTTCGCCCGCCCCGGATCTGGGAGCCCCGTGAGGTGCGTTCGCTCCTCACCTCGGTGAGCTCGATGGCGGAGCGCCTCGACAAACACACGGAAAAGCTCGAAGCCCTCGTTGCGGACCGGACCACCGAGCTCGAGGCAAGCAACGAGCGGTTGCTCACTTTAGTCAACGCGCTGGAAAAGGCCGGAGACGCGATCGAAATCACCGATTCGAACGGTGAGATCATCTACACGAATCCCGCGTTCGAAAGGCTGACGGGATATTCGGCTCCGGAAGCACGCGGGCGCACGCCGAGTCAGCTCTTGAGGAGCGACAAGAACCCCGCCGGGTTCTACGAGAAGATGGAAGAGGTGGTCCGCGGAGGTGAGGTCTGGCAAGGAGTGTGTTTCGGCAAGCGCAAAGACGGGTCGCCGTTCGACCAAGATCTCACGGTCTGGCCCGTCCGAGACCGAGACGGTGTGCTCACGCACTTCGTTGCCGTGCGTCGAGACGTGACGGAAAAGCGATTAGCGGAGGAAGCGTTGCGCGTGAGCGAACGGATGGCTTCGGTCGGCACTCTCGCGGCGGGCGTCGCCCACGAGATCAACAATCCGCTCACCTACGTGGTGTCGAATGTAGCCGTCGTCGAGGATCTGCTATCCCAGCCGCCGAACTCGCTCTCGGCGGAGGATCGCGACGAAGCAATCGAGGCGCTCAGAGATGCCAGCGTGGGGGCAGCGCGCGTCCGGGACATCGTGGCCAGCTTGAAGACCCTGTCCCGCGCCGACGAGGAGGCGGTTGGGCCGCTCGATGTCGAAGCCGTGCTCGAGTCGAGCATCAAAATAGCGATGAACGAAGTCAAGCACCGGGCGAGTTTGAGCCGCGACTACGACTCGGTGCCCTTCGTTCACGGAAATGAAGCGAAGCTCGGCCAGGTGTTCCTGAATCTCATCGTGAACGCTGCCCAGGCCATCGGCGATGGGCACGCTCGAGAAAACACCATCAGGCTCGCGACTTCGACGGATGCCGAGGGTCGCGCAGTGGTGGAAATCAGCGACTCCGGTTGCGGTATCCCGCCGGAGGTGCTGCCGAACATCTTCGACCCGTTCTACACGACGAAGCCGATTGGTGTAGGCACTGGGCTCGGACTGTCCATCTGTCACGGCATCGTTCGAGGCATGGGGGGCTCGATCACGGCCGAGAGCGAAGTAGGCAAGGGGACCACCTTCCGAGTGGCGATGCCGGCCGCTGCCAAAGAGCCGCGACAACGTGTGGATTCGAAAATCTGCCGTCGGGAGAACGCCGATCGACGATTGCGAATACTGATCATCGACGACGACCGAGTCTCGGCCAAGACCCTCGCACGCCGTTTGCGAGCACACGAAGTGAAGGTGACCGGCAACGGGCGGGACGGTCTTCTGGCCATCGAGAAGGATACTTTCGACATCATCTTTTGCGACGTGATGATGCCGGACATGACGGGCGTGGATGTGCACGACAAGCTCGGCGAGCACCACCCAGAATTGCTCGCAAGGGTCGTCTTCGTCACCGGTGGCGCGTTTACCGCTCGAACCCAGAAGTTCCTGAGTACCGTGGCGAACCCTTGCCTGCAAAAACCATTCAGTCAGGGGGGACTCGAGGCGGCGATTGATTTGGTCATGCGTGGCCGCGCGGCTTGAGCGTCACCGTCTCTCGAACTGCATCCTCGCGAGCCCGCGGCGTTCGACCAAGAGGTCGTCGAGTCTGCTCGTGAGCGCGAGCGCCGCGCCCATCAGTCTGCGCGCCCAGGGTGGCATCGGCTCACCCTCCCGGTGGGTACGGTTGACGAACCGTTTGTAGATTCGGTCGTAGGACAACTTGTGCCAGCGTCGGCTGGTTTGGGTGTTCAGAAAGTCCACGCTCGTGAGGTCGAACCCGTTTTCCGAGAAGACGTCGCGGTAAACCTCGACGCGGCGCCCGGTCCAGTCCCCACTGCCGGCCCGTTGCCCGTTGTTTCCGATGTCTTCCATGGCGATGACGGTCGTCGCTGTCACGCGGCACATCTCGGCGACGAGCTCGGTGAACATGTCGGCGCTGGTGTTGTGCTGGAGCACCGTCACCGAGTACGTCAGATCGACCGATCGATAGTCGAACGGAAATGCAACCCCGTCGATCTTGTGGAGCTTCGCGATGTGAGCGTGCTCTGAAAGGTTTCGCGTCGCGAGCTCGAGCATCTCCCGGGAGATGTCGACGCCGAGAATGCGTTTCGCCCCGCCCCGTTCGGCGAGCCTTTTCAGGTTGCCGCCGGGACCGAAGCCGACCTCGAGCACCGTCTTGTCGCGAAAATCGATCGAATCGAAGAACCGCGAGAGGAACTTGTGCCGCTTGTATTCGAAATAGGGGCTGTCGTCCCCGGCAAGGTGACTCTCGCCGGCGCGCGACTCGATCTCTCTCGCCACGCGTGACCAATGCTCTTCGACGTCGTAGGTCGCCATCGTCTTTCGCCAACCCGCTCTGGGGCGGAGGAGCGTTCCCTACCACGATGACCCGCCGGCTTCAGTTCTCGGTTCAAGCGCATGGCCGCGGGCGGTAGGGTCTCGGTGACGGGAGTGAAGAGCTTTTTTCCAGAGCCGTTTCGAGGTGCAGTTCGACGTCTCCGCCAGGCGTTGGGCCGCCCGGATCTCAAGTCGCTCGGGCGGCGCTACGATGCCGAGACGGTGGAAGTCATGCGCCGGCGACTCGGTCCGAGTTCGGTCTGCGTGGACGTCGGAGCGCACAAAGGCGCGATCCTCAGCGAGATGCAGAGGCTCGCGCCGACCGCGCGTCATTTTGCCTTCGAACCGATTCCCGAATTGGCCGAGCGGTTGCGGGAAGAATTTCCGGACGCCAGAATCCACGATTGCGCACTTGGCGAGCAGCCCGGTCGAGCGAGCTTCAACTGGGTCAAGAATGCTCCTGCCTATAGCGGGCTCGTTCGTCGAACCTACGATCGGGCAGATCCCGTCATCGAGTCGATCGACGTCGAGGTTTGTCGTCTCGACGACGTCGTCCCTGCTACTGCAGACATCGCCTTCATCAAGATCGACGTCGAGGGCGGCGAATACGACGCGATGCGCGGCGGGGCCGGGACGATCCGGCGCTGTCGGCCAATCATCGTGTTCGAGGCGGGCGAAAAATCCACGGCGCACTACGGGGTCAGCCCGGAGATGATTCACGACCTCGTGGTCGGCGAATTGGGTCTGCGCCTGTCGTTGATGAGACGTTGGCTCGACGGCGAGTCAGGTTTTTCGAAAGCCGAGCTCGTGGAAGCCTACGAGCGCGATTGCTACTTCATTGCCTACCCGTGACGCCGAGGTCCTCGATCACTTTTCGAAATCGAAGTCCGAGGGTCGACCAAGCGTAGCGGCGCGCGACCTCGCGACCGCGCTCGGCCATGTCGCGGAACTTCTCGGGTTCGGAAAGCACTCGTAGCACTTGCTCCGCCGCTTCGGCGGCGGACGCGACCTCGATGTAGTGCTTGCCCGCGGCCAGGTTCCAGCCGCGAACGGCGAACTTCGAGGCGACGAGCGGCATGCCCGTCGCCAGGGGCTCGAGCACCTTGAGACTGCTACCGGCGCCCCACCGAACGAGATTCACGTAGACGGCGTGGTCATCGAAAACCGTCGAGATG
Organism: Polyangiaceae bacterium; assembly: GCA_029261965.1. Lineage (GTDB taxonomy): Bacteria > Myxococcota_A > Polyangia > Polyangiales > Polyangiaceae > JAJDAH01. Next base: position 6,508 of record JAJDAH010000093.1, read on the forward strand.
TCGTCCACGGCTCCTGTGACGTCCACCGACGGCGAAGCGAGGGCTCGAACCTCCGGCGTGGGGTTGCGCCCGGCCAGGGTAGCGAGTGCTCGCGGGTGCGCTTCGCGGACGCGAGGGAGCACGTCTTGGGCGAGGTCACGCGCCGCCAGCACGTTCGGTCCGTAGGTCATCAAACCGACGAATAGAAGACGAGGCTCCGTCGTGCGCTCGCCGGGGGGCTTGAATCGGTAGCGGTCGAACGTGATGCCGTTGGGCACGAGCACCCCCGTGTCCGGCCGTACGCGCTGGACCACCTCGCGGTCGTGCTCGGAAACGACCGTGACAGCGTCCGCTCTATGCCAGAGCACCCGTTCGTATCGGCGCCAAACGAGCCATTTCAGGCCGTGGCGGACCGGCCGCTTCGTCAACTGGCTGCGCCAGTACTCGGATTCGATGTTGTGCTCCGCGACCAGAACCTTGGCGCGTCGGAGCGGGGGGAGCTGGTGGCCGGTCTGGCAGTGGTCGACGACCACGACATCGAACGGTTCGTCTTCGTCGGCTTGGGCGAGTCTTCGTTTCAGCTCGCGGGGGTACCGTCGCGCATTCTTCGGACACGTCGGCTCGAACCGGTCTGGACCCCTAGGGGCCGACGTGATCGAGGCCCACGGATGGTCGCCCCCCGGAGGCAGCAGGTCCTCCACGCGGTTGTCGACGGATTCGATGGAGGAAAAGAGGTGAAGCTCGTGGTCTCGCACGGCTTCAGCGAGCTTGGCCATGCGAATCCGGCCGCCCGAGTCCAGCGGGGCCGGCAAGTATGGCGTCAACCAAGCGATGCGCACTTCGCCTCGTCTAACACAGCCGCGGGAAATGGCGTTAGAAACGCTCTCGTGGGCGACGCGCCGGACTTCTCGATCGTCTTGTGTACTCGCGACCGTGCACACCTGCTCGGCGACGCCCTGTCGTCGATTGCGAAAATGGATTTTCCACCCGAGCGGTTCGAGCTCGTGCTCGTCGACAACGCTTCGTCGGACGACACCCGTGACGTCGCTGACCGTTTCGCATCGAGCAGCCCATTCGACGTGCTCTACGTCGTCGAAGAGCGAGTTGGACTGAGCTCGGCGCGCAATCGAGGCATCGCCGAGGCGCGCGGTCGGTGGGTGTTTTTCACCGACGACGATCAGCTCGTCGATCCTCAGGCGCTACGTGAGCACGCTCGCGTCGCGGAGAAGTACCAGAGCCGCGTGCAGCAAGGTGGCATCGAGCTTCGGTTCCCCGACGGCCAGCCGGCTTGGCTGCGCGGGTTCCTCGCGGCGCTTCTGGGCAAGACGCCCGACCATGACGAAGGCCCCTACGAGCTGAGTCTCTACGGGGGGAACATGGTGTTCCGTCGCGAGCTGTTTCGCGAGATCAGTGGCTTCCGCCCCGAGCTCGGCAAGGGGACCGGTGGATACGACGAGGACAGCGAGATCACGCTTCGACTGCGAGAGCGTGGCGAAACGATCGTCTTTGCCCCGTCTGCCATCGTCTATCACGTCATTCGGCGAGATCGCACGACGCCGGGTTACTTCGTGAAGATGTGTTTCGACAAGGGTAGGTCGTCCGGCGGAATCGACGACGCTGGACTCGCGCGCGTTTCGTGGCGATCTGCGCGACGGGTTGCCCGGCAGGTAGTTCGCGCCTTGCCGCGCGCTTGGGACCAGCACGAGCGCGTTCTGGTCACGGCCCGGAGCGCGCAAGAAATCGGCCGTGTCGTCGGGCGAGTGACTCGGCGTCGTTGACTTCGACGGGCGGGCGGCCCTGCGGTGCTAGCGGGCTGGGCGATTGTCGAGCGGGCGAGCCTCTCGGGCGCCGCGGTTCATCAGGCTCGGCTCGCTGCCGTGATAGGCGAGCGTTTCCTTCACTTGATAGACGTTGCCTCGACCCCAGAGCCGGCGAGTGAGCTGGGCGCCGACGCCGCTGGACGCGAGCGGGTTACGGCGCCATCGGTGCTCGTGCACCGGAAACACCTCGTAGCCGAGAACCGAAAAGAAACGGCGTCCGACGAGAAACGCCGGCAGATCGAACCACTGGGTCAGCCAGTGGGCACCGCCGGGTGACTCGACGCGCGAGAATTCGATCCAACGACCGTCGGGCTCGTCGTCGCCGCCGGTGAACAAGTTGAGCACGCACTTTTTTCGATCGTCGATTCCACGCCACGCGTCGAGTGACCGTCTCAAAAAGTCCGGAGCGAGCTCGATGTCGTCCTGGACGAACAAAGTGTGCCGCGGTTCGAGGCGTTCGAGCACGCTCATCGCTGCCTGGTAGGTCCTCCAGAACCCCGTCTTGCCGGCGTTCTGGTGGCGCCGGAGGTAGAGGTGTTTTCCGCGGTAGAGTTCATCGAGGCCGTCACGAAGCGCGGCGTAGCTCTGACTCGAGGCATCGTCGAGCACGAGCAGTCGGGCGCTGGAGATCGCGGCCTGGACGAGTTGACTGGCCAGCTGTCGAACGAGCCGGTCGCAAGCGGCGGGGCGGTTGAAGGTCGTGACGACGATGGCGAGATCGAGCGAGCCCACGCCGCCTTGGAAGGCGCCGAGATCACCTTCACTGGGCGACGCGCTGTAGTCCCCCACCGAAGGGCGTCGTTGACCGACGAGCCGGCGGTTCAGTCGGATCTCGAGCGCCCGCAACAGTTCGGTCGGATGGTACGAGAGGCTCCGCTTCAACGCCGCCTCAGGCATGGCAGATGAGGTCGAGTCGACGACTGTCGACGAGGAACTGTTCGATCGTGCGTTTCTCGATTTTCGTCAGCCGGAAGGCGTGGTGCTTGAACAGATTTCGACGGATCTTGGTCGCCCAGAAGTGGCTCCACTTGTCGGCCTTCTTGCGCCGGAGGCGTTCGAGGAAGTGGTCGCAGTCCCAAGTGTTGTCACCATGGAAGCAGCGGATGAACAAGTGGCTGTGGGGCGAGGGGGCGGGGCCCACGTGCATTTGCTCCCTCAGGCTCGCCAGATAGACGTCGTCCTCACCCTTTCTGAGGTCGGGATAACGGACGCGGCTCTTTCGGTGGAGGATCGTGCCGGGCGTGCCTCCGGTGAGTGTCGCCCGGTAGGGATGCTCGACGAAGCCGGGCGAGTCGAGGTGCATCAGAGTGTAGTCGAGCACCACCGCTCCGAAGCCGGTAGCGACTGCGCGCATCTGCACTTCGAGGCGTTTTGGGTGGTACCACTCGTCGTCGTCCCATTGAGCGCAGTAGTCACCCTCGGCGACATCGAGCGAAACGTTTCGCGCAGCGCCGAGGGTTCGTTCGGCGTCCGGGGGGAGCCGATGATACGAGATTCGATGGTTCTTCGAGTAGGGGGCGATGACTTCGGAATAGTCCTCGTCGCCGTCGTCCACGATGACGAGCTCGGTGTTGCGGAGCGTTTGCCGCGAAAAACACTCGATGGCGCGGCGGGCGAGTTTCGCGCGGTTCCGCGTGACCATCAGGCAGCTGATCAGAGGCTCCTTCACGTGGGACCGACGTCTAACACGGACGCTCGCGCGAAGCGCTCGGGCTCGTCACTCTTGTGCGGTGAGCTCTACGGTGTACCCCTTTCCACGAACCGTTTTCACCACGGCGTCGCTGGGCACGCCCGCTAGGCTGAGCTTGCGGCGCAGATTCCAGACGTGGAAGCGAGCGTTGGCGTCCGCGCCGGCGGCACGCAGGACGCACGCGACGATTTCACTCGCGGGAACGACTCGATCGGGGCGGCCGTAGAGGTAGAGCAACAGGTCGAGCTCTGAGCGGGTCAGGACGAGGACCTCTCGGCCGACCGCCGCGATCGATCGTCGGTGGTCGATCGTCAGGGGACCGATACGGATGGAGGAGCTTGGGGCGGAGGAGCTCGGGGTAGACGAGGCGGGCGGGTCTTGATGGAGGGGTTCGGCGTGGTTCACGCACACCGTTCGGTCGGTGGGCGGACTCAGTTGCGTGAAAAATGCCTGGTGACCTCATCACGCGGGCGCGAGTCGATTGATTCGCAGAGCTCGCTGCTAGCCGTCGATCGATCGCATGCCGCCCTCGGGGTACCGCTCACCGGCGGCGATCCCTCGAGGCAAGATGGCCTCGATGTCCCCGAGCTCGGCCTCCGAGAGTGCCACGGCGTCTGCCCCGGCGTTCTGCTCCAGGCGCTCGATCTTCGTCGTGCCGGGGATCGGCACGATGTCGTCGCCGCGAGCCATCACCCACGCGAGGGCGAGTTGCGCGGCGGTGCATCCCTTCTTTTTCGCGAGTTCCTCGACCTTGGCGACGAGATCGACGTTCTTCTGGAAGTTGTCGCCCTGGAAGCGCGGCATCATCCTGCGCCAGTCGGATTCTTCGAGGTCGTCCAGAGTCTTGATCTGACCCGTCAGAAACCCTCGACCGAGCGGGCTGTAGGCGACGAACGTGACGCCGAGGTCACGGCACGCCGGGAGAACTTCCGCTTCCGGATCTCGCGTCCAAAGCGAGTACTCGGTCTGAAGCGCGGCGATCGGGTGAACCGCGGCGGCGCGTCGCAGGGTCTTGCTCGATGCCTCGGAGAGGCCTAGATGCCGGACCTTCCCCTCCTTGACCAAGTCGGCCATGGCCCCAACCGTGTCCTCGATGGGCGTCTTCGGGTCGACTCGGTGCTGGTAGTAGAGATCGATCGTATCGACGCCGAGTCGCTTCAAGCTGCCTTCGCAGGACTTCTTCACATAGTCCGGTTTCCCGCTGATTCCGGTGAACGAGCCGTCCTCGCCCCGCATGATCGCGAACTTCGTCGCGATGACCGCTCGATCGCGCCGATCCGCCAGCGCTTTTCCGACGAGCTGCTCGTTGGTGAAGGGCCCGTACATGTCCGAGGTGTCGAAAAAATTGATGCCGAGCTCCAGCGCCCGATGAATGACGGCGATGGCCTTTTGCTCGTCGCCGCGGCCCCCGTAAAAGTCGCTCATGCCCATGCAACCAAGACCTTGGGCCGAGATTTCGGGGCCGTTCCTGCCGAGCTTCCGTTTTTTCAAGATCCACCTCCAACAGCGCTAGTGGGAGCTAGCGTGTAGGGCGCGCCGCGTCGAAGCGCAACCGTCGGGAGTCCGCCGTCGATCGGTTCTTCGGCTACGGGCTCGAGGAGCTCGTCGGGGCGGCGCATTCGTCGGGGATGCAGGCCTTTTGACTGTCGCCCGCGCAGCTGGCGCCGGCGCCGCAGGCCCCGTCGTCCGAACAGATGGTCGTACAGAAGTTGCCGTATTCGCCGTCGGTGAACTCGGCGAGGCAGAAAGTTCCGTCTGTGCACTCGTTGCCCGTCCCGGTGCAGTGCCTGCCGATGCCGACCTCGTTGCCTGGCGCGCCGACCTCTGCGCAAGGTGGACCGTCGAGCGTTGGGCGTGTGCCGCCGCCGCTCGTGCAGATGAAGCCGTCATCGCTTCGCTTGGGGTACCGGTAGAGACCGACGAAGCACATTTCGCTGAGCGAGCTGTCGCCGAAGGAGACCGCTTCACGGGTTCGGTTGTCGTACTGACACTCGACCTCGACGGGGTCGCCCTCGAGCAGCTCGAGCGGCGGGTTCACGGGGTAATAGAGCTGGTCCTCGAAGTCGTAGGGTGCGTCGACGAGCACCGTCGGGTCGGCTTCCGTGGGCATTGCCGTCGCTTTCAAGTGATTGCCCATCTGGTGCATGTGCGGGAAGACGGCGAAGACGTTCACGTCGTGCGACATGCTGCAGGAGCCGGTTTGAGTCGTCACTCCGGGCTCGACGACGAGACCGGAAATCTTGCCGGCGAGTATGATCTCTGCTTCGTGCACGACGTCTTCGGGCTCGATGACTTTGACCTCGGTGCCCGACAGGCCACCGAGCTCTTCGAGACTCGTATTGAACAGATGCAGATTGAGCAGCAGTCGCGAGCCGGCCGGGAGCTTTACGGCGACTCCCTCCGGGAACTCGAGCTCGTTGGTTCCGACGCCCGCTCCGAAGATCATGTTGACGCCGATCGTCGCGGCGTTGCACTCGAAGGTTTCGTCGGGCTCGGTCCCGCCCTGACCCGGTGGCATCACTGTCAGCAAAGTGTGATGCGTTCCGAGCGGCGCGATGGCGCGAAAGCCGCCGATGTAGATGTCGTCGTGGATGGTCGCGCGCGCACACGTATAACCCTCGGTGCCGGCTTCGAGGGTCCAGTCGGCGTCGACGACGAGCTCCCAGTTCGCGGCAGTTTCTCCGGGAGGTTGGTTTTCGTCGTCGTCCGCGCCGGAGCAGGCCACGGAGCAGAGCACGAGTCCGAGGGCGAAGGGATTCAACAGCGGGTTCGAGCGCATGACTCGCGTATCGTACACGGCAACGGCACGCTCCGTGGCAGACACGTTTGTCCGGTAAGCGCCGCGCTTCGCTTGCTCAACAGCAGGCGCAATAGTTCTCGACGCACCTGCGAATACCGGCCATCGCGTCGAACGAACAGCTTTCGGTTTGCCCGCACTCGTCGCTTTGCTGACATTCATCAGCGGGGAGCTGGCAAGCGAACCCTTCGATGATACCGCAGACGTCCGCGGTGTAGCTGGCACACCTCAGACCGGCGGAACAATCCGCATCGGTGGTGCAGTCACTACGCTGGCATTGGCCGAAGCCTTCCGAGCCGCAGTGGCAAATTTGGCCACTCGGGCAGTCTTCGTCTTGAAGGCAGCTGTAGCGGCAATCGCATCGGCCCGACTGGGGCACGCAGTAGCCGGGACGACCGTTCATTTCCGGACAGTCCGAGCTGGTCCGGCAGTCCGAGAGAGGCTCACCCGCCGGAGTCGGAGTGCACGACGACGGTGGCGCCCCGCATGCTTCTTGCGCAAAGCGGTGAATGCGGGTTTCGGTGCCGACCATGCACGTCTCGAACCCGGATTGTCGCGTGCCGCCCGGGCAGGGCGCCGCGACTGTGCCCCCGCTTCCCCCGGTGGCGCCGCCACCGGTTCCGCCCGATCCCATCCCGCTCGCGCCGGCGGTGCCGGCGTCGGTGAGAGTCTCGCCACCGGTCGAGCTCCCGCAGCCTACGAATAGAAGCGTTGCGGCAACGAAGCCTGCGGGCGCGAACGCTGACTTTCGACTGGCCATGACGATGGGATAGCACATCGAACGTCGACCTAGCCGCCACAGCGCTTTTGGCCTCGCGGCTCGTCTTGGTAATATCGGGCATGGGGGTGTTCCCCGGGAATAGGATCGACATGCAACACTTCGGGTTGGCGGAGGGAGAGGCGATCGCGGGGCTACGGTCGCTAAAAGCGGTCGCGTTGGCGGACGGAGAATTCGACGATCACGAGCGCCACCTGATCGAAGCATGCGCGCGAGCGCTACACGCGAGTGTCGATTGCGACGACCTGGAAGCGTGCACGCCCGAGGATGCGGCGAGCGCGGTGAGCGACCCCGTGCATCGCGAAAGGCTCATCCAAGCTCAAATCGTCACGGCAATCATCGACGGCGAGGCCTCGCCGAAAGAAACCGAAGTCATCCGCAGCTTCGCCAAGGCTCTAGACGTCGACGAGCCGCGACTCGCGAACCTGTCGTCGGTCGCCAAAGGTCACCTTCGCTACGTGCAATTCGACCTGATGCGTCGTTCGAAGATGGTGAGCGACGTCGTACGCAAGGCGTGGCGCGAACAGGGGTTGAGCGGGGCCTACAAGCAGCTAGCGCCCATGACGAGGAAGGCGCTCGCGCTGGATCCCAAGCTCGCTGGAAAGTACCTCGCGTTCGAGGAGCTTCCCGAGAACACGTTCGGCCGCGCCTACTACGAGCACATGATCGAACGCGGTTTCTCGTTTCCGGGCCAGGAGGCGGGGTTCCCCGAGGGCTTCATGAAACACGACTTTTGCCATGTGCTGGGCGACTACGACACCGACCCCGCCGGAGAGTGCGAGGTCATCGCCTTCATTTGTGGGTTCATGAAGGCGGATCCATTCAGCTATCTCTTCATGATCGCGCTCCACTGCCACCTTGGCATCAACATCTTCGAGGGCGACGCTACTGGGGAGTTCCAGTTTCATCCGGATGATGTGCTCGAATCTCTCGAGCGTGGCATGGCGGTAAGACGAGATCTTTATGATGTGGACTTCGACTGGGAGCCGTACTTCGAACGACCCCTAGACGAGATGCGCGCGGAGCTCGGCGTGCTCCCGAAGAAGCAGCGCTGATCACCTGCCGCCGGCGGGATCGTGGGCGGGCTCACCATCCGTCTCGCGCGGCCGATCGGCATAGGCGCGCGACTCGTACGATTTGGTGCCGCGTAAGGGGTCGAGCCAATAGCCGGAGCTCGTGACTTCGACCGTGCAAACCCCCTCCGAGGTTTTGGCCTCTACGATCCAAACGACCTTGTCCGCTTCGGGGAATGAAGGAGCGTGTAGTTGCTCCTCGAAGACCCGACACAAGACTGAGCTGTCATCCATTCCGTCGGCCAGGAGGCGCACGAGAAACGACTCGTGAAGTGGTTTGCGCAAGACGGCTTTCCCGGCATCGGTGGCCGCCGAAACTTCGAGCCGCAGGTGTACCGCGTCGGGCTGAGGGAAGAGCGCAGGGAATGCGGCGTAGAGAATGCTCCCCACGTTGAACATGCCCTCGTGCAATGAAAGATCGGCAAATTGCTCCCAGAGTTTCTCGTCGGGCATGTCGGCCGCAGCGTTGCGAATCTGTCCCGCGTTCAGCCGCGTCCCGAGGTGCTGAGTCAGGACGAGCCCTGCTGCTGCCTCCGGCTCGAGGTCCTGCAACGCTAGAATGGTCATCTCGCGCAGCTCCTCGTCGCTGAGGCCCGCGGTGTCCGTGAAGTCCATCGCCTCCAATAGCTCGATGAATGCGGCCGCCGTCCAAGCCCCTTCGATCTCTTCCAGGATCTCGAAGTCGAGAACGGTCACGCTGTACTCTGGCGTCATGACACTCTTCAGTCGAGGGCCTGTGCCACGGCTTCGTCGATCTGCCCTAGGGTGGTCTCACTCAGCCCCGCCGTGCCGTCCGGGGTTCGGATCTGGACTACGGCGGCGCGCTCGCACTTGTCGAGGCACTTGCGGGGCACGATGCCGAAGGTGGTCTGGTCGGACTCGGATCGCGTGACGAAGAGGTCATGAGCGCGCTCGATCAGGTCCACGGCGCCCCACGCTTGGCAGCCGCCCGCGCACACTTCGAGGAGCACGGGGCTCGACGTGTCGAACTCGAGCTCGCTCATCGTCGCCGCTGCAACATAGAGATGGGCGGCCGGTACGCCCAGATCGGCGGCTAGCTCGTCGATGATGGTCGCGTTGAGCTTGGGTTCACCGCTCGATTCGAGGGTCTCTTCGAGTTCGGTAGCCAAGCGAATCAGTCGATCCATCTCGAGGGGTTTGTGGCTCGAAGGGCGCGACGGCTTCTTGCCGCCGCCAGCGAGTGAGATCGGCATTCGGCCACTCTAGCAGGGTGTCGAAAAACACCCTGCTCCAGAAAAAACCCTGCAGGCACGGACCTTGTTCCGGGTTGAGGTGCCTCGAAGGAAAGTCGGGGTTTCGCCCGGCTATTGGTTGCCGAGGTCCTGGACGAACCGGTCGACGTCGCGATCGAGCTCGGTTTCGCTGCCGAGACGCCCGTAGCGGAACGCGGAGTATCGCAAGACGAGGTTTCGAGCCCTTGTCCGAGCGCCGCCGAGTGGCACAGCGTCGGCCAATTCGTCGGCCCATCTTTCGATGGGCTGGGTCGGGGGGCGGTGGATGCCGCGACTGGCGAGGGCTTCGCTCAAGCTCTCGAAGCACGGCGCGGCTTGGTCCATCTCGACCCGTGCTTTCACGGCTCTCTCCTCGCGGGTCCGCCACCAGCGAACGACCGTGAACAAGAGCAAGAGGACGAAGAACGGCGAGAGCACTTGTGTCCAGCTCAGCGCGTCGAGCTGCCGCAACACGCCTTCCCACTTCGATCGGAGCCAGTCGGAAACGCCAGCGAGCAGCGGGGTCTCGAGGGAACGCGCTGCGGTGAGGTCGCCGGGCGGCGTGGGATCGTGCGTTTGCCATCCGTCGCCGGGCACCCAGGCTTCGACCCAAGTGTGGGCGTTGCGTTCGCGCACGATGAAGTAGTCGCCGACGGGGTTGTGCTCGGCGACACGGTAGCCGCCCACCACGCGAGCGGGGATCTCGAGGCTGCGCGCGAGCAGTGTCATCGCGGAAGCGAAGTACTCACAGTGCCCTTGGCGGTCCTCGAGGAGAAAGTAGACGACCGGATCTCGTGAGCTCAGGCGTTCGAACTCGAGCGAATAGCGGAAGTCCTTCCTCAGATGGTCGGCGAGGGCGGCGAGCTTCTGCTCGTTCGTCGAAGCGCCGCGCGTCCACTCGCGTGCGAGCGGTTGCACCTTCTCGAAGACACGGATCGGGATCTGGAGGTCCGCGGCAGTCGGGCCGGCGATGGGATAGTGCTCACGCCCGCCAGGGCGAAACCAGAGCCTGTCCGATACACTCGCCGCGATTGGTCGCAGCACTCCGCTCGGCTCCGGGCTCGCGTTGCCGCTGTTGACGGCGACGTCGCCGAGCGCGAAGGGCAAGAAGTAGTAGTCCGTTTCCTCGCCGACGAACTCGATGCTTGTGATGTCGGGGCCGGGTTCGAGCTCTTTGGGCACTTGGCTGGGCACGAGCTCCGCATCGACGGACGAGGTCCAGCGGCCCTTGTGGTAGCGGTCGTACACCACTCCGCGCAGGTGATCGGTGGCCCGGCCGCGAATTCGCATGACGACCTCGTCCGATTGCAACAGACCGCGCAGTGAACCGAGTCGCAGCCGGTCGCTGAAACCGGTTTGCGTGTGGTGGGGGACGAGTTTCATCAAGCGTTCGACGAACGCGTTGTGAACCGGGACGATGATGACCGCGGCAGAGACGGCCACGGCGGCAGCCGCGGTGAGTGCGAACCCGCCCATGTAGAACTGTCGGCGCCGAAGGAGCGACAACGGGGCGCTCCCCTCGTCGGTGAGCCGACGAATGGTGAACGCCAGCACCAAATAGAGGCTCACCGCGGCGGGGAATAGCCAGCCGGTTTTTGTGCCGCCGCAGGCGGTCAGCGCCACCAGCCCGACGGCGACGGTCGACGTCGGGCCACCAATGGGAGTTTTCAAGTAGAGGCGCATCACGGCGAGCAGAAGCATCGTCGCGGCGACCCGGGCCCAGGCCGAATGCAGAACGCCGACGACGAACATGCGCTGCCGTGGGATTAGCGTGACGAACACGACGATGCCGATGGCAAAGACCGTCACGTGCAACAAGAGCTGAGACGAACGCGCCAGGTCGAAGCGCCGAGTGGTCAGCGCCGGCGGGATGGCGAGGGCACCGAAGACGAGCGCGAGCTCGGGACGCGAGCTGACCAAACCGTAGAGCACGGCGACTAGCAGGATCGGGAGTGCGACGAGGCGGTTCACAGCCGGAGTGGCCTTTCCGACTCGATGTCCCCGACGGCCACGACCTGTTCGCGGGGAGACGCTGCGGTGGCCGAGTCGTCGTCGCGCACCCAAAGCGAACGGCAGGGCACCCCGCGGGCCTCGATCTGTTTGGCCAGGGAGCGGCGCACGGCGTCCGGCGATTGGCTGATCAAAACGACCGAGGACAACGGCGCGAGGTGAGGCTCGAGCCTACCCAGCAGTTGCTCGGATTCGAGCACTGCCCCTGGTTCGACGGTGGCGAGCAGGTCGAGCGCTTGTTCGAGGAAGCCGAGGCTCCGGCCGACGGTGAACGGGTGCAGCTTCCCCCCGACCACGAGCAGATCGATGAGCGCGTCTCCACGGCTGAGCTTGGCCATCACGCCCGCGGCGAGCGATATCGAGGCTTCGAACCGTGCTTCGCTCGAGACGGACTTGTCGGTATCCAAAATGACGCCGATGCGGGTGAAGTATTCCTGCTGATACTCGCGAACGTGGGGCTGACCCGTGCGTGCCCAGGTTCTTGCGTGGAGGTCGCGCACGGGATCGCCTGGGCGATAGGGGCGCACGCCGACGACCTCACGTGCCTCTCCCGTCAAGGACGCTTGGGCGACGCCGCCCGGTTGGTACCGATGTCCCAAGGGCAGAGCGAGGCTCTCGACCTGAGCGATGCGAGGGACGACGAGCACTCGAACCGTGGGACTGCGCACGATGCGCCCGACGCTGAGTCCCAGGGGAACGAGCTGACATGTTTCGAACGGGTCGAGGTGCTTCTCGCCGCGACGGACGAATTCGACGTGGGTCTCGACGCGATTCTGACCGGGGGCGACTTCCGGGAGGAACGGCTCGCGACTGTCGACCCAGCGTCCATCCCAGGGCAGAAACGGCCGGCGCACACGGACGTTGGGGTAGGCGTGGTCGGAGCCGTTTCGCAGCTCGAGCTCGACGGTGAGCGGTTTGCCCACCATGACACGGCGACCGACCCGCGCGTCGACTCTCAGCTCGGGCATGCCGAACCAGTGGCGCCAGATGAGCGTGCCCACGAGAAGCCCCGAGAGCACGCACCACAAGAGGTAGATCTGCGTTCGCCCGACGTTGAGCCCAGCCGCCCCGACGACGGCGGACAAGATGACGAGCACGCGGCCTTCTTTGCTGAGCACCGAGTAGTACCAGCGCACGGGTCTCGAGAAGCGAGCGAGCCGACCTGTCCTCCACCGCTCGCGTTCGTCGGCGGTTTTGGGGATGAGAATGTGGTTCAGTCGCGCGAGATTCACGTTGGGACCGGCGCCTCGGCGACGATTTCCGCGAGGATGCTCTCCGGGCGCGCGCCGCCGTAGGTGGCCTCCTGGCTCAAGAGCAAGCGGTGAGCGAGCACCGGCGCCACGAGCGACTGCACGTCGTCGGGCGTCGTGTAGCTGCGTCCGCCCAGAAAAGCTCGTGCTTGGGCGGCGCGGAACAACGCGAGCGTGCCTCGGGGACTGATGCCGAGAGACAGCTCTTTTCGTTCACGCGTGGCGCGCACGATGTGAAGCATGTAGCGCGCGACGCGCTCCTCGACATCGACGCCACGCACCTCGGTCTGCAAGCCGACGAGTTGCTCGCGAGTCGCGACGGGGACGAGCGCGTCGATGGGGTCGGCCCGGCGACGGTCGACGAGGAGTTGTAGCTCCGCGTCTTCGTCGGGGTAGCCCAGATCCAGGCGAATGAGGAAGCGGTCCAGCTGAGCTTCCGGCAACGGGTAGGTGCCCTGGAAATCCACGGGGTTTTGGGTGGCGACGACGGTGAACGGTTGGGGTAGCGACCGAGTCGTGCCTTCGACGGTGACTTGCTCCTCGTTCATCGCTTCGAGGAGCGCGGATTGGGTCCTCGGGGAGGCTCGATTGATCTCGTCGGCGAGAAAGATCGTCGTGAAAATCGGCCCGGGCTGAAAGGAAAACGAGCCGTCCTTCGGGTTGAGCACCTGGCTGCCCAGAATGTCGGCCGGCAGTAGATCCGGCGTGAACTGCACGCGGCGGAACTCCACGTCGAAGACTCTGGCCAGGGCTTTGGCGATGGTGGTCTTTCCGACCCCGGGCACGTCTTCGACGAGCACGTGTCCGCTCGCGAGCAACGCCAAGAGCAGGCGGTCGATCTCGTCGTTTTTTCCGCGGATGACGCTGCCGAGCGCGGTGCGAATCTGTTCGAGCAGCGAGGAGTCCACCACGATGTCTTCTACTTCGGGGGCGGCTCGCCGCAAATCGATGCCCGAGTGGCGTTTGGCTCGGCGGCAGCGAGCTCCACGGCCCGGAAGAGCTCGTCGTGATCGCAGCCCGCCGTGGCGAGCCCGAAGCCGAGCAGACTTCGAAGATCGAAGACGGTGTTCGCGTTGATGTGCAAGCGTGGGCGGACCACGCCGCACTCCGGGGAGCGAACGGCCTTGGCGCGCGGGGCTCGGGCGGTGGGATTCGCCGATGAGCGGGGTTTTGTTGATCCAAGAGCGGCGACTCCGGAGTCGGGCACACAGCGGCGGTAGCTCACGAGGGCTCGAGCGGCGGCGAGCTGCTGGTCCTTCCGGCCGAGTACCGCAAGCGCGACTCGGTAGGTCGGCTTTTCGTCGTCCTTCGCATCGTCGAGTCGAGCGCTCAGGCGTCGGATGACGCGCGCCGATTGAGCCGCGGAGGCTTTGTCGAACTGCACGAGGATGAACGCACGGTCACGGGCGGGCATTCCTTCCGTCTGGAACGCGTTCACGAGCACGTCGAGCTCCCGTTCGGTGGTCTTTTTGCGTGTGGTCAGCGCCTTCAGGATGACGCTCCGTGCCGGGCTGCCCAACTCGAGCGCGGCGACGAGCAGCTCGTGGTGCGCGTCGTTCTGCACGTCCAAATTCATCGCGACTCGCGCGGCGAGGGACTGGGCGAGCAACATGGCTCGAAGCTCGGTTTCGCTCACCTCTCCGCCGAGCATCCAGTGCACGAAGCTACGGCGCTCGGCCGGGCAGGCGGAGAGAGCGCGATGCAGAACGGCGCGAACCGGGTCGGACTCTGGTCCCCGGGCGACACGCTTTTTTGGCGCTCCAGCCCACGACAATACGTCTGCGATGATCCGGCCGGTCGACTTCTCGTCGCCCTCACAGATCGCTCGTGAGACGACGGCGATGAATGCCCGCGCACGCTCGAGCTCCTCGGCGTCCGTGGGCGAATAGCAAAGGAGCGCCGCGCTTGCTGTCGTGGTTGCCGGCTCCGGGGTTCCTAGAGCACCCAGCAGTGTTTTGCGATCCGCTGGGGTTTCGATGACACTCTTGTCGCTGGCGCACAGGCGCTTGGCGAATCCGGTTTTCACGTCGGCGGCCAGTTTCGGATCCGCGAGTTTTTTGCTCGCGAGCGCGATGCCGTCGTGACCGAGCACGCCCACCATTTCGATGAGCGCGGCTTTCTTGTCATCCGTGGTCCCCAGCAACGCTTCGTATGGCGTCAGAAGGTCGACTTGCGATTGTACCGATGTCCGGACGAGCGGCCCCGGTTTGCCGTCGGGGCCCAGCTTCGCACTGCCCACTTCGACCACGATTCGTTTGCCCAACCTGGGCAGAGCGATGAGTTGAAGCGTGCGCTCGGTCGTCGCGTCCCAGGTCTTGGCACGAACGAACTCACCGTTGTGTTTGAAGACGCCTTCGTAGACGAGCGAGCCGTCGCGAGTGATCGTGGCCTCCTTGTATCTGGCCGGGAAGGCCATCTCACCGACGATCACCGGCAAGAGAATGATGCATGCAGGGCTGTGCCCGCACCCTCCTCCGCCAGAGGTCGATTGCTTGCTACCCTTGACGATCTTCGCGACGACCGCGGGGGGGTCGTCGAACTCCTCGACCGCGTCGAGGGTCGTGGGCTCGTCGACGTAGCTGTCGAAGGGGCGCGCGGACGCGCAACGAGTGCAGGCTCCGAGTCCGATGGACAACATCAGCACCGCGGAAACCACAGCCATCCGCGGCCACGAGGAGGAGGCAGTGCACAGAGCCATCGTTCGAAGGTCGACGCCGCGCTATTGCGCGGCCGCTACCCGCGCCAGCCCTTCGAGTCGTTGCACGATGAAAAGCTCGGCGGGGAGCAGCTTGTCGGACTTCGACTCGAGCTGCTCGATGTAGTGGCGCAAGAGCTTCAACTTGATCGGGGGAAGCTCGCGCAAAAGGGAGTGCAAGTCCTCGACGGTGTCGGCGGACATGACCTGGCTCGACAGCCCGTACACTTCGAAAAGAAAATCGATCCAGGTGACGCGTTTGGTCGCTTTCGCGAGCGCGAGCGCGTACTTTCCGACCAAGCTGGTCGACTCGGGAGGGGATGCGACTCCTTCGCGCATCTGACGGAGATGGTTCTTCAGGTGAACGCTCAGGATGGTCTCCGCGCGGCCGATGTCCCCTTTCTCGAGCAGTCTCTCGGCGATCAGCCCGAGCAACCGTAAGGCGTCGCCGCGCTCGGTGCCGGCGTCAGACTGCGGTTGGTGTAGGTCGTCGATGGTCGCCCGACCCATGCGCGAGTCGGTCGTGGCCGTGTCGGACCGCCGAGCGGGCTTCGAGCCGCGGAACACGAGCTCCTGTTTGCCGATGACGATGTGACTTCCATCCGTGAGCACCTGCGCTTCAGCGATTCTGGCGCCATCGACGTATACGCCGTTCGCACTCCCTAGGTCCTCGAGAATTACGCGGCGTTCTTCGACGTTGAAGCAAGCGTGGCGTCGAGAGACGAGCTGGTCGACCAGGTGGATCTTGTTGTCGAGGGTCCTGCCGACCGTCTGCTTGCCCAACATCAAGGGGATATCGCGCCCGCGAAAGCTCACCCGAAAATGTTCTGACGAACCGGTCACCTCAACCGTACGATGATAGCGCGCTTTGCCAGCTGGTGGGTCCCCCAGCGGGAACATCGAGCCCGAACCGGTGTCCGACCGCTGGTGTTAGAGTCCCCGGCGTCGAAACAAGGAGATCCCGTGCGCACCCACTCCGTAGTTGCCGCTGCATTCGTGTTCGCCCTGACCGCGTGTCAGGCGGCGAGCCCGCCAGATTCCGCTGCCGACGTTCTTCCCCTGCAGAAGTTGCGTCTCTACGAGACGGGGGTTGGTTACTTCGAGCGCGCTGGCAAGCTTTCCGGTGGCACCGATACCCTGCCGGTGCCCGCTTCGCACGTCGACGACGCGCTCAAGACGCTGATAGTGATTGCGGACTCGAAGGCGGCGAAAACCCAGATATCCGCCATCGAGTTTTCGAGCGTCGTCAGCCATGGGCTGGCGCGATCTTTGGCCGCGCTGCCGCTCGAAGCTGACCGACCTGTCACCTATCGTGACGTGCTCGAGAGCATGAAAGGGATCCAGGTGGCGCTCGTGACGAAGCACGGGAGCGTCGTCGGGCAGTTGGTGGACATTCAGAAGGCGCCACCGATCCCGGTCGATGACGGCACCGGAGCGGGCGACGAGCCGACGAAACCCGGCGCTGGAGCGCGCAAGAGGCCCCCGAGGATCGTTCCGGATACCCAGGACGACCTCTACGTCACGATCCTGAGCGAGAGCGGGGAGGTGCGTCGGTTGCGCGCATCGAGTCTCGACGCGGTTCGACCGATCGATCCCACCTTCGCCACTCGTCTCGGCTCGGCGGTGAGTGCGCTGTCGGGGCGAGCCGCGCAAATTCGTCGATCGCTTCGTGTGCTGGCCACGGACGAGGCTCCGATCCGCCTCGGATATATCGCCGAAACGCCGGTTTGGCGTTCGACATACCGCCTCGTGCTCGAAGCCGGTACCGACAACGGCGTGCTCGAAGGGTGGGCGCTCGTGCACAACGATACCGACGAACGTTGGGGCAGCGTCGCCATCGAGCTGGTCAATGGACGCCCGGATTCGTTCTTGTTTCCCTTGAGCGCGCCGCGGTACATGCGTCGCCCGCTCGCCGAGCCGGCGGAAACGATGAGCACGGTGCCGCAGCTTGCGGCCAAGACGCCGGATCAGATCTG
>JAJDAH010000094.1 GCA_029261965.1 Polyangiaceae bacterium
CGCCAACGCTCGTCTCCCGGTGGGAGACCACGCGCTCATCGATGAGTGCGGCCACAACGCGTTGCTCTACCATCCGAGAGCGCTCGACTTGGTCACCGAGCGCGTGCGCCGCTTCAGCGCACCGTAAACGCCAACAGGGCACGCCCTCGCTGGCTGCACACGGCGCCGCTTGCTAACGTCGAGTGCGTGCGCGGCAAAAACGCCCAGCTAGATCTGTTCGCCGAGCCCCCGCCCGAGCTCGACCTCGCGGAGGATCGCGCACTGATGGCCCGCGTTCCCGAGTGCGTGCGTTTCGGGACGTCGAGTTGGACCTTTCCCGGATGGGCCGGGCTCGTGTACGCCGGTCGACCATCCGAACGGGACCTCGTCGATCGCGGACTCGCCGAATACGCCAAACACCCTCTTTTTAGAACCGTGGGCATCGATCGTTCGTACTATCGGCCGATCGATTCCGAGACCTACACCCGATACGCCGAGCAACTCCCTCACGGTTTTCGGTGCGTGAGCAAGGTCTGGAGCGAAGTTACTTCAGCCGTCCATCCACGCTCCCGCGCGCCGAACCCGAGCTTCCTCGACGTCGCCGTCTTCGAGCGAGAAGTGCTCGAACCCATCGCCGAGAATTTCAGCGAGAACGTCGGTCCGCTCGTCTTCGAGTTCGCGCCGCGCCGCTCGAGCGAGTTGCCTGCGCCAGCGGAGTTCGCGACGAAGCTCGATACCTTCCTGGCGGCGCTTCCGAAAAATTACGAGTACGCCGTCGAGCTCAGAAATCGAGCGCTGTTCACGCCACGATACGTGGACGTGCTCGGCAGACATGGCGTCGGCCACGTGTTGAACTTCTGGGAACGCATGCCTGACATTGGCGAGCAGCTCGATGCACCGGGAGTGCTGACTGCACCGTTCGTCGTCAGTCGACTCCTGATTCCACCCGGGCACCGCTATGAGGACCGAAAGGGCGAGTTAGCGCCGTTCGACAGAATCGTCGACCCCCAGGAAAAGATGCGAAGCGACATCGAGCGGCTATTCGAAGCGTGCGAGCTTCTCGGCAAAGTGATGTACGTCATCGCCAACAACAAGGCGGAGGGTTCGAGCCCCCTCACCGTGCGAGCGCTTGCCGAACGAATCGCGCTCAGGACCCGAGCGACGCCGTGAAGGCTTCGGCCGGGTCTATCGTGACCGAGCCCGATCCAGAGCGGCTCGCCGCCGCCGAAGAGCTCGCGACGCGCTCGCCGGTTCCGGCGACGGCTCCACGAGTCGTGACGGGCACCGCCGGCTGGACCGACAAGACTTTGCTGAAGAGCGGACGCTTCTACCCGAAGGGCACCTCGAGCGCCGAGGCGCGGCTCAGTCACTATGCCAAGCACTTTCGACTCGTCGAGGTGGACGCGACCTACTACACGCTTCTGCCACCCGAGACCGCCGAACGGTGGGTCGCCTGGACACCGGATGATTTCCGATTCGACGTCAAAGCCCATCCGGTATTGACCGGGCACCCTATCGACGTCGCGCGGCTACCAGGCGACCTGAAACGCGCCATCGGCAACGAGCTCGGTCCCGACCTCAGACGGGTGTACGCGAGCCGGTTGCCCCGGGAGCTGAGTCTCGAAATCGAGCGCCGCTTTCTCTCGCTGGTCGAGCCGCTGCTACGTGCCGGCAAGCTCGGCTGCGTGATGATACAGTTCCCGCCTTGGTTCACGGCGACCCGAGGTCGTGCGCGGGAGCTCGAAACGCTCCGAGAGCGTTTGGCTGAACTGCCGATGAGCGTCGAATTTCGGCACCCGAGCTGGCTCGCCCCGGACCGCGCGGCGAGAGTCTTCGACTTGCTGACAAGAAACCGGTTCTCGTACGTGTGCGTCGACGAACCCGACACGTTGGGAGGCGGTGTGCCGCCGGTCGTCCGAGTCACCGACCCCGGCTTGGCGTTGGTCCGCTTCCACGGGCACAACCTCGGGGGTTGGCAGAAGAAGGGAGCGACTGTTCACGAAAGATTCGACTACCTCTACTCCCCCGAGGAGCTGCGCTCCTGGACCGCCCCAGTGAGGGCTCTCCGGGCCGAAGCGAAGGAAGTTCACGCCATTTTCAACAACTGCGTGAGGCACTACGCGGTGATCAACGCTCAAGGGCTGGCCTGCCTGCTCACCGAGCCCTGAGCCTGCTACGTCGGGGCTTGTTTCTCGGAAGACGGGCCTCTATGTTTTGCGGCCCTGCCGGGGAGTGTTCCCGGCCTCGCTACCCCAGTCAGTCTCGCTGAAACTCAGTTGGAGGATTCATGGCCAAGCTCGAAGGCACCAAGACCCACGACAACCTGAAGGAAGCCTTCGCCGGCGAGTCCCAGGCGAACCGCCGCTACCTCTATTTCGCCAAGGTGGCCGACGTCGAGGGCTATCCGGAAGTCGCAGGACTCTTCAAAGATACCGCGGACGGTGAAACCGGGCACGCGCACGGCCACCTCGATTTTCTCAAGCAGGTCGGCGATCCGGCGACTGGCAAGCCCATCGGCGACACCCTGAAGAACCTCCAGGCCGCCGTTGCCGGCGAGACCTTCGAGTATGAAACGATGTATCCCGGGATGGCCAAGACCGCCCGCGAAGAGGGCTTCGACGAGATCGCCGAATGGTTCGAGACACTCGCCAAGGCGGAGAAGTCGCACGCGGGGCGCTTCGACAAGGCGTCGAAGTCGCTCGACTGATTCCTTCATGAAGAAGATCCCGCCGCGCAAGCCCGAGCAGGCGCCCGAGTGGGACCCCAATACGAGTCGCTACTGGGATCCGCGCGATCTCGAGCAGGAACTGCTGCGACAGTTCCACATCTGCGCTGACTGCCGGATGTGCGTGACGTACTGCGGCTCGTTCCCGATCTTGTTCGAGAGGATCGACGACGACATCGAATCCGGGCGCGCTGAGAGCGTCGAGCTCGTTGGGCCCGACACGATCGACGAAGTCGCCGACCACTGCTGGCAGTGCAAGCTCTGCTACGTGAAGTGCCCCTACACCGAAGACGAAGACTCGTACGAGCTCATGGATTTTCCGAGCGCGATGCAGCGGGTGGTTGCCCTTCGCGCGAAGCGCGACGGCGTGAAGGTGGTGGACAAGGTGCTGGGCGAACCTGCCCTCATCGGAAAGCTCGGAGCGGGCCCCCCTGCCCCGCTCGCCAACCTCGTCAATTCGACTCGTCTGGTACGAAAAATTGCCGAGAAGACCACCGGCATCAGCTCCAACTTTCTGCTGCCACCGATGGCCAGCGAACCGTTTCCTCGTTGGTTTCAAGAGCACGAACCGCTCGCGACCGCTGGTGACGAAGGCCGCGTCGTGCTGTTTTCCACCTGCAACGGCGACTACAACTTTCCCGAGGTCCCTCGAGCCGCCGTGCGCGTCCTCGAGAAAAACGGCTACGAAGTCGTGCACGTTCCGGAAATCGAGTGTTGTGGCATGCCCAACCTCGATGGCGGCGACGTCGACGCCGCCACCAAGAAGATGAAAAAGAATGTCGACCTGCTCATCGGGCACGTCCGGAGCGGACTCCCGGTTCTCGTGGTCGGGCCGACCTGTGGCTACACCATCAAGAGTGAATGGCCGCGGTACGTCGGCACCGCCGAAGCAAAAGCGGTCGCCAAAGCCGCGCAGGATTCCATGGAGTTCCTCGACGGGCTTCGACGGGACAAGAAGCTCAACAAGGACTTCGAGAAAGGATTCGGCCGCGTCGCATATCACGCCGCGTGCCATCTCCGGGCGCAGAAAATCGCCTACCCGGCCGCGCGGGTGCTCATGCGACTGCCGGACACCGAGGTACGAATCATCGAGCGGTGCTCCGCGGTCGACGGCACATGGGGCATGAAAGCGAAATTTTACGACGAAGGTCGTCGCTACGGGAGAAAGCTCGCTCGAGCCATCGAAGACGGGGGCGAAGAGATCGTCATCGGCGACTGCAGTCTCGCGGGCCAGCGGGTGCTGCAGGAGACGGGCATGCGCCTGCTCCACCCGATGCAGGCCGTCGCCGAGGCTTACGGGTTGAACGTCGAGTGAGCCACGAATGAAAAGAGTCGACCGAACAGAGGTGCTCGACATCGGGGCCTACGAGGGCATCCGAGCGCAGTTTCAGCGCCGAGTCATCGAGGAAAAGCGACTCCGTCGGGTGGCGCTCGGCTCGAACATGACGGCGCTGTTCGAAAACCACGACACCGTGCTCTACCAAATCCAAGAGATGATCCGCACCGAGCGCATCAGCAAGAAGTCGGCGATCGAGCACGAGATCGAAACCTACAACGGGCTACTGCCCGAGGGCGATGGTCTCAGCATCACGATCATGATCGAATACCCCGACCGGGAAGAACGCGAGCGCATGCTCTCCGAGCTCGCGGGCGTCGAAAGTCGCTTCTACGTCGTCGTCGGCGACGAGAAGCTCCAGGTGAACGGCGAGCCGCGAGGCAATGCCGACCGCACTACGGCCATCCAATACACGACCGTCGACCTCAGCCCCGGCGCGGCAAAGCGTTTGCGCCGAAGAGAAGGTCCAATCAAGCTCGGAGTCGACCACCCGGCGTATCGAGCCGAGGTCGAACTCGGCCCGGCGGTGGTGATGAGCCTGAGCGAAGACCTGGATTGACCCCCGGGAGGGAGCTCACCGATAGCTGTGCAACCGATCCTCGAGGTGAGGGATCGCATTGAATCGGCTGAGGCTACGGCGGCCTCGACTGAAGAGGATCTCGGTGATCGAGCAATTGCTCATGGCCCAGCTGAGCTCGAGCAACGCACGAGCTTCTGCGGTCAGGAGCTGGCCCACCGCCACCCCGATGGTGCCCGCGGAGCTGAACGCCGCGACGGTTTTCGAGCGTCCTTCCATCTCGGTCACGGTGGCGATGGCGCGTCTTACCCGCACCAGAAACTCGGTCCACGACTCGATTCCCTCACCTTCGAGCGACCCATCTGACCAAAGCGTCAGCGCCACCTCGACGGCCCGCTGAAAGAGTCGAGCGCGGTCGCGCTGCTCGGTTGCCGCCATCATCGCCGCCACCGCCTCGCCGAGCTCTGGATGGTCCGCGGCTAAGGCGGGTAGGCCGGCCTGGAGATCGACTCGATACTCGTCGAGATCCTCGATCAACTCGACCCGAGGCCAGCTTCCGCCCGCCTCCTCGAACGCCTCCCCTGCGATCTCGGCGGTGCGCACCTGTCGCCGGCGCGGCCCGGTCACGACGCGATCGATGGACAGGCTACGCCGCGACCAGAACCGGCCAAGCTCGCGAGCCTGCTGTTCGCCCAGCGGGCTCAGTTGGTCGTAGTCGTCACCGAACAGGGACGCCTGACCGTGACGCACGAGAAGCAGGGTGCTCAAGTCGCTTCGAGCAGGGTTCGGTTTCTCGGTTCTCGACTCGGCTCGGCGGCTCGGAAGCTCAGATCCGGCCAGACCTTCCGACGCGGCTCAGGTGCCGCCGGCTCCCGCGGTTCCCGACGAGCCGCTGGCACCCGCCGAGCCGGACGCCCCGCTGGAGCCACTGGCACCCGAAGCGCCGCTCGCACCCGAAGCGCCACTCGCGCCCGAGGCGCCACTCGCGCCCGAAGCGCCACTCGCACCCGAGGCACCACTCGCGCCCGAGGCGCCGCTCGCGCCCGAGGCGCCACTCGCGCCCGCAGCCCCACCCGTTCCGCCGGTACCACCGGTCCCGCCAGTACCTCCGGTTCCAGCATCGGTACCGCCGCACGACATACAGCCCATGCCGAAGTCGCAGCCGCAGCTGTCCGTTGCCGCGATGCAGCACGGCGTGCCGAACTGGCTCGGGCAGAAAGCGTCGTTGCAGGTCGGGCCGCCACCTCCGGTTCCGCCGGCGGCGCTGCCACCACCCGTGCCGGTAATTCCGCCGGTGCCCCCCGTCGACACACCGCCCCCAGTTCCGCCGGCACCGCCGGGTCCGGGCAGACCGCCACCTGCGCCGCCCGTAGCTGGTGCCCCGCCAAACGAGGTCCCCGCATCAGGGTTGAGCAGTGGTTTCGGATCCTCGCTGGTCGCGCAGGAAAAAGCGAACATGCCGCCCGCGAGCCATGAGGCAATAATCAAAGTCTTCGAGAAGTTTTGCGCCACAGGACCTCCACCCACACCGGGGCCGCGCCTAGTTCGTATCTTAGCTCACCGCGGCAGGAAAGTTCCACGAAAGTCGGCCTCGCGGCCGAAATCGATGGTTCTGTGGGTGAGTCGCACGGGACGCACCCGAGGATGAAAGCGCAGGCGAAGCCGGACGCTCGTCATGCTCGATTCCTCAACGATCGTAGCCTCAGGCGCAGCGAGTTGAGACGGATGAACCCCGTGGCGTCCCGCTGGTCGTAGACCGAATCCTGCTCGAAAGTCGCAAAGTCCTCTCGATACAGACTGTTCGGACTCTTCCGGCCGACGACCTGGACGCCGCCCTTGTAGAGCTTGAGCCGGGCCACGCCCGTGACCACTCTTTGAATCGAGTCCACGGCGGTCTGCAGCATCTCGCGCTCTGGCGAGAACCACAATCCGCGGTAGACCGCTGCCGCATACTCCGGGATCAGAGCGTCGCGGATGCGAATTTCCTCGCGATCCAGACACAAGGATTCGACGGCGCGATGAGCACGGTGAAGTAAAGTGCCGCCTGGAGTCTCGTAGACGCCGCGAGATTTCATCCCGACGTACCGGTTCTCCACGATGTCGACTCGGCCAACGCCGTGCTCACCAGCGACGGTGTTGAGCTCGGTGAGCAGCCCCACTGGTCCCAGGCGCGCACCGTCGACGCTCACCGGGTCGCCCGCTTCGAAACCGATCTCGACGTAGCGAGGCTCATCGGGGGCCTGAGCAGGGTCCTTCGTGAGGATGAACATCTCGTCCTTCGGCTCGGCCCACGGGTCTTCGAGGATCCCGCCCTCGAACGACAAGTGAAGGAGGTTGCGGTCCATCGAGTATGGCTTTTCCGCTGACGCGGTAATCGGGATTTCGTGCCGATGAGCGTAGTCGATGCAGTCGGTCCGACTCCTGAGGTCCCATTCCCGCCAAGGCGCGATGACCGCAACGTTTGGATCGAAATGCGCGGCGCCCAGCTCGAAACGAACCTGGTCGTTGCCCTTGCCGGTAGCCCCGTGGGCGATGGCATCCGCCCCGACGGCTTTCACGGTGTTCATCATGCCTTCGATGATGCACGGACGAGCCAACGACGTTCCGAGGAGATACTCCCCCTCGTAGACCGCATTGGCGCGAATTGCCGGGTACACGAAGTCTCGAACGAAGCTTTCCCTGAGGTCCGCTTGCACGTAGTCGACCGCACCGGTGGCTTTGGCCTTGGCGTCGAGACCCCCGAGCTCTTCCCCTTGGCCGACGTCGGCACACCAGGCTACGACCTCACACTCGTACTTCGCCCGCAACCAATGCAGGATCACGCTGGTGTCCAGACCGCCCGAGTAGGCGAGCACTACCTTCCGAATCTGCTTCACGCGAAATCTCCTCGAAGATGGGGGCGAACTATGCTCAACCGGGCGCCGCGAACGCAAGGGCATCATGCAGCTCACGAGGCGTTGCTAGACCTTCTTTACGCCACACCTCGACGCCCCACGCATCGAGAAGGACGGTCACCGGAACTCGGTCGATCGTGCCGAACGGGCCCGAATAGGTCGTGGCCCCGAGCAACGCCACGGGGAACGACAAATCGAGGGCACTCTTGAACGTGCTGGCCAACACTTGGTGATCCGCCTGTTCCAAGATTAGAGCGCCGGCGTGCACGCGAGGTCGAACGTGCTGCACGATCCGATTGAGCTCGCGCGCCTGAACTTGTGAAGCGACATCGTAGGTGGTCAGGAACGATACGTAGGTTGGGCTACCCAAAGTGGTCGAGCTGCTGAACGTCTCGCCATCCGTGGTGCGATAGGCGAATGTGATCGCCAGCCCGCGGTCGGGCTTCGACGTTCTGGGCGACGTCTTGTTGCTCGTCGGGGGCGCGCAGCCGACGAGCAAGAGGACAATGACCAGGACGGCCGCGACCCGTACACTCACGATCCTCGCACGTTAACGCGAACCCCGCGCCGTGGCGACTTCGTGCTCGTTCACGCCGAGCTAGCGGGGGCAAACAGGTCGGCGAAAACCCTCAGGGCCTCCGGGACCTCTCGCCGCTCACGGGCGTCCTGAACGATCGCCAGCGCGAGCTCGTCGACCACCGGATCGAGATCGGCGTTTTCTAGCACGACGTCTCCGAGCGCATCCCCGGCCCGAGGCGCCTTGCTCGCGTCGACGATCGGGTCGTGTTTCACCCAGCGGATCCCCGAGCTGTCGTATCCGCAGGCCAGGACCTGAACGAAGTCCAGGTACAGCGGCGCGACGATCGTCGCGACTCTGACTCGGTCTCGCTGCACGCCCCGGAGAGCACGGGTGGGGCGAGTCGGGGCCGTGGACGGATCGACGGGACCGATCGCGTCGATGATCCGCTGGCGTCGCTTTCCTTCGCTCTCGACAGACAAGAGCGGGGCGTAGAGCGCGATGCGAGGAACGCTCAATCGCTCGGCGTCATGCGCCAGCGCGCTGAGCCACCGGTCACGATCCGCCGGCTCCAGCTCCCGATAGGCGATGGCCGCAGCGAGCGCAGCCTCCGCGTCCGTCGCCAACTTGTCGAGCCACGCGCACCAAGCCTCGACCATACGCGGGTCGATGTCTCGGGTGCCGAGCACCGGTAGGGGGGTAGCATCGACGGACACGTTGGCCTGCAGCAGATTCATGGCCTCGGCAGCTCCCCAGTGGCGTGCGGACACCGACGCCTCATGGCCTCGGCACGCTAGAGGAATACTCCGAACGTCGCAACGCAGAATCGATCGGTGCGGTCAAAGATTGTGCGGTCAAAGATCAGTCGGTTGGATGAGCTCGAAAGAGAGCTCGCTCCGTAGATCGGCGATCAACTCGTCGAGCTCCGCTTCGAACGACGGCGTGGAAGCGAGCACTAGCTCTCCGCCGTTCTCGGCGAACAGACACGCGACGCCCTCGTTCGCTTCGATGATGTTCTTGATGTACACCACGTCCTGTCGCCGAGCACGCACGCGTCGCGTAACCAACGAGCCCCGCCAGAGTTCACTCAGGCACATCGCCCCGCCAAACTAGCAGCGTCTCCAGGCCTTTGTCGCAACCGTCGAGGCGGTATCCACAATCCGGCCTCGCGCTACCCACAGGGGCTATGATGGGGGTCCCCAGGTTGCCCCCAACGCCCACGTTTCCAATTGTTTCCGAAATTTCACTCGGCCATGACTAGCAAGCCCATTCGACTCCGAGATGACGAGCAAGAGCTCGACCAGCTGCCTCCACTCGAACCCGATGATGATGGTACTGACGGCGATTTCGGGGATCTCCTTCCCACGCTCGCGGACGACCCTGGTACCGACGACGAAGAGGCGTCGGACCTCGACATCGGTATCAGCCTGGCTGACCTCGATGACGACGGCGACAACGACGACGCGCACGATCTCGACATCGGTCTGAGCGTTGGTGACCGGTCGGAACCCGAGTCCAGCGGAGACGACGACGCCGAAGGCCCCGCCGACTACGATCCCTCGACGACAGTGGAAAGCCTCGGCGAAATCGGACTCGGGGACGATGCCCAGGGAACCGAAGAGCCGATGGACGACCTCGTGACCGAGAACCTGCCGGCGCTCGACGCGGATCACGAGGGTGAAGCCGGCGACGATCTCGAGGGCTTCAGCGTGGCGATGGGTCTCGACGAGGAACCTCCGGAGTGGGCGCCCAAGCCGTGGAGCCCGCCGCTGGTGATTTCTCGAGCGCCGGTGACCCAGTTCGTCGACCTCGGCGACTCGCTGTTGGCCATCGGTCGCGAGATGCAACGTGTGGACCGCGGCTCGGCTTCGGTCTCTACTTGCCTCGAGGAGATTCGCGCCGTCTCCTCGGGGGTGGCCCGGGACGGGCGAGTGCTTTTGGCCACCGCCATGGGCGAGTTGTTCGACGCGGACCCCGACGGCGAGCTCCGCGGCAAGCTCGGTTCGTGGCGACCGGCATTGGGACCGCGATTCGCGCCGGATGAGCGCTTGGAGCTCGCTCGTTCGGGTCGGGTCGTCTTGGCTCGATCGATCGGGGGAAGAGTCATTCGCTCGACAGATGACGGAGAGTCTTGGGCCGTGGTCGACACCGGGTGTGTTGCCGAAGCGATCGCTGGAAGTGAGGCCGGGCTCGCGATTTGGGGACGAGGCCCGACTGGATCAGTGCTCGCCACCAGCCAAGAGGGCATCGATTGGGTCACACGCCCCGCCTCTGGGCCCCTGGGTCCGAACAGCACCCCCATGCTGGCGGTCACCAGTGCTTTTGTCGCCACAGCGCACCCTCTCTCGGGGCTCGACCTGTGGAAGCCCGGGGTCGCCAAACCGACACACATCGCCCGGACGACGACCGTTTCCGCGATGGCGGCAGGCCTGGATGGCTCGGTCGTCTACCTGGCGCTCCACAGCGACACGACCGATCGGAGCGACATTGCGAAAGTAGAGCCCGACTCTGGAGCTGTCGTGAGGATCGCCACGATGGAGCTCGACGCGCACACCGATGCATTGGGCAACCTCGTCGATCGATCGCGGATCGAGTGCATCGACATGGACGCTAGCGGAGACCTGTGGGTGGGAGGCGAGCTGGGCATCGCCCTCTGGCGTGTGGGGGGCACGGGAACCTGATGGACGAGCGGCTCGCCGCGCTCTACGACGATGTGGACGAGGGGCTGTTCCGAAGCGACGCGGAACCTGACCGGGCTCCGCAAGAATGGCTCGACGCCGCTTCCGAGCTGCTGACACCGACGCTTGGCCGTGCCATCCGCCGCGAAGACGCCAAGCCTGCCGACCCGAGTCAGTCTCTCTTGGGTGCCATCGTCGCAGCCCGCATCCGGCGGCATGCCCTGGCCAGCTCGAAGGACGTGGCGTCGCTAGCCGCCACCACGCGCGGCGGATCGCTCCTCGACCGCCGTGCAGCACTGATTCGCCTCGTCGCACTCGCCGAAGGCGACGAAAAGATCCTCGACAAGGTCAGCTTCGAAGGAATACATCACGAGCCAGAGCTCGGGGCGGACCTGCTCAGGGTGCAGGCCAAGCGGCGCGGAGCACCGGGGCGCGAAACTCGCGCCACTCTCGGCCAAGTCAAACAGCACCTGCGCCGTTTCGAAGAGCTCGTCACCGAGTCCGTCGAAGGGGCGACCACCGTCGATGCGTTGAACAGCTTGGACCCGAGGGACCGGGCGAGACTCATGCTGCACCACCGCGACCTGAGCGATCTGGCGGCAGCTTTCGTCGCCGACCGCATCGAGTCATCGGTAAAAACGGGAAACGTGCTCGACGCGTGCGACCTCATCACCGCGCTCCGCCCGGCGGCGGACCCGCGGATGCTGCCACTCTTGGCGGCCGCTCTGCTAGACGACCCTCGCTCCGAGGTTCGGGCGG
Source organism: Polyangiaceae bacterium (assembly GCA_029261965.1). Lineage (GTDB taxonomy): Bacteria > Myxococcota_A > Polyangia > Polyangiales > Polyangiaceae > JAJDAH01. Next base: position 11,406 of record JAJDAH010000094.1, read on the forward strand.
AAGCCGCCCGCTCCATCGCTCGCATCGACGACCGGCGCGTCGTGCCACTCTTATACGACGCCTACTCGCGGGCATCGGATCTCGGCGAGCGCTTGGCTCTCGCTGAAGCACTTGCACTCTGGGGGGACTTTCGCGGCTCCGAAGCCGTGACCTCCGGCCTCGCCGATCCCTCGGATGAGACAAAGATCACTGCCCTCGAGGCGCTGTTCGATCCCGAGCTCGCCGAAAAGGCCGTGCAATTCGCCCGTGCCGGCGACCACCATCTGCGCCACGCCGCGTTTCGCGCGTTGGCGCGCTCGGGCGACGTCGGCGCGCTCGAGTGGTTGGACCGAATCGAAGCGGAGGCCGACGAGCTCTCCCCCTCCCTCGTGGCCGAGCTCAAATCGGCGAGAGCGACGCTCTTGGCGCGGGCGGAAATGCGGGGGGAGTCGACCCAGACCGCTCTCGAGCAGGCGAAACGCATCGCGGGAGAACGCTCCGCGCGCGTTCTGGTGCGCGAGCCGGGAGCGCCCCCGACCAAACGGCACAGATTCGGAGCGTGGCTCTTGATGGCGCGCGCGTTAGTCGCCCAGTTGCTCGGCCGACGTGAAGCCGCGAGCGACCTGGCCGAACGCGCTCTCGAAGCCGATCCCGGCTGGTTCAAACCTGCGCTCGTGCAGGGGCACTTGTGGCACAAGCAGGGAGATCCGGCGCGCGCGCTCGCCGGTTTTCGTCGCGCGTTGTCCCTCGCCCCCGCGCGCATAGCGACTCGCTCCTCCGACATGGAACGTATCGCGATGACCTACGTTGCAAGAGCCGAACAGCTTCACGAAGCGGGGCGAGTCGACGTCGCGCGCACGCTCATCGACGAGCTCATGCAACTCGACCTCAGTCATGTTCCCTCTCATGTGCGAATCGCCGTTCGGCGCCGTCGCCGCAAACTCGAGAGGCCCGCGCTGATGGAGGCGACGTGAGCGACACTGTCCGCAGCATCAGCATCGAAATCGAAGACGAGCGTGGAGCCACGACCGTCGTCATTCGAGACCCGTTCGGTGCACCAAGGCTCTATACCGCTGGGCCGGCGAGGGCCGCCGACGTGCAGCGCATCCTCGAAGCGCTAGGCCTCTTCGGCAGCCCCATGCCACCGCCGAGCTCGCCAGCTTCGGTGCCGGCCCGGGGCTCGTCGCGGCTCGCCGCGACGCCAATCGGAGCGATTTCGGTCCGCGCGCCGCCAATGGAAACGACGAGCGACGACGCTGGAACGACGCTGCGCGCGGTCGTCGAAGCGGTGCTGAGAACCGGGCGACGGGCGCAAACCTCGACCGTCGACGAAGCAGTTCGCGCCGCCGACGAAGTGCTAGCCGGCCGAAACCTGCCGGCCGTCGCACGCCTGCTCGACCACGTCGAGCTGGCGCTTCGTGATACCTGTGCGGTCGATAGCGCGGCGCTGGCGCTCGTCGCCGCTGGAGAAGCTGCCCGTGTCATCGAAACGGGATCGCCGTCAGCCGTCGCCGCCGAGCTCGCGGGCAGCGAAGCCGAAACGGCGAGCTTCGAGTCGAGGGTTCTCGTCGAAGTGGGGCGTCACCGGGAGCGTGGACGGGCGCACTGGGAGACCCGCCTCTTTGCCGACGTCGACTCCGGCGAGCTCGTGCGGGAATGCGGGAGTCCGAGCCAGGGCGGTTTGTCCCTCGGTCCGGCGGGACGCCGGCTCGTAGTCTCCCTCGCCTCAGTGCTCGAGAGCACCGAGCCCCGACGCGTTCGAATCTCACAATACGAATACCAACCAGCGGCGACGCCCGCGGAGCTCGAACGCTCGCTCTCTCTCGCCCACCGGTCAGTAGCGGTGCCGCCGGATGTCGTGGCGAGCCCGATTCGACTCATCGCGATGCCGCGGATCGTGTTCCTCGCGCCAGACTTCGTCGAAGTCTGCGGTGCGGGGGAAATCGTTTTGAAGGACGGACGTGGCGACGAGCTTCCGGTTCTCCGCAGCATCGACCCCGGTGCTGCCGACGCGCTCGAGGCCATGGTGGAAAACGACTCGGTCCGAGTCCGCGCACTCAGCGGCTCACTCAGGGTTACGTCGGCCGGCGTGGGTTTTCATCCCTGGTCGGCCATCGTCGCCACTTCAGAAGGGCTGAGGTACGCTCAGCTGACCCTGTAGGAAACACTCGAAGTCACGGTGCGTGCCGAAGCCCGCTCCGGCTTCATTACACGCACTTTCGTGCTAACTCGGAGACACGTTGACCATCATCGTGCAGAAGTACGGCGGCTCGTCGGTCGCCGACCTGCCAAAGCTCGGCCAGGTTGCCGAACAGATCGCAGCAACGAAGGCTGCCGGCCACGATGTCGTCGTCGTCGTGAGCGCCATGGGAAAGACGACCGAGGAACTCTTGGCTCTCGCCAAGCGGGCCGCCGAAAAGCCCGACGAGGGCCCCGGCGAGCCACCACGGCGCGAGCTCGACATGTTGGTCAGCACCGGCGAGCGAGTGTCGATGTCGCTGCTTTCGATAGCCATGCACGCTCGCGGGCTCGACGCCATCAGCTTCACCGGTTCGCAATCGGGCATCATCACCACGGACAAACACTTCGACGCCCGGATCGTCGAAGTTCGTCCTCACCGCATCGAAGAAGAGCTCGAAAAAGGCAAGGTCGTGATCGTCGCCGGCTACCAGGGCATGAGCCGAAATCGGGAGATCACGACGCTGGGGCGCGGCGGCTCCGACACCACGGCGGTGGCTCTCGCCGCAGCGCTGGACGCCACCCGGTGCGAGATCTACAGCGACGTCGACGGCGTCTACAGTGCCGATCCGAACACCATCCTCGACGCGAAACACCTTCCGGAGGTGGACTATTCGATGCTCGCCGAAATGGCCGAGAGCGGGGCGAAGGTGCTCAACGCACAGGCAGTTCAATGGGCGCGCGAAAACAAGATCGAAGTTCGTGCACGAAAAACCGGTGACGCCTCCGACACAGCCCGGGAGACCATCGTGTCGTCGGATGCGCCGAAAACGCGAGCCATCGTGCGGCGCCCCAATCTCGCGCTCGTTCGGGCGAGAGCCGCCGCGACGACGATGCTCCTCGAGGCGGCTGATGCCGCGGGACTACCGATGTTCGACATCGCCATCGCCGGTACCAACGTGGTGGCGACAGCGCCGCTCGACAACGTCCCCGACTTCGAGCGAGTCAAAGCGGACATCAATCGAGCAGGCATCGAGGGGTTGGTCCTCGGCGCGGGCGTGGGCGCGGTGAGCGTCGTCGGCGCCGACGTAGGATCCGATCCGGGCGTCGTCGCCAAGGCGCTGGACGCGCTGCCCTCGACACCAATGATGGTGACGTCTTCTCCCATGCGCATCACCTGCGTATTGCACGACATGGGACTCGAAGATGCCGAGCGCGCCTGGCACGACGCCCTCGTCGAAGACACGAAACCCGTCGACTGATCGACTCAGTCAGCGAGGTCTTCGATGGCCTTGTGAAACGCGGCGGCCTCTTCGAGATTTTCGTCGGCGGTCGCTGCCTCGATGAGGCGCTGCAACGTCGCTCGCGCGCGACTGACGAGCTCGGCACGAAATTCGCCGTCGGACTCGTCGAGGCGAGCAGCAAGCAGGGCGAACAGCTCCCGGTCTCGGCCGATTCGCTCGAACACCTCGGCGAGCTCGGTCACCGCGTGGACGTCGTCGGGGTTGGCCCGCACCTTGGCCTCGAGTTCGACCGCCAACATCGAGTCTCGCGGATCCGGCGGCGGTGACGAGGTGGACCGAGGTCGCTCGGTTTCGGGGTTCGGACGGTCAGCGGTCGGTCGACCGCGTCGAGATCGCGCGGCGACGACGGCGGCGACGTCTCGATAGGCCGCGCCGATGCGGCGATCCTGTGGCACGAGGCGAATGGCGGTCGCGAGATGACGCTCTGCCGCGATCGGGTCGTCGAGAGTTTCCCGTTCGAATTTTCCCGCCTCGGCGAGCCATTGCGCGGTGGGTTTCGCCTCCGGCGACGGAGCCGCCTCCACGAGCTCTCGCAATCGACCGTAGGCGAGTGACGCGCCGGCGATGTCTCCCAAGGCGGCGCGCCAGCGCCCCTCGAGGGCGCGTGCCTCGATAGCCAACGGGTCTGAAGGCGGGATCTGTCGCACCCGTGCGATGGCTTGGGGCAAGTCCCGCAGATGCTCGGCGAGCACGCGGCCTAGCTCGAGCAGCGCGCGCCCCTCCCGGGAGCTCTTTTTTTCGCCGAGGGCGACCGCTCTTTCCAGAAGCGCGACCGCACGGTCGGGCTTGCCCATTTCCAGCAACGACCTCGCCACTCCCGCGGTCGCTTTGGGATCGTCGGGCAAGTACCTGAGTGCACGCTCGAACATCTTCCCGGCGTCCTGCACGTAGCCATCGCCGAGAAGACGCTCGCCAGCTCGACGACAGACTTCGTGCCGCTCGAGCGAGCCGGTAGCCGCAGCTTCGAGGTGCTCGGCGTCGGCGAGCGCGCCGTCGATGTCCCCTCGCCCCAAACGTGCGTCGAAGCGGGCCCAGCGGACCTCGGCGAGCGCCGGTGCACGCGCCACGGCTTCGTCGTGCGCGTCGAGGCGAGCGCGACCATCGGTCTCGAGTTCGGCGAGGCGCCGCCACATCAACGCCGCCAGCGGACCAAACTCTTCGGCACTCGCCGCGTCGGCGATGGCATCACGGGCTCCTTCGAAATCTCCAACGCGGGCGAGGAGCTCGGCGCCTACGGTGCCCGCGCTCCGCGCCTGGACCGATTCGACCAGCAGACCGAGGGCCGCCTCGGCTCTGCCGCCTACCGCCGAATCCAGCTCGGCGACGAGTCCGACGATTTCGGGGTGACGCGGCGCCTGCTCGAGTGCCGCCATGTAGAGTTTTCGTGCGTCGTCGATCCGCCCTGCCGCCAGGGCGTCATCGGCTTCCGCCACGAGCTCGGCGAGCTCGAGTGCGCGCGCGGCGTCCGGTGCCAGAGCGGGGGGCGCGAACGTCGAGTCGAGCACGACCTTCGCGACTCCCTGGTCGACCTCGAGCGTACCGAAGCGTCCGTGACCCGCGCTGGGGGCGCGAGCCCCGACCGCTGGCATCACCGCTCGCGCCACACTCAGGCCGGCTCGCGGAAACGATACGAGCCGCCCGCTTCGCGTGAGCACTCGGCCGAGAACCGAGTCCAGCGCGCGAAGCGCGTAGCCGAGAGCCGCGCCAGCGAGACCTACTCCGCGCGCCCGAGCAACGACGAAGCGGGCCTCATCGTCGATCGGTGCCCAGAGGAGATCGAACCCCACGGCTTGCGCACTGCCGAGGAGCCCAACGCCGATTCCCGCTCCCCCAGCGAGCGGCCGGAGCGAAACTCGACTGAGCGATCCAGTCTCGCGAAGTCGGTGTGACGCCCAAACGGCGAGCTCTTCGAAATCCACTCCGAGCTCGATGGCTTCGAGCTCACCCCGCCGGTGGCGGAAGACCTTGACACCGCCTGAAAGATCGAGCGGAAAGCTGAGTCCAGGAAGCGACGCCGCGAGGTGTTGAACGCGAAGCGGACCGAGATCGAGCGGCTCGTACAGCTCGATTCCGAGCGCGCCGCGGGCCACGGTCAGCCGAAGCGGAACGCTGTCGGCCCGCGCTCCATCCGCGGGGAGGCGGCGGGGCGGGGCCGTGGAGGACGTGGCTGGTGGGCTCACCAGCGGGATCGTACCAGCCGGGGGTAGTACTCAGGCAATCAACCGCAGGAGACCTGAGTGCCGTTCTTCTCTAGCTTCTTCTTCATGCGGCTCGTGAGCTCGGCGAAACCCTTCTTCTTAATGATGCGCCGGAACTGACTTCGATAGTTCTTAACGAGGCTCGAACCCTCGGTGACGATGTCGTGCACGAGGAACTGGTTGCCCTCCTTGACGACGACGTAGTCGATGGTCACCGACTCAGCCCGAGCGTTCTTACGGCTCTTCGCGACCGTCTTGACGAGATACGCCGTCTTGTCTTTTGCCGCGCCGTTGTACTTCACCTCGTAGTTCAACGTCTTGCGTAGGTTTCGGCGATAGGCATCCTGGACGAGGTGCTTGAGGATGCAGCGAAACTCCTTCTTCTCGGCGTCGGTGCGATCGCCCCAGTGCGAGTCCAGCGAATTCCTCGCCAGCGCGTCGTAGCTGAGCATCTTGTCGAAGACCTTGGTGACCGCCTTGTCGTTGGCCGGGCTCTTCGGTGCCGTCAGAAGCCTGGTCAACTCACCCTGGCGCGCCTTGATGAACGCCACGGACCCGTCCGTGCCCGTATCGGCCGACGCACTGAGCGGCAAGAGCAGCGCGAGCGTGAGGGTCAGGAGAGTGAAAAGGCGCGAGCGGGTCATCGAGGGTCCTCTTTCAATGTGGGGTCTGTACAGTAGTACGCAAGTCAGGTGCCAAACCTTCATTTCGAGCGCCGAATATTCTTCAAGCCGCTGTTTTTACTACCAACTTCGCCGTGACCCGCCGCGGGACCTCGACCGGCCCGCCGGGGGAATGACTCGGACGGACGACACCTGAGCCGCATCGGCACGCGAGCGTTGGTTCACACGAGCGCCTGATCAGGCGCCGCACGGCTCTCGGGCGTGGCGACGTCGAGCACCGGACCGAGGTCGACGCGAAAGGTGGCGCCGCGACCTTTTTCACTGTCAACGTCGATTCGGAACCGGTGATCGTCGGCGATCCGCTTTACGACGGCGAGGCCTACGCCCGTACCGTGCGACCGAGTCGTAAAAAACGCGTCGAAGAGCCGCGCCTTGGCCTCGGGCTCGATGCCGATGCCGCTGTCGACCACCGTCAGCAATGCGTTTCCACCCTCGAGATCCACTCGCACCGCCACATGCTGCCCAGCGCTGCTCGCCTGCACGCTGTTCCGTACCAAGTTCCAGACTAGCTGTCGGAGCTGAGCACCGTCCGCCATGACAGTCGCGCGCTCGATTCCCTCCCACCGCACGTCGACATCGCCACCTCGCCCCGACGATTCCGCCAAGGCGACCACCTCCCTGGCGACCGCCGCGACGTCGACTCTCGTCATCTCCGGTGCTCGCGGCCGCGCTAGATCCATCATGTCCGACACCAAGTCGTTCAGTCGAGAGGCTTCGCGCTGGACAATTTCGCAAAGGTGCCGATCCTCCTCGGACAAACTCTCGCTGGCCTTCACGAGCTGAATCGAGCCCGAAATCGAGCCCAGGGGATTTCGAATCTCGTGCGCCAACCCCGCGGCGAGCCGTCCGAGGGCAGCCATACGCTCCGCCTCGACGACTCGCTCCTCCGCCTCTTGGAGCTGCCTGCCCGTGATTCGCAACCGCTCTGCCAAATAGCTGGCAAGCAACGTCACGACGACGATCCCGAGACCGTTGACCAAACCAGCATAGACGAGCTCTTCGCTCGAAGCGGAATAGACGGCGGCGGGTTGATCCGGCGGCGGCACGAGCCAGCCGGTGTGAAACCCGAGTATCAGCAACGCGTAGCAGGTGCCGCCGGACAGCGCGGCGATGGTCGCTCCGCGGAACCCGGACAGGATGGCGCCGATCAGACAGCTCAGTCCGTAGAAAGACGTCGCGCCGCTGGTCACGCCACCCGACAGGTAGACGACGACAGTCCACGTCAGCTGATCGAGAATCAGCTGTGCGTCGGCGAGCCTGTCGAGGTGCTTGCCGGACCGAAGCACGGCCGCATAGATCGCGGCGAGACCGAACGCGACGCCGAGCGTGAAGACGGCGGTCCGCACGGTATAGGTCTCGAGAACGAACCCACCGCGCAAGAACAGGATGCCGACGGAAAGAAAAACCGCGACCAGAAAGATGAGTCGAATCCCGGTCAGCCACGCCAGTCGACGCGGAAGCGCTGCTCCCGACGACTCTCCTGGGATACCGAGACGGACGGCCACGCTGGCCCGCTCGGGCTATTCCGCCTTGATGTTCCCCGCCAAATCGAAGATTGGCAGGTACATGGAAATGAGCACGACACCTACCAAGCCACCGATACCGACCATCATGATGGGCTCCAGCATGCTGGTGAGCGCCGCCACGGCGACGTCGGTCTCCTCTTCGTAGAAGTCGGCGACCTTGTTCAGCATCTGATCGAGCGCTCCGGTCTGTTCACCGACCGCGATCATCTGAACGACCATGTCGGGAAATATCTTCGACTCCGCCAGCGGCTCGGCCATGTTCTTGCCTTCGCTGATTTTCTGCCGGACGAACATGATGCCGGACTCGATGATGACGTTGCCCGAAGTCTTCGCGCAGATCTCGAGGGCGTCGAGGATCGGGACACCGGACTGAAGAAGCGTACCGAGTGTTCTCGTGAATCGCGCCACGGCGATTTTTCGAAGCACGGGTCCAATGATCGGGATCCCCAGCATCGCCCGGTGAATCACTCTCTTTCCGCCCGGCGTACGGTACACGTAGACGAAGGCCGCAGTGCCGAGCGCGCCGCCGATCGCAATGAAAGGCAGATACGAAATGAAGCCGTGGGAGAGCGTGATCATGATGCGCGTGAGCTTCGGGAGGGACTCCTTCCCGCCCCCGAAGTCTTCGAACATGTTTTCGAAGGCGGGAATCACGAAGCTCAGAAGCACCGTCATCACCAGGATCGCGACGACCAACACGACCGACGGGTAGACCAGCGCACCGCGGACCTGTCGGCCCAGCTTCATCTTCTTCTCGAGATAGACGCTCAGCCGCTGCATGATCGTGTCGAGAATGCCTCCGACCTCGCCCGCCTGGACGAGGTTGACGAAGAGCTCATCGAACACTTTTGGATGCCGCCGCAGCGCGTCGCTGAATGTGGCGCCCTGCTCCACTGACCCCTTGATGTCGCGCAAAATGCCTGCGAACACCTTGTTGGTCTGTTGAGATGCGAGGATCTCCAGGCACTGCACCAGCGGTAGACCCGCGTCGATCATCGTCGAGAAGAGGCGCGAAAAGGTCACGAGATCCTTCGTCGAAACGCCGGACCCAATGACGATGTTGATCTCTTTGCTTTTCTTCTTGACCTTGACGGGGTTCAGCTGCTGCTGCCGCAGCTTTTGATTGACGGCGTCTGCGTTGGCCGCCTCCATGGTGCCTTTTCGGACCTCCCCGGTCCGGGCCCGTGCTTCCCATGTAAATTCGGCCATTCGCGTCGCTCGTCCCGTTCGGGGTCGGGCCTCGATGGCCCTACATTTACGGGAGCCTCAAGCATAGCCGGGGGACAGCCAACCCGTCAAAAAGGCGGCCGATTTCCCACCGGGGCGATACTGCTCTTCGACGTCATGCACCGAGCCACACGGCCCAAGCAACCGCTGCCGGCAATCGATCCTCGCTTGGCGCGGCTGGCCGAACGCTTGGTGGTGCAGCCGAGAGTCGCGCCCGGCGTCGTGCTCTGTCTGGCGGTGCGCCGCGACGGTGGTTGGGAGCTGGCTCAGGGATCGGCCGGCGTGCTGTCGGACCTCCGCCAAGAAGCCGTCGCTATCGATACGCCATTCGATCTGGCCTCGGTCACGAAGCCGTTCGTCGCGATCTCTGCTGCGCGACTCGCCGCTCGCCGCGAGCTGGACCTCGACGCACCAATCGGCACCTACGTCGAAGAGGCTCGCGGCACTCCGAGCGAAACCGTTCCTCTCGAGCTCTTCCTCGCGCACCGCGCGGGTCTCGACGCGCATCGACCGTTGTTCGCTCCCCTCGTGGACGGTCGAGCATTCCTCCGACGCGAAGCGGTGAGAGCGGCAGCCGAAGCTAGACGTGAAGACTGTGCCGGGACTCCCGCGAAGGAAGGCTTCGAGCCGCTCTATAGCGATCTCGGGTTCGTACTCGCGGGAGTTGCCCTCGAGGGGGTGGCAAGAAACGAGCTCGACGCGATCGTCGAGAACGAGGTCGGCGCACCGCTCGGGCTGGACGTCGGCTCCGCCCGGCAGTGGCGGTCCCGCAACTCGACCTTCGACGATCGTGTCGCCCCGACCGAAACCGTCGACTGGCGCGGGGGAAGCATCGTCGCCGAGGTGCACGACGAAAACGCCTGGGCGATGGGCGGCGACGGGATGGCCGGGCAAGCCGGTCTGTTCGGAACCGCCGAGGCCGTCGCTCGGTTCGGTACCGCGCTTCTCGACGCACGCGGCGGCCGTACGGAATGGCTACTCCCGGGCGATCTCGAGCGCCTCCTCCGACCCAGGCCAGGCGGCTCGCTGCTCGCCGGCTTCGATGGCAAGAGTGCTTCGGGTTCGAGCGCTGGCTCGAAGCTGAGCGCAAGCTCCTTCGGGCACTTGGGCTTCACTGGAACGAGCCTCTGGTGCGATCCGGACGCGGAGCTCGTCGCAGTCGTGCTCTCGAATCGGGTCTGCCCCACGCGGGATCACATCGCGATCCGCGCTGCTCGTCCCGCCATTCACGACGCGATGTTCGAGGTGGCCACCGCCGTCCGCCTCCGCCGCTAGGTCATTTGTCTTAGTCATTTCCTGCACTTAAGAGAGCCAGGCCGTCGTTTCTCGCGCAATCTTGGCACCGCGCTTGGCGTCCTGGAGGTTTCGCGGCAGGATTCGAGCACCGCGGGAATGTGGAAGCTCTCCATCGAGGACGACCAGGCCAACAAGACCGTCGTCAACCTCGTCAGAAGCGTCTATTCGGTCGGTCGAGGGGACGACAACACGGTTCGCCTGACCGAACGCAACATCTCGCGTAACCACGCGAAGTTCGTCGAAAACGGCGGCGGCTGGGTCATCGAAGACCTCAGCAGCTACAACGGATGCTTCATCAACGGCGTGCGCGTGGCGACCAGCCAACACCTCGAGCACGGAGACCTCGTCCAGGTGGGTGACTACCGGTTGGTGGTCTCGGACGAAACAATCGCCGAAGCCGAGGACAAGACGGCCACCGCGCCGTCGATGCCGAAGAGCCATTCGCTGCTCGACCAGCCGGATCGCTTGGTGATGATCGCGGGACCAACACCCGGCGCGGAGTACGCCCTCACGGGCACCAGCCTGCTCGTCGGTCGTGGCGAGGAATGCGACATCCCGATCAACCACGGCTCGGTGAGCCGCGTGCACGCCGAGATCCACGCCCTCGGCGACGGCCGCTACGAGGTCGTCGACAAGGAGAGTGCCAACGGTGTTCGAGTCAATGCCGTCGACCTCAAACGCTCGCTGCTCGACGCTCGCGATCTCATCGAGCTCGGTGACGTCCAGCTCAAGTTCATCCCCGCGGGGGTCGTCTACCGCATGGCGGACGAGAGCCAACAGCTCAGCGCGTTCGCGGCGGAACAAGTCGGGGGGGGCGGCCGCGCGCCGACCGCCGACGGCATCCCGCTACCAATCAAGGTGGTCGGGGGGGTGCTCGCCCTCGGTTTGCTCGTGCTCTTGGGCATGGTGACTCTCGGCGGACGTTCGTCCGGAGCGAGCGACGAAATCATTGCTGCGGCACAGTCGGACAAAGCCACGCGTGTGCTCGCCGAAGCCAAGGAATTGGTCGGCAAAGGCGATTTCGACGCCGCTCACCGCAAGGTGACCACGGAGCTTCCGGAAGACAGCAACGCCCGCAAGTCACAAGAGTTCAGAGACATCGAGGGGCGCTGGGCCGACAATGCGTTGGCCATGGCCGACAACACGGAGGACGTCGGGGAGAAGCGCCGACTGCTTTCGTTGGTGGCCAAGACCACGACTGTGGACTCGGGGCGCCGCAAGCTCGCCAATGACAAGCTTCTCGAAATCGACGCTGAAGGTGTCGACATCGAGGATCTGCCGGCGGCGCGCCAGCCGCGGCTCAAGCCGGTGCAGAACAAACCCGCCGCAGTTCCGAAGCCTGGGAAAGGCGGAGGAACGATCGTGCGCGACAACCCCTTCCAGTGACCACCACCGGAGGCTCTGACGAAGCCACGGGGGTTCGGGTCCGAGGCGCCGTCGCCCTCAGCCCGCGCGCCGCGTTGTTCTCGAAACCCGTCATCGCCATCCTGACGCTACTCGGCGCTGGCACACTCACGCACTTCGTTCCGGGGCTCGAACGGTTTCGATTCTTCGAGCTACCGGCCGCTCCAGCGGCGGCGCCGCGCGGAGTCGCTCCGCCGAAGCTAGAGGTCGGAGAGGCTGCCCTCGAGATGGAATCCACCTCCCAAGCCCATCTCGCGCAGCCGGAGAACGTCAAAATGCCGTCGCAGGCGCGCGGGCCCATCGCAAAGAAACGCGGCGCGCCGCCACCTCCCATCGACATCGAAAAACCTCCCGTGCCTATCGAAGACGCGAGTGGCAAAGCGCTCGACGGGTTCTACGAAGCGTTGGCACACACCGCCAGGAAGCAACCCGGTGCGATCACTCGCATCGTGCACTTCGGTGACTCCATCGTGACCAGCGACTACGTCTCCGGGACGCTGCGTAGGAAGTTTCAACGCGAGTTCGGAGATGCCGGGCACGGATTCATGCTGCTCGCCAACGCCTGGCCCGCCTACTTTCACAACGACGTCTATCGTTTCGCGTCCAAGGGTTGGCTCGTCAGCCGCATCGTGGGCCCGCTCACGCCGGACGGGCTGTACGGGCTCGGCGGTGTTTCTTTCCGAGCACCGCCGGGGTCGCGTGCACGTTTTGGAACGTCGAAGACCGGCAAGTACGGCAAGTACGTTTCGAAGTTCGTCATCGCCTACGTCGAACAGCCGGACGGCGGACTGTTGAAGATCAATCTCGACGGCAAGAACCACGCAGAGCTCGACACCAGTGGCCCCACGAAGGTGGTCAAGTACCGCGAAATCCGCGTTCCCGACGGTGAGCACGAGCTCGAGCTCGTCACGGTGAAAGGATATTCACGCGGTTTCGGGGTCGTGCTCGAGCGCGACGGCCCCGGCGTGGTCTATGATGCGATTGGTATCCAGGGCGCGCGGGTCAGGTTCCTGGACAAGCAGGACGACGAGCATTGGGCGGAGCAGCTTGCTTGGCGAAAACCCAACCTGCTCGTCTACCAGTTCGGTGCCAATGAAAGCGGCGACGGCTTCGCTTACCCCATGGATGACTACTACAAGACCATGGTGGACATTCTCGAGCAGGGACGCCGCGCCTTGCCCGAAGCCGGTTGCCTCGTGCTCTCGGCCATGGATCGCGCGGAGAAGAAAGGGGCTGCCCTGGTGACGATGCACGTCATTCCGGCGATCGTGGCCGAGCAAAAAAAGGCATCCGCGAAGGTGGGCTGCGCCTTCTGGAACACCTACGAGGCGATGGGGGGTGGCGGCTCGATGGCCACGTGGGTCGAGCGCGGACTGGGGCAAGCCGACCTGACCCATCCGACGGGCTCCGGCTCGGAGGTGCTGGCGCGATGGGTTTTTCAGGCCCTCGTCTCTGGTTTCAACGACTACCAGAAGCGTATCGGCACGCCGTGATCGTCATTCTTTCTTTTGCGCACGCCAGGCGTCGTACCCATCGATGATGCGCCGGGCAATCTGTCGGCCCAGCACCGTGTAGCCCTTCGGCGTGAGGTGAACGCGATCGCCGTGTGCGAGCGGCGGCTCCTTCTGCGCCCATCGCTTGATGCCTTCTCGACCACCCATGGCCTCGAAGACGCTGAAGTATTCGCAGCCCAGATCGGCAGACGTCTCCCGCTGCATGGCCTCTATCTCGAGCAACCTGGGCAGCGTGTTCCATTGTGGGTCGGCGCGGTCGGTAGGTCCCACCATGAGGCACGCCACTTTGGGTGAAGCTGCCCGCACTCGGTCGAGGACCCGACGAAATTGCGGTGGATACTTCTCGACGGCGGTCGCGTCCCCGGCCTCGTTGGTACCGAAAGCGATGACCACCAGCGACGGGGCGCGACGCTTGACCTCCGCGATCCAAGTGGCCGGATCCCACGCCAACGGCGTGCCGATGCGAGCGCCGTTTATGCCGACCGTGTCGAGTACGACGCCCGGCTTGCTCGTCTCCGCCACCGCTCCAAGTATCTGCGGTGTACCACGCGCACCGGTGAGCACGAGTGCTCCTTTCGCGTCGGTCACCTTGCGCACATGCTGGATGCCACCGCCGCCGTCGACGGCCCCCTCGACCTGGACGAGCGATTTTTCCTGACCGGTGGTCTTGAGAGAGAAGGCGTCGCCAGGTTCGTCGAGCCGGTAGGCGATCTCCCACCGGAGAGGGCCCGAGGCGATGCCGTCACGGAGGGTCACGTGAATGCGCGCGGATGAGCGAGCCACCGTGCGGATCCCTCCGAGGCCGAACACCCCGTCGCTTTCCCGCCGCGTCTGTGAAGGTTGCGCGGGCTGCAGGTTCCAGGCTCCTTCGACGGTCAAGAGGAATCCCGAGTGGCGGTAGGTCCGCATGCCCAGCAAGAAGAATCCTGGCCCACCATTTCCGAACCGTTCCTGCAGCGCGATCCGAGCAGCGTGGGTCCAAAAATCTGCATGTGTGTGCGAATCACCGAGCCAGAGAACACGCACGTGGTCTCCGCGCGCGCCGCTCTCGAGATCGGCGAGATTTTCGAAGAGGCGAGCGAGCCGAAAAGGCTTGCTTGCCGGGGCGGCGGCATCGGTCCGCTTGGCGCGCAGGCCGGTCGATTCCGCCGGCGCGGGCGGCTTCGGACGCGGCGCCGGCTCGGTCGAGGGCGCGGTCACAGGCTGGCCGGGTTGACGGCTCCCGGCACACGTCACGACGATGATCGCGGCACCGGCCGCCACCATCGCGCTGCCGATGCGTTGCGCGTTCTCGACGTTCAGACGCATGGCTGGCGCTAGAGCAGCGGGTCCTCGATCTCGGCCGCGTGATCTTCGGCAGCCGTGCGCTCCTCGCGCACTCGCTGCTTCACGTAGGTCACAATCTGGTCCACATAGGATTCGAACGGCGGACACGTGATGCCCGATCCACGGAGAATGGCCTCGGTGTTTCGCGTGTCGTACCGCACGGGCGTCGCGATGAGATCGACGAAGGCACGCGGACTCTTGGCCACCATGTTGATGCCCGGCGTCCTCAAGAGCGCCCGAGTGATGTTCGACGGAATGAAGCCCGTCGGCAGTCGCTTCCCACCCGACCGGGCGACTAGCTCGAACACTCTTCTCACACTGAGGGGCGTCGGATCTGCGATGTGAAACGTGCGTCCAATTGCGCTCTTCTCACGACCAATGTGCCGCGCGACTTGCACCACATAGTCGATGGGGACCATGTGCATCGGGGCATCGCCCTTGGTCGGCAAGAGCACCGGGAAGTCCTGTGGCGAGTTCACGATGAGCAAAATGAGCAGGTAAGGCCCATCGAAACGGTCGACCTCGCCGTTGCGCGAATCTCCCACGATTTGCGACGGTCGCAAGACGACGATCGGCAAGTCGTCCATCGCGGACCGTGCCAACCGTTCGGCGCGTGCCATCGTCTCCTCGACGGGCGTGCGAAACGACTGTCCGGCGCTGAGCTCGCTCTCGAGCACGAGCCCGACACGATTACCGCTCACGGTGGAGCTCGAATGCATCACGATCGCCTCGAGGTGCTCGCACATCCGCCCCAGCTCGATGATCTCCTTGGTCGCGCCGATGTTGACGGTCTCGGCGAGCTCGCGGGGCGCCGCGGGATAGGTGACCTGAGCGACGTGGTGGATGCGATTGACCTTCGACGCGAGCTCGCGATATTCCTTGCCGCTGAGCCCCAGGTCCATCGCGGCGGCGTCACCCTCGATGGCGACCACCCGGGACCTATCCGACTCGTCCAGCTCTCCGAGCGACTCTTTGGCGTGCTCGACGAATTGTGACTTGACGACGACGTAAATGAGCGACTTCGGCTGCGCTTCGAGCAGATGCGCGACCATCTGGCGTCCGCGAAACGTGGGAAAACCAGTGACGAGGACCGCTTCGTCGTAGCCTCTGATCGCCATCCGGGCTTCGGGTTACTCGGTTCCGAGCTCAGCCGCCACAGTAGAAATCACCGACGGCGAAAAGCCACGCGCCGATGTTGTTGTACTGGCGGAACCGGCAGAACGCGGCTGGCCCTTGCTGAACCGCGTCGAGACAGAATGCCCCGTTTACCCACTCCCGACACTGCCCGCCGGACTCGAACACTTGGTCGCCGCACGCTTCTTCGGCGGCATTGTTGGGGCACGAGCTGCACGACCGATTCGAGCACTCGACAGCGCACGTGAGGTCGTGGTTGCACTGCGGCGACAGAAACGGAACCGCACACTTCGTCAGCGCTTGCTCGTTGGTGAACTGAATCAGACAATCGAAGCACTGCGGATTGTCGAAGCGAATGTCGCCGATGGCCTCGCTGCAGCCTTCGGGCGCGTCGATCCCGTCGCATGCTTCTCGGACCGTCTCGAGGTTCTGAAGAGTGCAGGCGGACGAAGTGAATGGAGGCGCGGTGCGTGCGTCCGGGTTGCACCCGGGATAGGCCGCCGGACACGTTTCGCCCGAGGAGCAAACCCCGCCCTGGCACGTCTCGCCCTTCGCCGCGCAGTTGTCACAGACGTTGCCAAACGAGCCACACTCGCTCGAAGCCAAGCCGTTCTGACATTGTCCGGTGGGGGTGCAGCAGCCAGCACAGTTGTCGGGACCGCAGTGGGGACCGTCGATGCAAAAACCCTGAGCCGAGCATTGTTGCCCCTGGACCAAACAGTTCTCGCACTGCTGACCGTTGTCTCCACAGGCCGCGTTCACGTTACCGCTCCGGCAATTGCCGTCCGAATCGCAGCACCCGCTGGGGCACGTCGTGAGCCCACAGGTCGGGAAGAAAGCGCAAAAGTTCCCAGGCTGGTTGCAGACGCGGCCCTGGGTACACCTCTCGCAACTCTGCCCGTTGGCGCCGCAGGCACCGTCCGAGCTCCCTGGCACGCATTGACCGAGCGTATTGCAGCAGCCGCCGCAGTTGCCGGGACCACACGTCGGCGGCGGCGCGCCCTCACAGCGCCCCGCAACGCAGCCTCGAGACACTGCCCCACAATTGACGCAGTTCGCTCCAGCGACTCCGCACGCATCGGACTCCGAACCGAATCGGCAACGACCCTGGGAGTCACAACAGCCCCCGCAGGTGCTCGGACCGCATTCGGGGGCCTGCCCCTCACACTGACCGGAAACGCAATCGAAACCGATCGAGCCGCAATCGAGGCAAGGAACGGCATCGAACCCGCAAGCGTTGATATCGGTGCCAGGCCGGCAACCCCCGAGCGCATCGCAGCACCCGGGGCAGTCGCCGCATTCCGGAGGGCCGCCACCCGTGCCGGGACCGCCGCCCACACCTGGCCCTCCACCGACGGCGGGGCCTCCGCCGACTCCGGGACCGCCGCCCACAGCGGGGCCTCCGCCGACCCCGGGGCCTGCGCCGACTCCGGGACCACCCCCCGTACCGAATCCGCCACCGACCCCCGGACCGCCACCGGTCATGAAGCCGCCTGCATCTCCCGAGGTGCCCCCTTCCGCACCACCTCGACGCCCGTCGGTGACCCCGGTGCGGCCGAGACAACCGGCACCCGCCATGAACACCACCACGCCCAACGCGAGAACTACAGTGGACGTGCGAACAAGAGCGAAGGCACCGTGCGACATCGTTGACTCGAGTCTATCAGACTGAGTTGGGGGGCAGGCCCCGCTGACTTTTCAGGGTTCGCCGAGTTCGCTGAAGACGGCCCGGAGCGCCTCGCCGTCCGCATCGAAGTGCACGACGCCTTTCCCCCCTTTCCTGCCCAAGCTCAGAATGAGCGGGCTCGCACCAGCGCTCCCGTCGCCCATACCGAGTTCGCCCGGGCGCATCACCAGCGCGAACGTCGCCTCCGAGCCGGCTCGATGCACCGCATCGCTGAAGAATACGCTCTTCGAGAGCCCCGTCGAGGTTCCGTTCATGACCTCGGCGAGCGCGGCTTCGGCTTCGGCAGCGGCGGCTAGAGCGAACAGACCCTCCTTCACCGTCCATAGGATCTCGAACGAGAGCTCTATCCGAAGCCCTGGACGAGCGCCCGGAAGGCCGAGCCGCAAGGCGGAGGGTTCGAGCTCGACGTCCACTTTTCGCACTGACGAATCGACTCCCTTTACCGACGCCTTCGACCTTCGAGTTTTCACCTTCCCGAGAAACTGGCGAAGGGGCTCGGCAAACGCACGTGAGTTCAACAGGCCGATCAAGCCGTCGATGCCCTGGTCGAGCTTTTTTTCGTCCACGGCGGGCCCAGTGACGAGCGCCATGGGCGGATCGTCGACGAGCGCGTAGAGCAAGTAGTCGCCGCGGGCTTCGGCAAGCGCCGCGAGCGCGTCCGCCGATGCTTTTCGATCGGCGCCCGCGAGGCGATCGGAGAAGAGTCGAGACAAACCCTTCCCGGCACTCTCTGCCGACGCCAACCGTTCCTTTTTCGTGCTTCGCGTGAGCACCGCGAGCGACGAACTACGAGGTAACTCCAAGAGAGGTCGGAGGTCCCCGACGGTCATCGAGTCGACCAAGTCTTTCGCCGCGCCGGGTCCCGCTGGCGTGAGCTCGGCGTGCGCCTGCAATCGGTGCCCGAGCGGTTCCGCAACGACACGAATCTCTTTGGACTCGGCGAGGATGGACACGAAAGAGTCCACAGCTCCGCCCATGCTCTCGATCGCGACCAGGGGATCGCCGAAGTCCGGTGCGCGACCGCCGTGGCGCAACCGGTTGTCGCGATCCGACTTTTCGAGGCGCTCTTTGTAGGCGCTCCAAGCCGCCTTGAAGAAGTCGGGGATTGACCCGGACAGGGCTTGCTGATACGCCAACAAAACGACCGGTACTTTCGGCACCGGTTTCTTTGGGAGGTTGCGGGCCACGTAGGGGCCCGCAAGCAACAGGGCGGGCTCGTTGCTTGCCGCGACGAGATAGTTCCCCACCACCCCCAACGCAAAGTCCCTGATTCGATCATCCGTCCGCCTCAGCACGCGCACC
>JAJDAH010000095.1 GCA_029261965.1 Polyangiaceae bacterium
AACGCCTTTTCGAAGTTGTTGATGGCCTGCTTCGCCTGGTTCTGCTCGCCCTTGATGCAGCCTAACCGGTAGTAGACCTCGACGCGCTCGTCGACTTCCTCTTCACCGAGCGCCGTGAGCACCTTCTGGTAGTTGGTGAGCGCGCTCGGCCAATCTTTGAGCCGAAACGAAACATCGGCGATGCCTCGAATCGTCTCCTGGTCGGTGAGATCGAGCTGGTGCGCGGTCTGATACATCTTCAGCGCACGCTCGTCCTTGTTCAGCGCCGAATAAACTTTACCGGCCAAGTTGTGCAGCATGTGCTGCTCCTGGCGCTCGCGGTTCTTGCTCTTGCGCACGAGGAGCTCGGCGAGATTCTCCGCCTTCTCCCACTGCTCGCCCTTGATGTACTCCTCCACCAGCGGCAACGCAGCCTCTTCGCAGTCTTCGTCGCTCTGCAGCGCCAGCTCGTACGCTTCGATGGCGAGCTCGTGCTCACCGAGCATCTCGTCGCGAAGCTTGCCGAGATCCACGAGCAGCTTGGCGCGCTGGCGCGCGCCCTCAGTGTTCATCTGCTCTTGATCGAGGTACCGCGCGGCGCGATCCCAGTCCGCTTCATCGACCGCGATGATGCGCAGCGCGGCGAGTGAAGGCAGGTGCGCCGGGTCGAGATCCAGGGCCATCTCGAACCGCTCCTGCGCCTGCATGCGATCACCGAGCTTCTCGTCGAGAGATTTGCCGATGCGGTAGTACATCTCGACGCGCTGAGTGCCGTCGGTGGTCAGATCCGCGACCCGCGTCATCGCCTCGATCGCCCGAGCCGCGTCGTCCTGCTTTTCGTAGAGCTTGCCCAGCTCTTCGAGGGCGGGAATGTTGGCTTCGTCGAGGTCGACGATGTTCTGATAGCCATCGATGGCTTGATCGACGTCGCCGACTTCGTCCCGGTAGGTCTCGGCGATCTCTCGATAGAGCTCGATCTTGGTCTCGTGCTCTGCAGCCTCCGAAATGTGCCGTTCGTAGGTGTTGATGAGATCGAGCCACTGCTTGAGTCGCTTGTAACAGCGCTCGAGCGCTTCGTAGGCACGCCCCTCACCTGGGTCTATCTCGAGCGCCTGCTCGAGCCGTTGCGCGGCGATGTCGGCTTTGAGGAACTGCTCCTCCTGGATGCCGGCGAGCTTGAGCAGCACGTCGACGCGCTCTCGCTCGGTTTCGACGACGTCGAGCTGCCGCTCGAGAACCGTGACGAGATCCGCCCAGTTCTGCGTGGATTCGTAGATGCGCTCCAGCCCGCGCATCGCCATGAGGTTGCCCCCGTCGATTTCGAGGACCTCGCGATATTGCCCGCCGGCACGCTCGAAATCACCGAGCGAAGTTTCGTAGAGGCCGCCAAGGCGTAGCTTGTGCGCCGCCACCTGCTCTTCGTCTTGGAGCGCCTGAATTTTGCTCGTCAGGATCTCGGTGAGGTCCTGATGGTTGCCGCGTTCGTCGTAAATGCGTTCGAGCGCGTCGAGCGCGGGGAGACAGAGCGAATCGACCTCGAGGGCACGCTTGTAGAACGTGATGCCCTGGTCGAGCTGCCCCATGTTCTTCTCCAGAAGCTCACCGAGGTCACAGAGGATCGCCTTGCGGTCCTCGTTGGCGACCGCGACGTCGAGCGCACGGGTGAGCATCTCGCCCATCTTCTGCCATTGGCCACCCATGCGATGGATGTTGGCCATCTGCCGCAGGACCTGAACGTTGTTCGGGTCGAGCTGCATGATCTGCGCGTAGTAGGGCTGCGCGTACTCGGGGTGACCGAGGTCTTCGCCGTACCATTTGCCGAGCCGCAGACAGAGCGCGATCTTCTGCTGTTCTTCGGTCTGTTCCTGCAGCCAGGCGTTCGCCGTGTTGATGAGCTCGCCCCATCGACCTGTGGCTTGCGCCATCTTCTCGAGATACTTGACGGTCTCGTCGTCGTGATAGTCCTCGGCGAAACCGTTGACGAGGGCGTCGAACGCTTGGTTCTGGTCACCCAGCTTCTCTTCGAACACCGTCGCAATGCGGCGCAGCAGGTCGTTCTGCTCTTGCGGCGTCTCTCGGGTCTCGAGCCGATTGAGGTACAGCTCGATGAGCGGCTCCCAGCGCTCGCCGGCGGTGTGTAGGCGTTCGAGCGCCTCGAACGCCTCCTGGTGCGTGGGGTCGACGGTGAGGATCTTCTCGAAGGCGGGCGTCGCTTGATCGTAGTCGTCGACCTCTTTTTTCCAGATCTCCGTGACTTCGAGCAGCTCACGAACCTTCTCTTCGGGCTCTTCGAGCGCGTCCGCACGCTGCATCTTGACGCCGACGACGTCTGGCCACCGCTCGTCCGCGCGGTAGATCTTCTCGAGCTCGTTGATGGCTTCGAAGTCTCCAGGGTCGACCTCGAGAAGATTGCGCCAAGCTTCGCTCGACTCGAACTGCTGCTCGAGCTTCTCGCCATAGGTCTTGCCGAGCTCGCGGTAGACGCCGGTCAGCTCCTCGGGCTCGAGCAGAGCCGCGGCGCGATCGATCATCGAATGTAGCGCCGTCACCAACTCGGTTGCGTCCTCACGCTTGCGCCAAATTTCGGCGATGGCGCGGAGCGCAGCGACGTTGCTGTAGTCGATGTCGAGAACCCGCTGCCATGTCTCGAGGGCCTCGTCGTCTCGGCCGAGCGGATCCGTGAACAACCGCGCACGCCACATGAGAACGTTGACGCGCTCTTCGTCGGTGTCCGCGATGTCGAACTGCCGTTCGAGCACGTCACTGAGCTCTGCCCACTGACTCTGCGACTCATAGAGTCGCGCCAACGCGCCGA
Organism: Polyangiaceae bacterium; assembly: GCA_029261965.1. Taxonomy (GTDB): domain Bacteria; phylum Myxococcota_A; class Polyangia; order Polyangiales; family Polyangiaceae; genus JAJDAH01. The sequence continues at coordinate 2,795 of JAJDAH010000095.1, forward strand.
GCGATTCCGGATCTTCTCCGCGCAGGTCGAGCACTCGCTTCCAGCCCTCGATCGCGTCTTCGACCTTGCCAAGCCGTTCCGCCGCAAGATGCGCCAAACCCGCACGGATCTCGGCCTCTTCGACGTCTCCAACGGCGTTTTCGAGCTGCCGGTTGTAGACGCCTTCGAGCTCGACCCACGCTTCCTTCTGCTCGTAGATTCTCGCCAGGGCGTCGATCGACTCTTCGTTCGTCGGCTCGAGCTCGTCGAAGATCTTTCGGTACGCGCGGATGGCGTCGTCGGGCTGGCTGAGCTGCTCTTCGTAGACCTGCCCGAGGCGGCTGTAGAGCTCGATCTTGTCGTGCTCCTCTTCGGCGGTCGCGGCGCGCTGCTCGAGAACTCCAGCAAGCTCGGGCCACTGCTCGAGCGAGGTGTAGATTCGGTCGAGATTCGCCAGCGCCTCCTGATCGCGCTCGGAGACCGTCAGCACGTATCGATATGTCTCCTCGGCTTTGGCGATGTCCGCGAGCTCCTCCTCGAACGCGCGAGCCAACCGCTTGCCGACGAGGGATTGCGTCGACGCATCGACTCCCTCGACGCTGAGAACGTCGGCATAGGCGTTGGCCAGCTGCTCCCAACCGCCGTCGATCATCGCGGCGAGACGTTCGATCTCTTCCCCGACTCGCTCGTCGAGTGCCCGCTCTTTGATGGCGCGCACATACACACCGAAGGCGTGCGCCGGATCCATCAGCCGCTCCTCGGCGTCTTCGGCGATCCGGTAGTACATCGCCATGCGCTCGTCCGGCTCCTGGGTGTGGGCCAGCTGCGCCTCGTGAACCTTGATGAGCTTTTCCCACTCGCCGGCCGACTGGTAGAGCGGGTCGAGGATCTCGGCGATCTCGAGCTGTTTGGTCCCCTGTTCGAACAGTCCTTCGAGGGCCTGCAGAGTCTCCAGGTGCTCCGGAGCCGCGTTGATGACCTCGCGATAGGCGTCTATCGCTTGATCCAAATCGCCGAGGCGAACCTGCTGGACCTGTCCCAAGCGATACTTGAACTCGAGGATCTCCTCCGGGCTCTGGCCGATCTCGGATTCTTTGGCGAGCACGTCCGCGAGATCCGCCCATCGCTCGGCTTGGGTGAACAAACGGTCGAGCGAACGGACGGCGTTCTGATTCTCGGGATCCGCCTCGATCACTCGGCGATACCGCGAAACGGCGTTGTCGATGTCCTCGAGCTGAACCTCGTAAATCTGCGCGACGCGAAGCCCGAGCTCGACGAGTCGTTCCGGCTCCTCCGCCAGCTTGTCGAGCTCTTGGTCGTAGAGCCCGGCGACCGCCGGCCACTGCTCGATGCCCATGGCGAGCCGTTCGAGCGACGTGAGGGACTCCTCGTTTTGGTTGTCGACCTGAACGGCCCGGGCGTAAGTCTGAAATGCCGATGCGTGGTTGCCCAGGCTGTCTTCGTACAGCCGCGCGATGCGGTGCAAGAGGTCCACCTTCGTGTACGGATCGTCGGCGAAGCGAACTTGGACTTCCAAGCAGCTGATGAGCCGCTCCCATTCGCCCATCGCGTCGTAGACGGGCTCGAGCACGCCGGCGGCGGCGAGGGGTTCACCTTCCCCCTCTTTGATGCCTTCGAGCGACTGCAGAGTCGGAGCGTGGTCCGGCTGGACGCCGAGAATGTCGCGATAAAGCTCGACGGCACGAGTCACGTCGTCGAGGTGTTTCTCGTACTGAAGCGCAATTCGGTACTGGTAGCTGATGGCCTCGGCGGGATCCGCGGTCAGCTCCGCCTCGTGCTGAAGAATGCTGAGCAGCTCGTGCCAATTCTCCGCCGCTTGGTAGAGCACGTCGAGGCGGCCGAGGGCCGTCAGGTCGTCCGGGTCGAGCTCGAGCACCTTCTGGTAGGTATCGATTGCTCGATTGACGTCTTGCAGCTCGCGCTCGTAGACCGCACCCACCTGATAAAAGATGAGCTTCTTCTCTTCGGTGTCGTAAACGAGGTCGGCCTTCTTGTTGTAGACGCCGAGCAGCTCCTCCCACCGCGACAGACCGAGGTAGAGATTGATGAGGGCATCGATACTCCTCAGGTCTTCGGGATCGAGCTCGAGGATCTTCTGATAGACGCCGATGGCGTTCTCTTTGCGCTCGAGAAACTCCTCCTCGAGGTTCGCCGCCTGATAGAGCGCCTCTTTCTGCTCGTCGACATCGTCGAGAATCTCGGCTTTGCGCTGGAGGATCAGCGCCATGTCCGCAAAACGCTCCGAGGCCTGGAACAGGCCCTGTAGCGACTCGGCGGCGTTCAAGTTCATCGGGTCGATGCTCAGGACCTTCCGGTACAGCTCGATCGACTGATCCACATCCCCAACGTCGTTTTGGTAGATGCGCGCCGCGAACGTGTAGAGCTGGCTACCGAGATCGGGTTCTTCTTGCTGGCTGGCCAGCTGCTGGAAGACGCCCGCCAAGTCCTGGAACCGGCCGGTAGCGCGCGCGAGCCGGTCGAGTCCTTCTTGAGTCGACTCGCTCGACGGATCTTCGGCGAGGGCACGCGCAAAGGTGTCGAACGCGGCGTTCGCGTCACCACCCGCATCCTCGTGCAGCTCGGAGATCTGATGCAAAAGCTCCACTTTGCGACTCATGTCCTCGGCGCGACGCACTTGGACTTCGTGCACGCCGATGAGCTTCTGAAAGTCCCCTTGCTGCCGGTAGAGCGGCTCGAGGATTTCCGCGATCGCTAGCTCGTGGTTCTCGTCTTGACCGAGGCGCTCGAGGGCGCCCAGCGCGGCTTCGTTGGCCGAATCGCGATCGAGAACCTCGCGATAGCCCTCTATCGCGGAGTCGACCTGACTCATCTGACCCTCACGCAACGCCGCGAGCCGGAGCATGAGCTGCAGTTGTGCGTCGTCGCTTTCAGCAAGACCGAGCTGTGTCTCGAGGTTCTCCGCCAGGTCGTTCCACATCTGCTGGCGAGTGAACAATCCGTCGAGTGCTTGGAGCGCCACTTGGCTCGCCGGGTCGAGCGCGAGCACTTCCTTGTACGCGGCGATCGCCTCGTCGGGCTTGCCGAGTCGCTCTTCGTACACGGCAGCCATTTGCGCGTAGAGCGACTCGCCCTCACCGCTGTCCGCGGTGAGCTCGATTCGCTTGCGGAAAACGCCGATGAGGTCCTCCCACCGTTCATTGCCACGATAAAGCGCGTCCATCGCGGCCAGAGCATCCATGTCGCTCGGATCCAGCTCGAGCAACTTCGCGTAGCTCTGCGCCGCTTCGTCGACCTTGCCGAGTCGCTCTTCGATTGACGCGAGACGGAGCAAGTACTCGCGCGCAAGCGCCGGGTCGTCCAACCCCTCCGCGACCTCGTTGTAGATCTGGATGAGGCTGTCCCAAGCGTTGGCGTTTTCGGCGAACGTCTCGAGCTCTTGACGGGACTCCGGGTTGGCGGGGTCTTCCTTGACAGCTCGTGCAGACGCTTGAAACGCGCGCGTCGTGTCCCCGAGACAGCCCGCAGCAGTGCTTGCGATCTTGCGGAGGATCTCGACGCTACGCTCGGTATCCTCGGCAGTCGTCACCAGGATCTCGAGCGCGCCGAGCAGCTTCTCCCAATCCTCGCGCGCTTCGTAGATGCTTTCGAGAATCGCCGCGGCCTCGCCTTTGAGCTCGTCGTGCGCCAAGAGGCCTTCCAAGGCCGCCCGGGCGCCTTCGTGATCCTGATTCAAGAAGAGGATCTCTCGGTAGTTCTCGAGCGCAGAAGCCGCGTCCGACAGATGCTGCTGCTGCGTCTGTGCCAGCCGGAACTTGAGGTCGACCAGCTCTTCCTCGGTGACGTCGAGTTCGATCCGCCGCCGCAGGACGTCGCCGTAGGGCTCCCACTCTTCGGTCTGTTGGTAGAGACGATCGAGCGCGCGCAGCGCGACGGTGTCGGCGGGGTCGTCCTCGAGAACCGCGTTGTAAGTCTCGATGGCGCTCGCGGCCTCGCCACTCTGCTCCTCGTAGAGCTTCGCGATTTCGTAGAGGATCTGCTTGCGCTCCTCGGGCTCGTCCGCGAGCTCGCGCTTCTTGCTGTAGACGTCGAGCAGGTCCTTCCATCGCTCGGTCTGGCGATAGAGTTTTTCGAGCGCTTCGAGCGCGACGCCGTTCTCAGGCTCGCTTTCGTAGACGGCGCGGTACTCCACCAGCGCATCGTCGATGCGCTCGACCTCTTCGACGAGCACGCGGCCGAGTCGGAGCCTGAGGGAGTTGGCGAGCATGGCATCGCCACCGTCCTCCGTCTCCCGAACCACTTCGCGATACGCTGTGATCAGGTCGTCCCACCGTTTGGTGGTCTGCGCTGCCCGCTCGACGTCGGTCTGTGATTGCTCGTCGCTCGGCGAAATGCGGAGCGCAGCCAAGTACCGATCGAACGCACTGCTCGGATCGCGCAACCGCTCCTCGTAGAGACCCGCGGCCTCGCGGAGCAGCGTCATGCGCTCGTCGGCGTCCTCGACGTGCTGGAGCTTCACCTCGATCGCGCCGGCGAGACCCTTGGGGTTGTTCGACGACTGGTAAATCGGAATGAGCGACTCGGCAGCTTCGAGATTGTTCTCGTCTGCTTTGAGGATCTTCTCGTAGGCGCGGGCCGCCCGGTCCGGCTTGCCCTTCTGGGTCATCCAAAGCTCGGCGACCTTCATGAGCATCTTGATGCTCTGAGCCGGGTCCTTGGCACGCGACTCGTTGCTCTCGAGCAAACGAATGAATTCGTCCCATTTGCCGCTCTCCGCGTAGAACGTCTCGAGATCGTCCCACCGACCGAGCGAGACGTAGCGCTTTTTGAGCTGCTCTTGCGCTCGCTTGTCGTCCGGCTGCAACGTCAAGAGCGTGCGATACGCTTCGACCGCCCGTTCGTCGTCCTTGAGTCGGTCGCCGGCGACCTGACCGAGCTTGGTGAGGAGCTTGACCTTCTCGCCCTCTTCGTAGGTGAACTCGGCGAGCTTTTCGAGCACGTCCGCGAGCTTCTCGTAGTCGCGAGCCCGCTCGTAGAGCTGAGCAAGTGCGGCGAGCGCGTCCGGATCCTGCGGATCGTTTTCGAGAACGACGGCCCAGAGCTCGATGCAAACGTCAGGCTTCTTGACGCGTTCGGTCGCGAGCTGCGCGATCTCCTTGTAGACCTCGACCCGTTCGGGACCGGCTTCGAGCGTTTCGGCTTCGCGCTGGCGAAGGCCGATGAGCTTCTCCCAATCGCGACGCTTCTCGTACATCGCGCGGAGGTATTCGACCGCGCTCGCTTCTTGCGGATCGACCGCGAGGACCTTCTCGTAGGTCTTCACGGCTTCGGCCTGGTTCGAGAACTTGTTGACGTACAAGTCCGCCGCGGCAAGATACCGCTCGAGCTTTTCCGCAGGCTCTCGCAAAGCGTCGCCCAACGCGATCAACGTCTTGACGTACTCGTGTGGACGCTTTTCGACCTTTTCCAGCTTCTCCAACAACTCAGCGACTTGGGCGTCGTCCTGCGGACCATCTGACGCCGGTGGTGCTGCGGACGCTGCAGGTGCTTCCGACGCTGCAGGTGCTTCCGACGCTGGCGGCGCCTCCGACGCTGGCGGGGGATCCGAGGGCGCGGCCTCGGCGGGCGCCTCGCTGGCCGCGCGTTCGGGTTCGGCCTCCTCGGCGGGCGCGGCTTCCGCCGGCGCTTCGGATGCCGCGACAGCTTCTGCCGGCTCGGGGGTAATTTGCTCGCCGATCTGCGCTTCGAACGCCTTGAGCGACGGATGCTCTGGAGCGATCTGGCCAAGCCGCTCGAAATAGCCCCGCGCCTTGATCATGTCGCCTAGTTCGCGCCATGCGACGAGACCGGCGTTCGCCATGAAAAATGCCGACGAGTCGCCGGTGGTGGACGTCTGTGAAAGCTGGTCGGCGAGCTCGATGACCTTGTCCCAGTCGCCGCCCTTCCCGTAGACCTCACGCAGGAACGTGAACGCGGTCTCGTTGCTCGGGTCGAAGGACAACGCCTGCTCGAGCATTTGAGCGCCGAACTCGGGGTTCTGATGGCGCATCGCCCACCGTGCCCCGAATCGGAACGCCACGCGAGCCTTGCTCGCATCGTCGGGAGAGCTGTCGAGCACACCCTTCTGCGCGGCGAGAATGGCGTCGGCGCGGTCGGTCTCCGCGAGGATTCCTTCATACAGCGCCGCGGTTTCTTCGCTCTCCGGCGATGCGCCATAGGCCTGCGCGAGAATCCCTTCGACCTCGTCGGGAGCGAATCGCCTCGCGATGCGCGCGGCGCGCAAGAACGACGCCGCGCGGCCGTCCGCGTCAGTCGCCTCGTGGGCCGCGCGTAGGCACTCGCCGATCCGCTCTTGCCATTGCTCCTCGGAGACTTGGACGTCCTCGAGCAGCTGCCCGAGATCCCCCGGCTGCCCGTCGGAGCTCTGGAGCGCCTTCGCGTACGACTCGATGGCACCGTCGTAGTCACCGCGATCGCAGCGCACGTGGCCGAGTTGCTTCAACAGCGCGCTCGATTGCGCCGAGTCTTGGGTGTTCTTCAACTGAAGCTCGATGAGCTTCTGCACCATGTTGAGCTTGCCGAGCGCCCAATAGATGTCTCGCGCCTCCGCTAGTGCAACCACCAGCGCCGGGTTGAGCTTGAAGGCATCTTGAAAGTGCTTGAGAGCTTTGACGCCATGAAGGAATCGCTCATGAAGCACCCGACCTAGGCGCAAGTGACACTCGGCTTTGACTGCGGCGTCGTCCGACGCGGCAATCTTCTGCTCGAGAGCCTCTACGACGCCGTACCAGTCGTGGTGACGTTCCGATTGACTGAGTCGCTCCTCTAGATCCATGACTCCTCGGGGAAACTAGGCTGGTCCGGCAGACCCCGACTCACGATCGAGTGGGGACATGTCGATGATCGTTTCTGGGTACGGGCGGCGCGGCATCTCCGAACGCGACCCGCGCGGAGGCAGAGTCGACTGACTCGAAGTTCTTGCATGGCTGGTCAGTTGACCGAGGCGCCGAGCTTTTGAATGAGCGTCGACGTGGTCTCGCACTGGTCCTTGTATTTTTTGGCCTTGGCGCTCCGACAGGCCCGCTTCGAGAAGGACTTGAGACGGCGAATCGCCTTCTCCTTCTGGGGGGGATCCATCACCGCGTAGGTGCTGCCCAGATTGAAGAGAATTTCCGGGTGGGAATCCCCTGCGACCTCTTCGGCTTTTTCCAGGGTGCTGACCATCCCGGGCAGATCGTCCCGCGCCTGGTTCACGTTCGCCAAGAGCGTGAACATTCCGTAGAGCGCGTTGTTGGTCTTCTCCGTGGGCGGAATGATGCGGGTGCCCTCTTCGAGTACCCCTTTGGCCTGATCATAGAGCTTGAGCGCGATGTAGAGGTCCGCGAGCGGAGGATAAAAATACGGGATCGTCGAGTTGTGCTGAATGGCCTTCGAGAAGTTGTCGATCGCTGCCTGCTCGTCGTCCGTCCACCAGGAAGCGTCGCCGAGCTCGTGGTAACACTCGGCGTAGCCCGGATCGTGCTCGATGCACTTTTTGAGCGGCTCTTTCGCTTCGGTGTACTGGTCGGGATTGCCGTCCCTCGCGATTTGCATCAGCGCGAAGCCACGCTTGTACCAGTAGTTCGCAAACTCCGGAGCGATGGAGACGGCACGCGACAGCGTCGACGCCATCTTGTCCCAGTCCTCCTTCTTCTCGTATGCCTTGGCGAGCTTCCAGATGATGCGATGGTTCGTCGGGTCGAGGCCCATCGCTTGCTCGTACTTCGAGATCGCGCCTTCGACGTTGACCGCGACAGCTCTGTCGCCTTGGTTGGCCAAGTTGATTGCCTCGATGTGGCTTCGACTGCACGAGGTTGACAGCACCGTCGCGGAGACGACAACCGCCCACGGGATCGCACTGGACAACACATGACGGAGCTTCGACACAAACGGGAGTTTCATTCGGGACTCACTTGTTCCTGGGTTGCCAGTCAGTAGGTGAAGCGAGGCGTGCCCGGCGGCCGGACGAGCGGGAGATTTCGGGGTCGGGCCACCGAGCAAGTTGGTGGCCAAAGTTGGCTAATTGTCCCGTAGACCCTCGAAAAATCAGGGGTCCTTGGGGGGCAGTGAGCATACTCAAACGCGGCTTCCGAAGTAAAGGCGCAAAGGAGGCGCCAGTAGCCCGGATTCGCTCAGGTTTTCACCGCCTCGCGGCAGGCCTTAAACGACTCGAGCCGCGCTCCCTCTCTAGAGGGGGCACGGCTCGCATCGAGGTTTCGAGGGTGCTTCGGTCAGCCAGGCGAGAACATGATCGGGTAGACGACCGTGACGATGCCGCCTTCAGGCTGCGGGAAGCTCAGCCCGTAGTAAGCACTGACCACGCAGCTGATTACTCCGGGATCCGGCAGGTCGGACCCACCATTGCCCACGTTCGAGACCGAACCGTCGCGACCGATGACGAAACGAACCGTCACGCGCCCTTCGAGGTTCGGGTTACTGCGCAGGCCGTTTTCGTAGCACATGCGGAAACGACCGTAGTTTTGACGAACGATGCGCTGAATGACCTCCGGCGGCAGTCGACCGCTCACCTGGGTCGCGCCCATCCGGACCTTCGGAGCTTTCGTGCGGTGCGAGCCGCCCAAGCGTCCGTGGCCTGAACCAAACCCTTGCCCCGTGCCGGTGCCCGCGCCGTGCCCGAGGGTTCCGATGTTGCCCAGGCCGATGCCTTCGCCTCGACCACCGCCACCTTCGCCGATACCCGACAGACCAAGGCCGCCGGCGCCGTAAGCGTCGCCAATCTCGTCGCCCCACATGTTGCCCATGGCGCTCACGTCGTCCATGCCGAGCGACGTGTCACGACCCCACGGGGCAGTCGGCGCGTTGGGATCACCGGCCGCTGCGGTGTTGAGCAGACCAATCATCCCGAACTCCATCGCTTCACGAAGTGCGGCCTGCCGCGCGATGTGCGGATCGGGATTGTCCTTGGGGCCTTGCACCGCGTACCGCTTGTTCGTGTCGCGGCTCGTCTGCTTGCCCATCGAGCCTTCTTCGCCTTTGGCTCTGGTCCCGGTACCGCCTTCCTTGTTGTCGGCGTTTTCTTCCGTGACCGTATCGTCTTCCTTCTCCTCTTCCTCGCGCTCGGCAGCGGCCTTCAAGTACTGCTGAATGAGGTAGAGCTGATCCTTGTCGACACCTTCGTCGTCGGTCAGCCCGAGCGGCGGCACGAAGAACGCCATCGCTGCGATGATGCCCGCGTGTGCCAGGAACGAGAGCGCGAAGTACATGAACACCGCCCACTCGACCCCCGCGGCGACGCCGTGTTTCGCTGGCTTGCCGGCGTTCACCGCAGCGATCTGGAAAACAAAGTCGCCCACCTCGATCCGAGCACGCGACCCGCCGGGAAGCGGGATCTGATGGGCGCCGCTGAGTTCTGCGCAGGGTTGCGCTTTGGCTCGCGCCTCGTCGACCGTCATCTTGCCCTGGCCGGCGATGTCGATGCTGCCCTTCGCACCCTGCGGAATCACGAGCGCGATCCCCGAGGCGTCGGCCAGAACGACGGGAGCTCGGCTCGTACCGAGCTTCTCCGACGGGATGAAGAAGTCCGTTGCGAAGTTCTTCCCTTGCTCTTCCCCAACGTAGAAGCTGCGCGGCGGCGTCAGGTGCGAGACGTGAAGCACGTTCGTGCCCCACATGACCATGACCTCGACGGCTTGCACGTGCGGTAGCTCGACTTCGTCCGTGCTGACGTCGGGCCCGCTCTTGACGAGCGTGTAGGTGTACGTGCCGGGGGGAGCGTCGTCGGGCACTTCGAGCGCCGAACGCTGCGCCGCTTCCGCAGCGCCAGGCGCGAATGGATTCAAGGCACCGGGATCGAACGGGCTGGCCGCCCCACCGCCACCGAAGGGACTCGAGCCTGCCGCCGCGGCAAACGGATTCGACCCACCGGGTGCAGCAGCCGGAGCGCCATCTCCACCAAAGGGATTGGCTGCCGGCGCGGGTGGCGCAGGCTCGGCCGCCGGTACCGCCGCGGCGGGAGCCGGCGCGGCTTCGGCCGCTGGCATGGGCGGAGGCGCCGCTGCCGCTGCTGCCGGAGCAGGGGCCGCTGCTTCGGCTCCTCCAGCCTCAGCGCTCTCGAGCTGGATCTTGGTGCCGCCGATCTCGATTTGATCGCCAACGTGGATCTTGCACTTGTTGACCCGCGCGCCGTTCACCATCGTGCCCGGCTCGTTGCCGAGATCGATGAGGGTGATGTCCTCGGGTCCCCCCACCTCGATGACGGCGTGCATGCGAGATGCTTGCTCGTCTTCGACGCGAAGATGACTCTTCGGGTCCTTACCAACCTTGACGATGTCTTGCGCGACGGTCTCGCGACGCAACAAAGTTTCGCCTTGGTACAGCGCAAACGTGAGAGCAGCCTTTGCCATTGTCTTTCGTCTTCCCGATTTCGTTGCCTAAGGGGGGCGGCCCCGCTCGTCGAGGCCGCTCGCTCGTTAGGACTCTCGATTGCTCAGAGGTTCTCGACCGACTTCAACATTTCCGGCACGAACGAAGTTCGCGGTCGAATCAGCGTGGTGCGAGCCGCGCTGGGACGAACACGAATCGTCGCGTCGTTCGGACCAAACCCACCGGCGTTCAGCGGGTCATCATCGAACTCGTAGCCGTAGCCTTCGTCGCCTTCTTCCTCCTGCGCGAGCGCAGTGGTCGAAGCCATGGAAACGAGGGCAAACGCGGCGCCAATTGCAGCAAATTTCTTCCAACGAACCATTACAGCCTCCCGGGAATTTTCCGGTAGAATTACAGTCTCATTGTACTGTGCCCGAAGGCGCCGAGTCAACCGCGATCTCCCGAAGTCTGCCGGGATTTCGCTTGCTCGCCGCGCGATGGGGTGCACGACGGGCCATGTCATGAGACACCGATCGGCTATCGAGGTTCCGCAAAAGATCCCTCGGGACCCAATCTTTTAGAATTCCCGCGTCGGGGCGCGGGCCGCGGCCTCACTTCGGTGGGGGCGGAGGCGGATTCTTCGCGGCGGCAGCTGCGTCGGCCTTCTTCTTCTCGGAGATCGCCTTGAGCCGTGCGTCTTCCTCGGCCTTGAGGCGCTTGCCGTCCTTGATGAACTGAACGGTGTCTCGGATGTCCTGGACACGATCCTTCGAGCGCTTCACCGCCTCGGCGTACGCCGAATCGCCACCGGCCTTTCGAACGAAGTCCTCGTAGATGTCCGCGGCCTTCTCCAGCATGGGGACGGCCGACTCCTCTTCGCCCTTGGCCTTGAACTCCTGGGTGAGGATGGCCTCGTTGTAATAGGGCTCCGGACGGTCGGGCTCGAGCTTCTTGGCCTTTTCGAGATGGCCTCCCGCCTCCTTGATCTTCGCCTGGTTGCCCGGGTTGATCTGGCCTCGAATCGCCAACGCGATGCCCAGGTGCGCCTCGAACGTGTCGGGTTTGAGCTTGAGGGCCGCGCCGTATGCCTTTTCCGCTTCACTGAAGCCACGGAAACCTAGGCTGACCGCCGCGTAGTTCATGTGCGCCTCGAAAAAGCCCGGGTCGAGCTGACGCGCGCGGCCGAAGCTCTTGACGGCGCCGTTGTAGTTCTTGAGCTCGACCTGGATCAGCCCCGCCGTGTTGTGAATCGGCGCGTACTTCGGGTTCTTCTGGATGGCTTGCGACGCAACGAGAGCCGCGAGATCGAGCTGCTGCCGGTTGACGTCAGTGCCCTTGGAACCGGAGACCACGAGTCTACGCCGGCGCTTCTTGCCTCGTCCGGTCGCCTTTTCGCTCGACCCGGCCTTCTTTCTCGCCAGCTCCAGGTAGTAGATGGACAGCTGGTTGAACGCGGGCATGAAGCTATCGTCGATCGCGAGGGCTCGCTGAATGTTCTTTTTGGCGCGCTCGAGATCGTTCGCACCGTCGCCATCCGACTTGTCGTTCGCTCGCTCCATCTGAAGCGCCGCCAAGCTGACGAGCGCCTCCACGTTCTGGAACTTCGCATCCCGAATGATTTGCTCGAGATCCCGAATCGTGGAATCGAGGTCCCCACCCTTGCTGTAGCCATAGAGCGCGAGTTGCGCACGCGCGCGGTGGAAGTTCGCGTCCGCGGCTTTGGCCGCGTTGAACTGCGCCAGCGCCTTCGCGTCCATGCCGCACCGCTGGTAGGCCAGCCCGGCGTTGTAAATCGCTTCCGGGAAATCTTTCCCGGTAGCGTCCTTCTGTTCCTTGGCCGCAGCCATGAACGTGTCGGCGGTTCCGGTGCAGTCACTCTGGGACCACTCACCAGCTTTGTCGGTCGCGGCGAACTTCTTGAGGGCTTTTTCGAAGCCTTCCGCCGCAGCCTTGACGACCATGTCGCCGCTCTTGGTTTTCTTGCCGCTGATCTGGTCGGGGCTGAGGGGACCCTTGCCACCGCCGCCGCCGCCGCAAGCAGCGACGAGCAGCGCAACACCGGCAACTCCGAAGTAACGAGCTTGGTATCTCACTTCTTCTTCTCCTCGTCCTTGTTGATGCGCTCGGCCTTCTTTTCTTCGGTGATGATGACGAATGGTTCGCCGCCAATCTGCACCGGGTAGGGCCTTTCTTTCAGAGTCGAGTTGACTCGGTTCGGAGCGCCGCGGAATTCGTCGATGAGGTGGAACTCGGCCTTGTAGTTTTCGGCGAGCCACTCCTCGCACGACCGGCTGAACTGATCGAAGTACTGGTATTTGACCGAATAGCCGAGACACAGCTCGTAGGCGCCGCGCGCCTGCCTCTTGTACGGCTCGGACGCGTCATCCAGGGCGCCGTAGTACGCCGTGCGGATTTCGTAGTCTTTCTCCCACGCTTTCGGGATGGGAGCGGACCGGAAGTCCTTGACGAACGTTCCCCACATTTCGCCCACGCGAGAGCCTGCAGCGATGACCCAGCGCGGCGGCGGAACCGGCTCGAGATCCACGATCTTCTTGTAGTCAGTCGCCACGTCTTTGATGGCCGCGGCCTTCTTGATGTACCAATCCTTGACCTTGGTACCGATGTGCTTGGTGATGCCCGCCTTGTCCTTCTGTCCCTTGTATTCTGGGAAGACGAGCGTATCGACCTTGGCTTTCTTCGATTTCTCCGCGAAGTAGAGCAAGCCTTCGCCGACCGCTTCGAGCGCGCGACCGACTCGCCGTAAGGCGGCGGACTGATTGCCATCGGCTGATTTTTCGATCGAAGCCACCGCCTTCTTCGGGTCCTTCCAGAGCGCAACGACCTTGCGGTACTCGCCGTCACTCAGCCGGCCCTGCTTCATCTCCACATAGGCAAGACCGAGAAGCGCGTGGGCTTGGGCCTGAATGTCGAGATCCGCCTTCGTGTCGATGAGCCTCATCGCGCCGGCGAGGCGTTTGCGAACCTCGTTCCATTCCTTCTTCTCGCCGTAGTGCGCGGCGATGGCGAACGCGATCTGCGCGGTCTTCTGCGGCTCTTTGCGACCGAAGTACTGATTGAAGTTCTTCGCCGCCGCGATGGCTTCGTCCTCTTGGCCGAGACCGAGGCGGAGAACCGCAGCATCGCTCAAGGCCTGACCGGCGAACTCCCCGCGGTACTTCGTTTGCTTGGCGTAACGTTCGTAGAAGTCGGCAGCGCGGTCGTACACCGCGATCGCCTGGTAGTTTCCACCGATCTCGTAAGTGGCCTTCATGGCGAGATCGCTGTCCTCCATGCCGTAGCGCTTGTCGAGCAGGATCAATCTGGCCTGAATCGACTTCGCGAGGAGGCGACCTGCCTGGTACGACTTCGCCATGTTGTAGACGATTTCGTCCATCTTCCCGCACTGCGACTTCTCGCCGGCGAGAAGCTGTTTCTCCCCGTAGGTCCGCCACAAGTCGAGATACGCATCGCCACCCTTCTTGTAGGTCGCGAGCGCCTTGGCGTTGTCATTGCCATCCGCCGCCTTGTCGGCGAGCTCGACGGTTTTTTCGGCCTTCAGGCGCTTGATGTCGCACTGAATGCGCGTCAGGAGCGTGCACTGCTCCTTGTTGTCCTCGAACTTCTGCTCGGTACCGCAGTAGAGATCGAGGAAAACGGGCACGTCGTCGCCCATGTCGTCGAAGCAGTCGGGCCGAGGGGGATCGAGCCTGGCACCAATGACGTTGATCGCCTCGAGGTAGAGCTGAGCGGCGTAGATGCCGGCGTCCTTGTCGGCGTGGTTGATGGCCACGTCGCGGAACGCGATCGCGGCTTCCTCCCAATGCTGCGACTCGAAGTAAGTGCGCGCGCGGGCGTACTTGACCTCGACGTACTGCTCCTCCGCGTTCGCGTCGCCCTTCTTCGGGATGATGTAACAGACGTATCGGTTGAACGCCTGCACCATGCCCTTCTGCATGGACGTCATCTCTTTCGGTTTGTACTTCTCCGCGTCGCCCTTCTGAGCTTCGCGGTCCTCCTTGCTTCCTCCCTTGGGGCCGAGCCCCTTGCCCTTGCGGTCGGAGTCACCCTTGTGGGCGAGGTCGTACATCTTCTGGTAGCAGAGCACCGAAGCGTAGGCGGCCTCGGCGGCCTCGGGCTTGGTGGGATCTTCTTCGACGACCGAGTCGAAGGCCGGACCGCAGTCCTCCCAACGCTGGCGAAAGTACAAGAGGTCCGCCATGGCGTACTTGATCTTGTAGATGTTCGGCCAGTCTTCCTTGATGATTCGCGGGAACTTGAACTTCGCGAAATCCTTCGACGTGAAGTTGTCGACGACCTTCTTGTAGATGGTCGCCGCGAGATCCATCGTGCGCTCGTCGCCCGTGCCGCGGACGCCGCCGGAGCCCACGGCCTCGAGGTGCCAGCTCATCGCGGTCTCCGAGAGAAGCTCGGCCGTCTTGTTGCTGCATTCGAGCTTCTTCGACGACGGGTGTTTCGCTTTGATGAAGTCGTTGCGCGTCGTCATCTGAGTCTCGAGCTCTTTGACGATGACCGGCTTGTTCGACGAGTTGATCGCCGCCACGGCCTGGGTGATCTGCGACTGGTAAAAGCAGAAGTAGTCGCCGCTGTCGCGGCTCTTCAGGTCACGGTAGAGCGTGATGGCCTCGCGGTAGTGGCCAGTATCGATGTAGGCGTGACCGAGCTCGCGCAGCATGTGAAGCGTCTTCTTGTCGCCGGTTTTGTCACCACTCAGCGGCCGGAAGAAGTTGTACGCGGCGTCCGGCGCACCCGACGCGGCGTAAACCGGAATCAGATCTCGGCGGGCCGACTTTTGGAGCTGCTTGGCGTTCGGGAGACTCGAGTGCTGGTTGCCGTACTCGATGACCTTCTTGAACTCGTTCATGGCGAGCTTGAACTCGCCCTTGTTCCAGTGAACGTAACCGAGCTTGTACCGCGCGTACCCGAACACCTTGTTCTTCGGCGCCGGGTACTTGATCACTTCTTTGTACGAGTCGCGCGCCAGATCCCATTGGGCTGGATCGGCCTGCGCCTCGATGAAAAACAGCTCTCCGAACGCGAGGTAGGCGTTCGGGATGTAGGGTGACTTGGGCGCCTTCTGGATGAGCTCCAGATAGACTTCACGCGCCTTCTTGAAGTTCTTCGCCTGCTCCCACTCGTAGGCGAGGTAGTACATGACCTCGTCGATCTTCGAGTAGTTCGGGTACGCGTTTTTCATGATCGTGTAGAAACGAATCGCGTTCTTCCGCGCGCTTCGGACGATCTTCTTGGCCTTGGACGCTTCTTTGCGCGCCTTGGAGATGTTGGCTGCTTGCCCCTTCTTCTTGGAGCGCTTGAGGTCCTGGGCGCGAATTTCGGCCTCGACCTTGTCGCGATCGGCCGCCGACTCGAGCTCGACGTACCCTTCGGCCAGTCGACGAATCAGCTGTGGCCGGTCCGGTGATTTCTTCGAGGTGCGCTTGTAGAGGCGCTCGAGGCCGGTAATCTCGGTGATGAGCAGCGCCCGGGCACGAGCCTTGAGGCGCGTCTTGCGCGTATCTCGTTGCCCGGCGGCCATCGCCGACGTCGGGTTCTTGGGTTTGGTGTCCCGCTGGGACTTCTTGCCTCGGGGCGGAGGCTTCGACTTGAACGCAGCGCTGCGCTTCTTTTTGATGTCGAACTTCTTGGGGCCACCCGGGCAGACCTCGAGCTCCTTGTAAGCCTTCGCGTCCACGCACGTGGGGCTGAGCTTGGGCTTGGCTTTCGCCGCCGCGTGAGCAGCCCCCGGCGTCGCCAAAATGACGCCGAGCGCTAGGGTCAGAACCGTAGGAAAAAGTCGCGCACTCATGATTTTTCGTTACCTCCCGCAGGCCGATTCGACGACCTGACGGTAGAAGCCGAGCTCGTCACGCCACCACTCGCCGTCGAACGGCCAGATGACGTGCTCTTGGTCTGGGTTGACGACGCCGAAGATCTTCGCCTCGGCCTGCGTCACCTGTCCTTTTTGAACCGCCTCGTCGAGCAAGTTTCGTTGGGCGGCAGTGATGTCGATGAGGATCTTCTCGCCGTTGCGCAAATGCTCGTTGAGCTCGTCGACGGCGCGCTTGTAGCGTCCCTTAGCGAGCTCTCCAGCCTGTCGCACGGCCATTTGGCGAGCGAACTTGAGCGCGTCGTTCACGGTCTTTCCGAGGGGCGAGCTCTTGAAGTTCGACGGCGCCTGCTTGTACCGGGCGAGTTCTTCGTCGAGCACTCGCACGTACTCGATGTTTCTGAGGAGCTGGCGGTCGCTGAGCGCGCCTTCGACGACGCCCTTGATCTTGGGATCGAGATCCGACTTGCCCTCGCGAACCGCGAGCAAGAACTTGAAGAACGGTTCTTCCTGGTTCTCTCCCTTGAATCGCTTGAGCACTTCCTCGAGGCCGGTCTTGAGCGGAACGAACTTCTTGTTGAACCGCGCGACGACGGTGGTGGCCGCGTCGTAGTTGCAGTTGGTGAAGTACACGACGGCCTTGACGATGTCGGCTTCCGGGTAGAACGCGTTCGGGAAGTACGGCGACTGAATCGTGTGAATGCTGCCGAGAGCGCGCGGGTAGTCGCCCGCCATGAAGTACGCCCATGACTCCTCGAAGAGCGCGTCGAGCCAGTACTCGCTGGAGGGCTCGATACGGTTCCAGAATTTCACGGCCGCGCTGAGCTTCTGCTCGTCGACGGACGGAGCGTTGCTCTCCTTGTCGAGCTTGATCGACGCGGAGTAGTACGTGCGGGCCATCGAGAGGTACGCGAGGTCCTGCATGCGGGCCTCGTCCTCGACGCCCTCGACGCCGTCATCGATCGCGTCGACGATTTCCTGGAACGACTTGATCGCGGGAATCGATTTGCGCAGCTGCACGTAGCTGATGCCTTGGAAGAACTTTCCGTGCACGTAGTGCTCGCTCTCGCGGTCGACTTTGCCGAAGAGCTTGATCGCCTCTTGAAACTGCCGATTTCGGTACTTGTACCGACCCAAGAGGTAGTTGAGCTGCCAGTAGAGATCGCGCTGCTGCGGGTTGTTGAACCGAGCGACCTGGGCGTCGCTGTATTTGCCGACTCGTTCGATGATGTCGGCTGGCTCGGGCAGCTGCGTGGCCAGCTTCGATAGCCAGAGCAGGGTCTCCTTGAACTTCAGGTGGTTCTTGTTCTCCGCGATGATGCTGAAGAGCGCGTAGCTCGCTTGATAGAATCGCAACCGGTAGAGCGAGATCGCCAGGTAGTACTCCATGAGCTGGCGGTTACCGGGGTCGTCACCGGTTTCGCCAGCCACCACGCGGTACAGCCCGAGCGCGGCTTGGCTCCACCGCTCCTGATCGAAGAGTTTTTTGGCGACGGCCGCTTCTTCGGTCATCTGCCCGGCGCTCACTGGTGCGGCGCCGTCCTCTTCTCCATCGCCCTCTTCGTCGAGATCGATGTCGACGTCGGAGTCGCCGCCCGCTTTCTTCTTTTTCTTTTTGCCTTCGTCTTCGTCGTCGTCTCCCTCGTCGAGATCGATGACTTCAGCGTCCGGCTGCGCCGCGGCATCGCTGACTAACGTGCTGCCGAAGAGGCATGCGCCGGCGACGGTACAAATTCCCAGAAAGCGCTTTCGCAACATCGGTCTCTCCTTCAGGCTTCCGAGGGGGCTTGAGCCACATGCGAAGGCGTGCGGCAAGGCTCCCTAGGCGGACCCAGAAAACCCAATGAGAATCGATAGATACCCGCTCGGCGACGGGATGTTAGATATCGGCCCACGGCATTGTCAAGCGCGCCCTCGTCGGGGATCGGAGGTTCCGGGTGAGTGGATTTCAGCGTCACGGTCACGCTCCGCCGACACTCGAAACTCAGACAATGACGCAGTGCGTCGAGTCGGCAGGCAGCAGGGCTAACGAACGGGCCCACAGGGTTGGCTCTAGTGGACACCGCGCACCCGCGGCGCTTTGGGTGGCGGCACCAGGCAATGGGTTCGTATCGGCTGCGTGCCGGCCCCGTCAGCGTAAGATTCCGTTCAAGCGAGCAGGGCGGCTCCGCCTTCTTTGACGTTGACGGCGTTCGCGCCGCTCGACTAGCGTACGCGGCGCGGCGGTGCACTCGCACCCCAGCCACAACACGAAGAAATCATGCGTCTAAACAACCTCTGGACGATGCTGTTGGCGGTCACCACCGGAGCCACCTCGCTCGCGTGCGAGAGTGGCGGTGTCGGCGACCCGTGCGTGCCCGAAGACGAATACCGCTCGACGTTCAGCGGGTTCTCCGTCGACGAGGTCAACATCGAGAGCCGCTCGTTCCAGTGCGAGACGCGGGTCTGCCTGGTCGAGAACTTCCAGGGCCGAGTGAGCTGCCCGTACGGGCAAACCGAGCCCGAGCTCGGGGCCGCCGCGGGCGACCCGGTTCGATGCCGGATCCCGGGCACCGACGGGAGCGATCCGGCGGATGCCGTTGCCGTCGCCGTCGAGCCGCAACGCGTAAACCGCCCACCAGAAGACTCGGTCTACTGCTCATGCCGTTGCGCGGGACCCGATCCAAACGCGCGCTACTGCAACTGTCCGAGTGGCTTCGAGTGCGTTCCGCTGGTCGACGACCTCGGACTCGGTCAGGCGCAGCTCGCGGGTTCGTACTGCGCCAAAGAAGGCAAGCGGATTCAGGACAATCCCCCCGCCGCAAACTGCGAAAAGTTGGCGGGACCAGGCTCCGCTCGGAGCTGCGCCGCCGGTCAGTACTTCGACACGGATCGCCAGGTCCCCGCCTGCGGTGCGGTGCAAGGCGGCGTTTGCGGCGTCAACCCGTAGCCGACCACACTCGTCAAGATCGCGAACCGTACGGGTAAAACCGCGAACCGCACGAAGAAGACCGCGCTCGGCGCCGACGCCGAGGCACACGTCGTCCGCCATCTCGAGCGCGAGGGTTATCAGATCGTCGCGACGAATCTGCGTGTGGGGCGACTCGAAATAGACATCGTCGCGCGCCGCGGCGATGTCGTCGCCGTCGTCGAAGTCAGGACACGCGGCCAGGGCGCGTGGACGACCGGCTTCGGCAGCATCGACGAGAAGAAGCGAGCCCGCGTGCGGCGCGCCGGAGAACGGCTGTGGCAGCGCCGCTATCGCTCCGATGAATCCGTGGCGAGAATGAGATTCGACGCCGCGGCGGTCACGTGGGTGGATGGCGAAGCGACCGTCGAGTATGTCGTCGCCGCGTTCTGAGCCTCAAACGTCGAGCGCGTCTTTCATCTCTTTGCGCACGGCTCGAACCGGCTCGAGATCGGCTTCGTCGACTTTTCCTTCAAGCCGACCGATCGCACCGTCGAGCAGTGCAATCTCGCGTTCTTGGCGCTCGCGGAGCTGCATCACCATTTCGCGAAACTGCTCGAAGAAATCGACGAGCTCGTCGCCTTTTCTCAGTCCGCGCGGCACTTGGTAGCTCCCGTCGGTCACCTCTTTGAGGTGACGCTTCATCTTGTAGATGGGCCCGGCAATCTTGTGCGTCACCAGGATCCCGGCGATGCCGATGCAGACCACCAACAGCGTCAGCACTCCGATGAGCGCAATGCTGATGTTCCGGCGCTGCTTCTTGAGGTTCTGCGCCTGCACCTCGAGGTCGGCCTGCTGCGTCTCGAGCGATCCGTCGCGGGTCTTCGCCTCGTCCTTGAACACTTCGAGAAGCGCTGGGTTGTCGGCGTACTGCTCGGAGATGTTCGCTTCGACGACCGCGCTCACCTTCTTGCTCTCTTCGACGAGCCTCGAGCCTTGGGCGACGGTGCTTTCACTCTGAACGATGACCGCTTCACTCGTGCGCCAGAGAATGATCCCGAGCGAAACCGATAGGACCATGGCTATCCCCACGAGATAGCTCGTGTATTTCATCTGGAAGCGCGCATCTAGCAGGTAGTTCTTGAGCCTCCTCTGATGTCGGCCGGATTTGTCTTGGTCTTGCGCCATGTCGCGACTCCTACTGGCGTCCGTGGCAGCGCGTGCCGCCCGAAATCCAGTCATTCCTAGCGTAGGACGCCGCCGAGCGAGCGAGCAAGAACTTGCCCCGCCACCCCCTCGACGCTCCGCGTAGGTTGAGAATAGGTCACTCGAACTTAGAGATGTTGTCCAGGAACTGCTTCGTTGCCTTGTCGAAAGCGAGACGGATCAGCTCGTCCTCGGTTTTTCGATCCGGCTTGTCGACGTCCTGTTGGGTCACGCTCTTCGGAATCATGCCCTTGAGCGCTTTGCCCGGGTAGGTGAACACCGTCAGCTGGATTCGGATCTTGAGATTCCCGTCCTGGTACTTTGGCTTTTTCACTTTGGGCGTCAGATAGAACCCCGTGAGCTTCGAGTACTTTCCCAGGACCTTTTTCGCCTGATCCGTCGATTCCCCCGAGGGAGCCACCACCAAGCCGTCGAGCTTACCCAGTCGTTTCTTGAGCGCCCGCATGGCGATCTTTTCGACGCTCGAGCCATCCCGGCCCGACTTGTCGGCGAGGTCGGCGATCGCGATGTAGTAGCGAGAGCTGCTCGAGACTTGAACGGTGTCGCTGCCACCGCCCACGTTCCCGAGCTTCTTGAGCGACTTCCGGATGACGCTCTTCACCGAGCTCGAGCTCTCGTCGCCCAAGCGATCCTCGAGGCACTTCTTCCCGCCCTTTTTCAGCTTGCCGAGAGCGGCGGCGGAAGCGGCCCGCACGGTCGTGTTGGAGTCCTCGAGGCCGTCGCAGAGAGGCTCGACCGCTCGACCGCTCTTCGACGCGCCGAGCGCGAGCGCGGCTTGGGTGCGCACCCGAAAGTCGTCGCTCTCACCGAGTTGTTTGGCGAGCTTCGCTACTCGGTCCTGCGCGGACACGGGCACCGCGGTAAAAAAAACCGCGGCCCCCAAGAGAACCGCGACCATCGCGAGCGCCCCCGATGCACGAAACCACCGCGGAACCATTCGCCGCCACGTTATCACGGTGGAGGTTGGTTCGGCGCGGGTCACGGCGGTAGGTTCGGGGGACTGGGGAGGGTGTGCTCTCTGCCGAGAATTGGACGAACAGATTGGCCCCGCTCTTCAGTGTTCGACGACTTTTGCCGGGGTGCCGCGCGCTCTGGACGATTCTGTGGGCCTTTTGTGCCCTGTCGCTCGGCGCTCCGGCCGAAGCCGTTCGCATCCACATCACCGGAAAAACGTCGATCCATGCCCGCGTGGTGAAAACCCTCGCGGGGTACGAGGTGCGGGGCGCCTTGACCGACGACGCGGGCTCTCCAGTGGCGGAACAGGTCGTCTACGTCTCGTTGACGCAGGGTAGTCGGAAGCTGCCCTTCTCGCGGTTGCCGAGGGCCTGCGATCCAACGCCGCATGTCACCCGGGGCCGGGTGGCGGAGGAGGCCGGCGTCGACTCCGACGCTGAAGGAAAATTTTGCGTTCGATTCGACGTTGCGTTGCCCGGAGCGACGATCTCGGTCTCATTCGCAGGCAACGGCGACCACGAAGCCGCCGCGGCAGAAATCCCCTTCGATCCGAGCAAGCGCGGGCTCAGCCTCGAGTTCATTCCCCCTCCGAGAGATCTGTCTCTCGACCGGCCAATGCAGGACGTTGGCGTCGAGACGAGGCTCGAAACCCGCAACTTGGGCGAGCCCGCGGAGCGGCTGGCGTTGCAGCTCGTCGACGAGCGCGGCACCGAGCTCGACCGAGTCGAAGTCGAGGCAGGGGAGAGAGCCCAATTTCAGTTTCCGTCCGAATTGCTCGCGCCGCCCGGCGCAGGAAAACTCATCGTGCGCTTCGGCGGAAAGCCCGGGGTGGCTGCGGCTGAAGCGACGGCGGTCGTGCAACGCTCGGTGCTCGTCCGGCTGACCCAGGCCAAGCCACCCGCACCGGGAGATCCGAGTCAAGGGGTGGACATTCACGTGGCGGTGAGCTCATCGCTCGGAGCGGCGGAAAGCGGCTCGGTCGAAGCGTTGGTGGGCGGAGAATCCGTGGGTGCGGCGCCGGTCTCGGCGGGCGCGGCGAAAGTCGTCGCCGTCTTCGATGCGGCCCACTCGACGCGAGTGCCGGTGATGTTGCGTTATCTCCCCGCGGCCCCCTGGTTTCGCCCCGCGGAGCCCATCACGGTGAGTCTTCCGGTGACCGGACCGAGCGCCTGGCGCCTACTACCCTGGGCTCTCGCCGCGCTCGGCGTGGCGTTCTGGGTCATGCGGGCGTGGCAGCGACCCGCCCGCGCCGAGCGACCGAAGAGAGAAGAGCAAAAACAGCCCACTGGCCGCCCGTCCATCGAGCTCGTCGAGCCTGGGCCCTCCGCCGGTGGCTGGCGCGGCGAAGTAGTGGATGCACACGACGGCATCCCGGTCGCCGGCGCGCGAGTCGAGATTCTCTCGCCCTCTTTCCAGGGTGACGGGGTCCTTCGCTCCACACGAACCGATGAAAACGGCCAATTCGAGCTTCGGCAGGCCAAACGACCCGAAGGGGCCAGAATTTCCGTCCGATCGCCCTGGCATACGAGCATCGAGCGTCCAGTGCCGGCGCCGGGGCACTTGACCATCGCCATCGTCGGGCGCCGCCGCGCCCTGATCGACCGGCTCGTCAGCTGGGCGTCGGGGCGAGGCAAACCCTGGACTCGGCCGGGCGAGCCGACGCCGGGCCACGTCGCAGCGGCTGCGGAACAACGCTCCCAGCGCGGGGTGGCCCGGTGGGCCCGTGCGGTCGAACGAGCCGCCTACGGACCCGAAGGCGTGGATGAAGCCGTCGAAGCAGAGGTGCGGGATCTCGAGCCGTCGGGCGACTCGAGTAGCGATCCGTTGACGCCGCGAACTCGAAGTTTATAGTCCCGCGCACCCCGGGTTTCCCATGGAAATCGTTTACGTTCTCATTGCGCTCGCCGTCCTGGCCGCCGGTTACTTCTTGTTCGTCAAGAAGGGCGACCAGAAGCCGGAGCTCGAGCAGCCAAAGACGAAGGCTCTCCCAAAGAGTCAGCCGTCGAAACCCAAGCCGCGCAAGCCGCGCGAAGAAGCCGAAGAAAAGAAGTCCGCGCCAGCAGAAGACGACGCGCCCGAAGAGCCCGAAGAAGAACCAGCCGACGAAGCTGAAGCGGGCGACGAAGAGCCTCAGATCACCGAGACGCCGGCCGAGCCGCCGGTGAGTCGACCATCGCTCACGGACGAGCGCGACATCACGAGTCTGCGCAAGGGTCTGGCCAAATCCCGATCCGCCGAGGGTTTGTTCGGGAAGCTGAAAGCGCTCTTCACCGGAAATCAGGAGATCGACGCGAGCATTGCCGACAGCATCGAAGAGGCGCTTTTGGCCTCGGATGTCGGCGTCAAAACGACGGAAGCGCTGCTCGAACGGATCAAAGAATCTCTCGGCAAAGGCGACCTCGTCGACTCGGGCAAGGTTTGGGATGCGCTCCGCGAAGAAGCAGCGCGCATTCTCGATGTCGACGGAAAGGCCGGGGCATTCGATCTCGTTGCCAGCCCAACGGTCGTGTTGATGGTCGGCGTGAACGGCGCAGGCAAGACGACGACGATCGGAAAGTTGGCGACTCGTCTTCAGGGTGAAGGAAAAACTTGTGTGTTGGCCGCGGGCGATACGTTCCGCGCCGCCGCCGTTCAACAGCTCATCGTGTGGGGTGACCGCATCGGTTGCGAGGTCGTGCGCGGCAAGGACGGCGCCGATCCTGCCAGCGTGATCTTCGAAGCCGTCAAGCAAGCCAAGGAAAGCGGGGCCGACGTCGTTCTCGCTGACACTGCGGGGCGTCTGCACACGAAACGCAACTTGATGGCCGAGCTCCAGAAGGTCGCCAAGATCGCCGGCAAAGCGGCGGATGGCGCGCCGCACGAAGTGCTGCTGGTGATCGACGCCACCACCGGCCAAAACGCGATGGAGCAGGCGAAGGAATTCAAGGACGCGCTCGAGCTGACCGGGCTGGTGCTGACCAAGCTGGACGGGACGGCAAAAGGCGGGGTGGTCATAGGGATCAGCGACACGCTTGGGCTCCCCGTGAAGTTCATCGGCCTCGGCGAGCGCGCCGACGACCTACACGTCTTCTCTGCCGGGGACTTTGTCGAGGCGCTACTCGGCAAGGATAGCGAAGCAAGTGCTGCGTGATTTTCGTCTCCTACCACCCCACTGGACTTTTCCACGCATGCAAGAACGGCAGTGTGTGGCTTTTCCCGGTAGCAGCGCGTCATCGACGAGCTTTGGACCTGCTGGGCATTTTGGTTGTTGATCGTAAGAATTTCGGCGTGATATAGTCGCGCGGCGCTCAGGGATGGGCAATTTCCCGTTAATTATTACGTAGTTACGGGATATCACGGGCCGATAAGAATCGGAAAGCGTTAGAGACGACGATGAAAAAGACGCTCATCGGGCTCCTCCTGGCAGGCCTGTGCCTCACTCCCGCGCATGTCGCTTGGGCACAACCTGACGACGAAGAGGGCGAAGAAGAAGGCGAAGGCGAAGAGGGCGAAGAAGAAGAAGGCGAAGAAGGCGAAGAAGAGGGCGAAGAAGGCGAAGAGGGCGAAGAGGGCGAAGAAGAAGGCATCGAGGGTATCGAAGAAGGCGAAGGCCTCGACGACATCTGCGAGATCGACCCCGACGCCTGCCCGAAAGTCGATTTCGACAAAGAGGCCGCGAGAAGCCTCAAAGAAGAAATCTACGCCGTCCAGCAGATCTTCGCGCTTCGGGTTCGCCGAGTGGAGCTCCAGCCGTACTGGGCGATCACCCTCAACGATCCGTTCGTTAGCCACCCCGCACCGGGGCTGGCGCTCAACTACTGGATCACCAACGTCATGGCCGTTGGTGTCAACGGTCAGTGGTACCAGGGCCTCAACAGCATCAGCGACTTCAACGCAGATGTCCGCCGCGCTGCTCGTGTCGGCATCCCGTTGAGCGTCTATCGCTGGAACGCGAACCTCAACTTCACCTACGTGCCAGCGTTCGGAAAGTTCGCGGGGTTCGGCGACTTCATCTTCCAGTACGACGCCTATCTCGTCGGTGGTGTCGGCGCGATTCAGACCAAGCCGATCGCGGTCATCGATCCCGACAACCGCAACTTCGACTACGAGACGAACGTTGCTTTCAACGCGGGCTTGGGTCTTCGCATCCTGTTCACCCGCTGGTTCGCCGCGATCGTCGAGGTGCGGGACTACATCTTCCTCGACGACCTCGAAAATACCGAAGTCGACCCGGTCAACCCGCAGGATCCCTCGACATGGTTCGGTGACTCGAAGATCACGAACAACGTGCAGGTCCAATTCGGACTCGCGATCTTCATCCCCTTCTCGTTCGAATATCGGTTGCCGAAGTGATGGGCACAGGGAAAACGATGCGCAGCACGAGCAAAACGAGAACGGCACGACGGTTCCTGGCAGGGCTCGTCGCGGGGTTTGCGTTGTTGGCGGCGACCGAAAAGCCCGCTGACGCGCAGGAGATCTTGCTCACCGGCCCGCTCGCCGGCGCTCCGGCGGTTCGGAAGCTCCGCCTCTACCGCGAGGGGCGCTTCGAAATCGCACCCACGTTCAGCTTCACGCTACTCGACGAGTACAAGCGGCAGATCATGCCGGGCATCAAGCTGAACTACAACTTCACCGACTGGATCGCGGTGGGGCTCTGGGGTTCATTCGGTCTGATCGACCCCCTCAATCTCGACACCGACCTGTCGAAGCGGATTCAACGAGTCAGCGCGCAGAACCCGAACGGTGACTTTTTCGTTCCGGACAATCGGGACCCGCAGCGTCTTCTGACGCGGGTAAACCTGAGCCCGGACTTCACCGAACAGACCGGAACGATCGATTTCATCATCGCGCCGCAGCTGACCCTCATTCCTTTCCGAGGAAAGCTCGCGCTGTTCCAGAGCATCTACGTCGACACGGATCTGCACTTCTTCGTCGGACCGGCGATCGTCGCGCTCAGCGAACGTGCCTCCTGCAGCCCGACGACTTCGCCGTGTTTTCTCGAAGCCAACGCAGGTGCGTTCGATACCGCTTCGCGTATCACGGCTACCGGCACCTTCGGGCTCGGGTTCTCGTTCTTCGTGAACAAGTGGAACTCGTTCGGGTTCGACTACCGAATCACGCCGTTCAAGCGCAACACCGGCGGCTTCGACATCGCTGGCGGCGGGCCAGGCGACCAGTTCCCCGATCTCGCGGTCAACTCCAAGGACCGCGAGCTCATCATCAACCAGATGATCTCGGTGCAGTGGAGCTTCTTCCTGCCGACCGAGTATCGCATCAGCGAATAGCCGACGACTTCACGTTGCGACGGCAGCTTCGTCGTTACGCCCGTCAAAGCGTCAAGTCGAGTTCCTCAGGCAGGAACGACGCGGCCACCGTCGAGACGGTAGTCGGGCGGAAGCGCATCAGCACAGTCCTCGCGTAGGTCCTCCGGGACTTCCCAGCTCTTGTTGATGAAACCCTGAGCGATGCGGTTCTTGACCCGCAAGCTCTCTTCCTCACCAAGCGCAGCGACGAGCGCGGGCACGCTCGCGTCGAGCTTCATGGCAAAGACGGTATCCACGGCCGCAAATCGAACCGGCTCAGACGCGTCCTCGACGAACGGCTCGACGGCAACACGCACTTCGTCATTGGCGAACTCGCTCAGCATCTTGATGAGCTGAATCTTCGGCTCGGGGTTTCGCACGTACTCGGTGTCGAACTGGTCGAGCACCGCCAAAACCTCGTCGTAGTACCGATCTTCGTCGGCGATACCCTTGAGCGCCTTGAGCGGCCAGGTGAGGCTTTCAGCCTTCTTGCAGTACGCACGGATCGGCTCGAGCGCGGCGTCGCCCGAAGCGATTATCCCGCGGCAGGCGCTCTCCTTCTCGTCCTGATCGGTGATCGACGGCTCCATCGTCCAGTTGAAACGCGCGAGCAGGATCGCCGCCGCTTCGCCGGTGCCCATTTTCCCGAGCTCTTCGATCGCCTCCTGGCGGTCGAAGTTCTGAGTCATCTTGTTCCCGACGAGCTTGGCGTAGCGCGCGAGCTCGCGGCTGCTCGCTTTCTTCGGCGCCTTCTCGGCACCTTTGTCGCCGCCCTTGAATATGTCGAACAGGCCCATGAGCGGTGGGGCTTATAGCAGGCCGGGAGCCCCCGGCTAACAATCGTTGTCGGAAACCAGGATTGACCCACCGGGGGGTTGGGCCGCAAACCCGATGCCAGCGCCTACTCGTCCCCTGGATCTGTGTCCCGGTTCTTTCCAGAGTGTGGTGGACTCCTGCTCCACCACACTAGCCGTCGTAGCCCGCCGCGGATGGGGGTCGCGACGGTCGGCCGGCTTCGTCGGTTTCCGCGACATCCATGAAGGCGTTCAGGAGGGAGTTGATCCTCGTCACCAGCCCACCGAGCTCGGGATGCTCGAGCTCGAAGCGAAGGTTGGCCTTCCCGTTGATGATCTGCAGGAGGCCGTCTTCGATCTCTTCCACCGGTCGCGAGATGTAGTTGCCGAGAAGCATTCCACCAACCACGACCAACACGAGTGCAAAACCGGCCACGGCGAGCACCGGCCAGAGCAGGCCAGCCACGCTCGGCACCAGCGACGACGGGACCGCCGCCAGAATCACCGTCGGTGTCTCGGAATAGCCCATGAGCGGAGCTGCGGCGAGCAAGAGGCCCTCGGGAGCGCCATCGAGCACGGTCGCGTTTCCGCTCTTCATCGTCGCGATAGCGCCCTGCGCCACCGTGGCATCGTTCGCCGCGGCAACGACCTCACCTTGGGCGTTGGCACTCTTGGCGACGACTTCTAGCTTGTCCGTTGCGGGCACACCCAATACGAGCTGCCGATCGCTGGTCATCTCACTCGTTCGCGACAATCTCTCGTCGTTCAACGGAGTGCCCATGACGAGGGCACCGAGCACTTCACCGCCTTCGCCGCGGACAGGGGCGTAACTGACCAGTAGCTGCTCTTCGCGCTCGCGACTCAGCCACATCGCGCTCATGGTGCGACCGGACTTGATCGCCTTCATGAGCGAGTCATACGCCTCGCCCGTCTTGTCCCCGCGCATCAGATTCGAGCCGTTTCGCCCGAGGGCGGTACCGCTCTTGTCGACGAACAAAACCAGGGCGGGAGCCATTTTCGCGAACAGGGGGTCGTTGCTTGCTGCCCCGTGGATGGTGTTGGCTTGCTCGGTCGCCCCCTCGTTCCGGGCGCGTTCCGTGCCTGCTTGGAAGACGCTCTGGACCTCCTCGGTGAGGGCCTTCTCATTGAGCCAGCGTTCGCTCCTGAGCGCGTCCAACTCGAGCACGGCGTTGGCCGCTCGAATGGCGCGCTCGGCGTCGCTTTGCGCTTGTCGGGGGTTGGCGACGACGTCGCCGAGAGTCGTGAACAGGAGCCCAAAGGACAGGATCCCGACCAAAAGGACGATTCCGCCGTTGACGATGATGATTTTCCAGCGCATTCGAGGCCTCTCCCCATCCAAGCTGCGGCAGCCCGAGCCCCCAGAGGGCCGGTTTGCCGTTATCAATCCCGCTTGCAGCGCGTTCGGCGCGGCGCGAGGTTAACACTCAGCCCGCCGGATCGGAACGAAATGCCGAATATCCTTGCTGTAGTCGACGATCCGCTGTTCGACCAGCATCGGGCATCGTCGGAGCACCCCGAGCGACCCGAGCGGCTGGGCGCGGCCCGCTCGGCGCTCGGGACGTCCGGGCTCCAACTGCTACAGGACCGCCTGTCGCCGCGTGACGCCAGTGACGAGGAGCTGCTGCGTGTGCACGACGGGAGCTATGTCGAGCTTCTCGGCCAAACGGCCGGCGAAAGCGGCTACCACGACCCGGACACCTACTTCGCACCCGCCTCGAGCGCCGCGGCGCGACGCGCCGCCGGTGGCGCCGTCGGGATGACCGAAACGCTCTTGTCGGGAGAAGCGGACTATGGCCTCGCCCTTCTGCGGCCGCCGGGACACCACGCCCGGCCGAAAACCGCGATGGGCTTCTGTCTACTCAACAACGTCGCCGTGGCGGCGGCGCATGCTCGTGCCGGCGGTGCGGATCGAGTCCTGGTGCTGGACTGGGACGTCCACCACGGCAACGGAACGCAAGAGATGTTCTACGCGGATCCCGCCGTACTCTACGTCTCCCTGCACCAGTGGCCCTTCTATCCCGGCAGCGGTGCCGCGTCGGAAGTCGGCACCGGAGACGGCCGCGGGTTCACGGTCAACGTCCCGTTGTCACCGGGCGCCACCGACGACGTCTATGTCGCAGCGTTCGAGCGACTGCTTTCGCCCGTCACCCGGCAATTCGATCCGGATCTCGTGCTCGTCAGCGCGGGCTTCGACGCGCACGAGCGCGATCCCCTTGCTTCGATGAGCTTGAGCGACGCCGGCTACGCGAGAATGCTCGAGAAGCTAGTGGAGGCGATCCCCCGGGGCGCTGCCGGCCGGCTCGGCCTCGTTCTCGAGGGAGGCTACGACCTCGTGGGCCTTCAGGGCTCCCTCGGCGCCACCCTCGTCGCGCTGGGGTCGGATCCGGCGCCCACGAGCGGCTCACCCGCCGCCCTCGGTCGCCACGAAGCGGACCTCGTGCGAGCGGTCGAGGCCCAGCGCCCTTACTGGGAGCTCGAATGAAGCCCAGAAAGGGCCTTGACCGAGCGTTGAGACGTCCCGTACATGGTCGCTGCCTCATCGCTCGGAATCGGACATAGTTGAGGCCCCCCTGGTGGGTGTAGCTCAGTGGTAGAGCACTGGATTGTGGCTCCAGTTGTCGGGGGTTCAATTCCCCTCACTCACCCCAGTATCTCGGTGACCATCGGCGGCCCTCGTCTTCGGCGCTCATGACGGACCAGAAGAACCTTCCTCCTGCCGGCGGCTCGGCCGCCGTCGTTCACGGCATCGAAACGCTCGCAATTCACGCCGGCCAACCCGCCGACCCCGCGACCGGCGCGGTGATGACACCCATCGTCACGAGCGCCACCTTCGCGCAGTCCGAGCCCGGAAAACCCGACCGCTTCGAGTATTCGCGCAGCGGCAACCCGACGCGCGCGGCCCTCGAGGCGTGCGTGGCGGCGCTCGAAGGTGGCCGACACGGTTTTGCCTTCGCGAGTGGGAGCGCAGCGACGATGAGCTTGCTGCACACCCTTCGCCCCGGCGACGAGGTGATTTCAGGAGACGACGTCTACGGCGGCACGTTTCGAATGCTCGACAAAGTGCTGGCGCCGCTCGGCGTTCGAAGTCGGTTCGTCGACATGCGCCAGCTGTCGAGCATTTCCGACGCGTTCACCGACGCCACACGCCTCGTGTGGCTCGAGACCCCGACCAATCCGACGCTCAAGCTCTTCGACATCGGCGCCGTTTGCGACATCGCGAAGAGACGCAGCGTACCGGTGGTCGTCGACAACACCTTCGCCTCCCCAGTCCTGCAGCGTCCACTCGACTTCGGGGCGACCGCCGTCGTGCATTCGACGACGAAGTACATCAACGGTCACTCGGACGTCGTCGGCGGAATGCTCGTTACCGACGACGACGAGCTCGCCGAGCGCGTCGGGTTCCTTCAGAACGCCATCGGGGCCGTGCCGAGCCCCATTGATTGTTATTTGGTTCTGCGCGGGATCAAGACGCTCCCCATCCGCATGCGCCGGCACTCCGAGAGCGCAACTGAGCTCGCACGCCGCCTGGAAAAGTCACCGAAGGTCGCTCGGGTCGTCTACCCCGGCTTGCCGAGCCACGAAGCCTACGAGCTGTGCCGGCGCCAAATGAAGGGCCCCGGAGGCATGATCAGCGTCGAGCTCGAGGGGGGCCTCGACGCGGCCCGGCGCTTTCTCAGCTCGCTCGAAATCTTCACCCTGGCCGAGAGCCTCGGCGGGGTCGAATCCCTGGCTGAGCACCCGGCGCTGATGACCCACGCCTCGGTTCCCGAGCCGACCCGACAGCAGCTCGGCATCACGGACGGGCTGGTGCGCCTTTCGGTCGGTCTCGAGGGATTGGAGGACCTCTGGGACGATCTGAGCCAAGCTTTGGGGCGAATCGGCTGAACCCGTTTGATCGGGCTCGACAGATTGTTCTACAACCAGACCGGGCCGCCCTCCGGGGGGACCAGCGAAAGGATTCTTCAATGACTCGTCGTGTTGTGGGTGCGAGCGCGGCTCTGGTACTGGCTCTCGGAGCCGCTGGCTGCAGCGACACGCCTGCGTTGCCGCCGCAGGGGGCATTCAACATCCAGCTCCGGGGTGGCAACGAGTGTGGCGCCTCGACGACCACCGCAAACCTCGGCACTCCCGTGCCGAACGATGTGCGAGTCATCGATGGCGAGGAAACTGCCACGGTCACCTGCGAAGTCGTCCAGGAGGACAACGGGAGCTTCCGAGTCAACGGCTCGATGGGCCGACGCGGTGGCAACACACTCACGATCGGGCTGCAGACGCCCTTAGCCCCGGGGGGTTCGGTCAGCGCGAACATCAGCTCGTTCATCCTCCCGGTCGACAACCTGCAAAGCGACCCCGCAACGCCATGCATCGTCAGCGTGGAGCCGGGCTTCAATCGCGGCGGCAACTTCGGGGTTCAGCCCGGCGCGATCTTCGCCGGCTTCACCTGCGAGCGGTTCGTCGATCCCCGAAGCCCGTCACGCCTCTGCGAGGCCGAGGGCACGTTCATCTTCGAGAACTGCACGGGCCTCTGACACCGCCACGCGGCGCTTGCGCCTGCAGCTCCGCTGCGGGTCGAGCGCCGTTCGCTGGTCAAGCGCCGCCAGGGCGTGACGGCGGGGGCTCGTCGACTGGCGCCGCAGCGGGCGGCGTCGGGTCGGTCGCCGCATCGATCGGGGGGGTTTTTGCCGCCCCTTCCAACGTCGCCGGAACGTCGGGGACTCGAATGGTCGTCGTTTTGGGAGAATCCTCTTCGATGCGCACCACCACCGCGGTGATGTTGTCTTCTCCGCCGTGTTCGTTAGCCATTCGAATCAGGGTGGAGCACGCCACCTCGAGATCCTCCTCCTCGAGCACCACGGCGAGGATCTCCTCGTCGCGCATCATGCCGCTCAACCCGTCGGAGCACAGCACGTAGATGTCGCCAGCCTGCACGTCGTCACTTTGCAGATCCACCGTCACGTTGTCCTGCATTCCGAGCGCGCGGGTGATGACGTTCTTCGGAAGCTCCCCGCGCTGCTCGTCGGTGAGGTCGGGCATCGCCAAGAGGTAGTCGTTGACGAGAGAGTGGTCGCGGGTCATCTGCGCGATCTGCCCATCTCGGACCCGGTACGCGCGGCTATCGCCGACGTGTCCGATGAACATCTTGTTCTTCGTCGGGCTGAACAATGCACCGACGACCGTGGTTCCCATTCCCTGGAGCTCTCGCGAACGAATGCTGCGCTCGAAGATCTGCCGGTTGGCAAGGCGGATCCCGGTGAGCAACCGGTTCTCCTCCTCGGAGAGGCGCGCATCGAAGTGAAACGGCCACGTCGCGTCGTCGTTGGCGGTCGCACGGAAGAACTCCGAGATCGACTCGGTGGCCATGTTGCTCGCCACGTCTCCCGCTCGGTGGCCCCCCATCCCGTCGGCGACGACGAAGAGTCGCTGTCCACCAAGCACGGTGTAGCTGTCCTCGTTGTGCTCTCTTTGGAGCCCGACGTCGGTTAGGCCTGCGGCAACCGCGCGCATACGCAAAACGTCCTAAAATACCGAGGGTTGTGGGTGCAGCACGCCCCGAAGTAGGCCGGGGTACTTAGAATCTCGTGTGAGATGCGGTTGGTGTCAACTCCGGGGGCTTCCTGAAGCGCAGCCAGGGCGCGGTTTGGTCGATGATTCGGCGTGGAGTGACCCTCCAGGGCCGCGTTTGTCGCCATTTTTGCGAGTGTGCGGGTTCGTGGCGCCATCCAGGCGAGGGCGCCGCTATCGAAGAGCCAGTGCGCTGAAGGAAGAGCCATGGCGCTGGAGAGGGCATCCGCGCCTCCGGCACGCGCAGCGCCAGGCAAGCACTATATCTCGAGGATGTCCTGCTCTTTGGCGGTCACGATATCGTCGACGTCTTGTCCGGCAGCACCGACGACCTCTTCGGCTTTCTTTTTTGCGCGTTCGAGGTCGTCCTCACTCATCTCCCCTGCGTCCTTCAGCTCCTTGAACATGTCGAGGGCATCGTGCCGTGACTTTCGCACCGCAACCTTGCAATCCTCGCCGTGTTTTTTCGCGAGCTTCACGAGATCCTTGCGGCGTTCCTCGCTGAGCGGCGGGATCGGAATTCTCAGCATTTCCCCGTCGACCTGGGGATTCAGCCCGAGACCATTCTCACGCACCGCCTTTTCGAGCGCCTTCACCTGAGACTTGTCCCACGCCTTGACCGTGAGGAGCCGCGGCTCGGGCACGTTCACCGTGGCCATCTGAGAAATCGGTGTGAGCGTGCCGTAGTAGTCGACCTTGATGCTGTCGAGCATGCCGGCGTGTGCGCGACCGGTGCGGAGCTTCCCGAGCTCGCGCTTGAGCGCGTCCTTGGCTTTGTCGATCGATTGTCGGAGGTCTTGCAGGGTCTCTTCGATCATCGATCTCACTCCCGGTCTGGGGCTTCGCCGACGGCCGGCGAGCCGGCCCAGCGGCGACGGGGGTATATCACTCCCGTCGTAGACCCGCGAGCCGTGGCGGCGCGTGGGGCCCAAGACCACACGGTGTGATAGCTTGTGTCCACCATGGGCCGCTCGCGAGGTCGCTTGGGGGCTCGGCTCGGATGGGCCCTGGCCGTTACCGTGCTGGCAGGGCATGCCCTCGGCGGTTGCGCCGAGGGCAACGCGTGCAAGACGAACAGCGACTGCGGTGGCGGGTACTGCGGCCCCGGCGGCACCTGCAAGACCGACTGCAAAATCGACATCGACTGTCCGAGGGGCACGTTCTGCAACTCGCTGGCTCAGTGCGAGCCCGACACGGGCGGCGCCGGCGCGGCAGGAGCCGCGCCGACCGACGGCGGCGCAGCGACCGGCGGCGCACCGGCTACCGGCGGCGCCGCAGCCACCGGCGGCGCGCCGGCCACCGGTGGAATGGCCGGCAGCACTGCCACTGGCGGCTCGAGCGGAGCCAGCGGCGCGAGCGGCATGGCCGGCACCGGCGCGGGCCCCGCAACCGGGGGCGGCGCTGGAATGGGAAGTGGCGGCACGGGCGGCATCGCCACCGGCGGTACTGGCGGCGGTACCGGCGGAACCGGGGGAGTGGCGGGTACCAAACGCGAGTTCGACACGTGCACGAGCGACAACGACTGCCGCGCGTCGCTCATCTGCCGCGCCATCTACAAGGGCGGTCCGAACCAATGCACGCGCCGATGCAGTAATACCGCCGAATGCATGCAGAGCACGCGATGTGAGCTCTTCGGCGCCGACCGGTATTGCGCCATCAGCGACGTGGGCCGCTCGTGCACCCAAGCCTCGGATTGCGCCTTCGCGTGCGAGCTTTCGAAGAGCTACTGCACCTCTACTTGTGTAGACGGCGGCGACTGCCCAGCGGGTTGGGGTTGCCAGCCGCTCGGCACGGCCGGTCAGCGCGTTTGCATCAAAGCCTCCGCGGCGTGCGACGTCAACACGAACGACTGCATCGTGCCTGCTGCTTGCGACACCACGATGCTCGTTTCGAGCTGCACCCTGGCGTGTTCGACCGCCGCGGACTGCCCCCGACGCTCGGTCGAGCTCACCCCGTGGACGTGCAACGGAATCTGCAAACGGCCGCCCGACATTTTCGGCCCGCTCGCCGGCGGCACGTTCCCCGCGCAGTGGGCGTGCGACCCGCTCGACAACGTCGTCAACATCTGCGGTGACGGTCTCCACGTCGACTTCGGCAACGCCACGATTCCTGCGCCCCCATCGTTCAGCTGTCCGGTAGGGACCTCGGTGGACGGCCGCCCGGGCGACGCTTGCGTCGACTCGTGCCTGCTCGACAGCGGCTGCCCTTTTGGTTTCGTTTGCACCGCCATCGGCACGACGACGGGCAGCAACAGGTTCGGCCTCTGCTTCCCCGGCCTCGGAGGCTCACCCATCGGCACGGCGTGCTCGAACGGCGCCGAATGCTTCTTCGGCTATTGCTCGAATGGCGTGTGCTCCCGCGACTGCACGATCGATGGCCTGTGTCCAGACGGCGCCACGTGCATCGGAGCCGGTGGGCCCGCCGTAGAGAGCGCGCCCTTCCGTCGGTGCATGTAGCTCGCGGCCCGGCGTCACTTCGACGAATCGACCTGAGCTCGCTGAAAAAACTCGCGAATTTCATCCGCTCGGGCGTGCGCGTCGCGCCTGCCGAGGTCGACAATCGAACGCCCGAACTCGCCGTCGAACAGTAGATACGTGGCCCAGTCAGCTTCCCAGGTCGCCTTTTCGTGTGCCGCCCGTCCGAGGATCCATTTCGGCAGCCGCCCGAGCTCCCAGAGCGGCAGGTGCTCTCGCACGTGCTCTGCCGCCAGCCGACCGATGTCCTGCGACGGCGAAAAAACGAGCGTGTCCAGCCGGTGATAGGGGGCGCCGCGAGACTCGACGAGCCGCTTTTGCACTAGCGCCAAGGCCTCGGGCTCGAGAGCGCTCTCGAGCACCTCGACCAAGCTGTTCGTGCGCGCGAGCACTTGAAGGTCGTACTCCATCGGGTCGAGCAGCAACGCGTTCAGAATCTTACCGGCGAGAAAAGTGAGGCTCGGGTACTGGTCGAGCGGCGTCGGGTTGCTGTCGGGAGCCAGCTCGCTCTTGTTGCGCGTGGAGATGACGACCAGCCGGTCCGCACCCGCGCGGATCACCGGGGCGATGGGTGTGTTGAAGCGCAGCCCGCCATCGCAATAGTAGGTCAGGCCGATCCGTCGCGCCGGGAAGAACAGCGGGATCGCGGCTGACGCGAGCACGTGGTCGGCGTTGATGCGGCCGTAGCTCGCCTGCCTGCGCGGGTCGCGCGAGGGTCGAAAGTCGGTGCCCGGAGCGAGCTCGGAAAAAATGGTGGTGCGGCCGGAACCCACGTCGAGGGCCGCGACGAATAGGGCGGCCACCGTCGAGCTCGAGATATTTTCGTGAAGGCGGTCCCAGTCGACACTTCGCCGAATCGTCAGCTCGAGGGGCCTCGGGTCGAGCAGGGATTTGCCGAGGTAGTCGTGCTCACCGTCAGGCGAACGCCGACGAAGCGCCGGTAGGAGCCCCCACGGGTGCATGCGGACGTGGCTCGTGAGCTTGAGCCCGCCCCAGACCTCGATGAGCTCTCGAATGCCGAGATCCCCGCACTCGGCGTGCGCGGCCATGAACGTCGCATTGATCGCGCCGACGCTCGTGCCGGCGAAGTACCCGAAGGGAGCGGGATCCGATGGAAGCAGACCGAGCACATCGACCATGCCGGCGATGACTCCAACTTCGTAGGCGCCTCGCATGCCCCCGCCGGACAGCACGAGCCCCACGCTCGAAACCGAAGTCTGCTGACTCATCGTGGCCGAAGCATCATAGCCCCGTTTGCGTCGCGGGCGTGGCGTTGTAACGGTGCGGTTTCGTCCGACATTCTCGCCCGATTTCCCTAGAAAGATGAAGCTCCGAATCGTCACCTGGAACATCCACAAGGGTATCGGCGGCGTAGACCGCCGATATCGAATCGAACGCATCGTGGAGCTACTCGAGTCGTACGAGCCCGACGTCGCGCTACTGCAAGAGGTCGCCGATCACACGCCGATGTCGCGGTTCGACTATCAGGTCGAAGTGCTTGCCGATAAACTCGGCATGCCTCACGCCGCTTTTCGCCCAGAGCACCGCTTCCGGGTCGGCGGCTACGGAAACGCCATTCTTTCGCGATGGCCCATCAGCGACGTGCATCACGTCGACTTGACCATCGGGCGCAGAAAGAAGCGTGGTGTTCTTCAAGCCAAAACGCGGGTCCGCCTGAAT
The DNA here is from genome assembly GCA_029261965.1 of Polyangiaceae bacterium. Classification (GTDB taxonomy): domain Bacteria; phylum Myxococcota_A; class Polyangia; order Polyangiales; family Polyangiaceae; genus JAJDAH01. Next base: position 39,841 of record JAJDAH010000095.1, read on the forward strand.
GGCGGCTCACGGACAGTGTTCCTTCATAACATGCACCTCGGTCTGGCCGGCTCCGAGCGCGGCCAACAACTCGAGAGGTTTCTCCGCTCGCATCCATTCGCGCGCCTGCATGAACGAACCCCCATCGTGGTCGGCGGCGATCTGAATGATCTTTGGGGCAGCCTCGGGCCGAAGTTCTTGCTCCCTCGAGGATTTCGGCGGGCGGGCGCGCTCATCAACACGTTCCCGGCCATCCTCCCCGTCCGGCCCCTCGACGCGATCTTCGTCAGGGGGGATCTCACGGTCGGTCGCGCCTTTTGTCCGCGCAGCCGCCTCGCCGGACAGGCGTCGGATCATCGCCCGGTGATCGCCGAGCTCGACCTCACGGCCATCAAGCGCCGACTCACTCGGCAGCGCGGCTGAGTTGCTCGATTTCGTCGACGAGGATGTGACCCCAAGCTCCCTCGGCCTGATCGACGATCTCGATGACCGCCTCGCTCCCCTTCAGCGAGGTCACATTCCAGACGCGTCGCCCGAGTAACTCGCTGTTGCACCCAGTGGCCGAAAAGATTCGCTCCCCTTCGACGAGAAGTGAAACTCGCAGCTCCACGATGTCGCTGCCACCGCCCACTCGGAGCACCATCACGTCGCCTTCGATGGGAAACGGCTTCGATCTCATACGCCCCTTGGCGAGATCGCCGAGCTTCGGACTGAACGAGTTGGCAAAAGCGCCGGACTGGCCGAAAACGACCCCCTGCCCCGTCGTCGCCTCGGTGCTCGGACCGCCCGAGAAGGCCTCTCCGACCAGCCGCCACCCCTCCCCTTCGTCGAACCCGAGCCTGGCGACGCGTTCGAACTGCCGCGCCGGCGGGTCGCCGAGCAGAAACCCCTCGAACCCCGAAAGCGACGGATCCGCGGCCACGATTTTTCGGCGAACCCGAGTGCGGCGCTCTTCGTCGTCGTTGGTCGAAAAATAGTACTCCTGAAAAAACCAGGCGTCGCAGAAAACGCTGTCCGGTAGCTTCCCCGGCATGAGCGGGTCGTAGCTGTCGAGCTGCGCTGGGAAGCTCGCGAACGACAGGCGCTTCTGCCCACGGAGTGGGTTCAAGATCTCCGGTTGATACCTCGGCATGAAGAGTCTCGCGCCGTTCACCCAGAGCACCGTCGATTGAGCGTAGGGCAGCGGGAACACCGGGAACTCGGACAGATCGATGTCGCGGGTCAGCAAGTATGCCGGCGACGCCAGCTTCTCGTGCCCCGGACGCCCCCGCGCGACGATCGGCTTCCGAGCGATGGTCTTGTCGGTCAGCCCATAGGTGTCGACCATCTCGAGGTCGGTCACCCACGCCAAGATCCCGACCGAGCTGACCGCCAGCCGTGGCCGCACGCCACGGTCGACCACGTACTTGACGATGTCTTCTCCCCACACTTGGTAGGGCGAATCGATGCGAACGGGAAAAAGCGACGCCAGCGGATAAAAGCTCCGCTCGTCGGCGATGTGCCAGCTTTTTTCCAGAGGGCGGATGACGTTCGTAGGCACTGCGGCGAGCGAAAAGAGTGCGAGCCCCACCGTTGCCGCGACGCGACGAAAACGACTGCTGTCGCGGAGCAGATGTCGGCCCCCAACCTCGGCGAGAATGAAGAGCGGAGGCAAAGCGGGCACCAACAGCCGCCCCAACATGAAGTCGCCGCCAATCTTCGCGACGTAGGTGATGTAGAGCGTGGAAGAGAAGACGAAATAGCGCGCGAAAAAATGGTCACGTAGCCGCGCGGCGCCGGCGATCGCGAGGGGCAGCGCCGCGAACGCGCCTGTACTCACGACGCACACCAAGACGTACACCCACCCTTGGCTGAAGTACGCTAACGCGGCGCTCTTCGCGTAGTACGTGTTCGGAAAGAACTCGCCGTAGTAAAAATAGCGCCAGGTGAAGTACGGAACGTAGACGATGACGAACATGGCGCCGAACCGCGGGAGGCCGCGGCGACGTCGATCGTCGAGCAGCATCACGAAGGCCGCCGAGGCGTAGAAGATGGCGTGATCCGGATGCGCCATCGTCGCCAAAATTCCAGCGAGTCCCGATAGCGCGTACTGGCCGGCGAGCATGCGCTCGAGCATCAGGAGCACCAAGAACGCGCCGAACATCGTCTCGAGGCCGCTCGTCGCGTAACAAGCCATGACGTAGTTGAACGCCAAAGCGACGGCGGCGAGCGGCACGACGACGCTGGTAGTCGCGGGTGCGAGCGCGCGCGTGAGCTTTTTCGTCAGATAGAGGGTTCCCGCGAAGGCTGCGAGCGACAGCACGAGTGAGGTGATTGCCGGCTCGGCGCCCAGCGCGGCCGGGCCAGCCAGCAAGATCGCCCAGAGGAAGTTCGTGTACCCCTCGACGTACTCGCCGGGGTTGAAGACGAGGCCGTGTCCCCGGACGAGATTCCGCACATATCGAAACGTGATGAACGCGTCGTCCGAAACCCACCGGAGGCTCCCAGCCCACACGAGCGCACCAGCCAACAAGCCCCCGAATGCGACCCGCCGCGCCCACCTGGGCACCATGGCGTCCCATCCGCGCCATTGCAGCACCACGACCGCGGCGACCAACAAGAAGAGCGATCCTGCCCACGGCCAAAGTCGACCGAGCGACTGCGTGTATCGCAGCCAAAGATCCCCCCAAAGGGCCAGGGTGCGCTCGATCGGCATGAGGGTGAAGTTCAGCTACATGCCGTAGGGGGCTCGGACCGGCTTCTTGACACACCCCCACCGGACCACTAGACCAAGCGCCCCACCGCGGGAGTAACTCAGCGGTAGAGTGCCACCTTGCCAAGGTGGACGTCGAGGGTTCGAATCCCTTCTCCCGCTCTCTAGTCTATGGTGGCTGGGGCCCCAACCCCAGCCACGTTTCGTTTGTCGTTTCACGGCTCTGGCGGCTGCGGCAGGCCAGCCACGCTTGTTTTCGATCAGCCAGCTAGCGTCACTCGCTCGCTGGCAGCCCCGTGAGGCGCGCCAGATCTTCGAGGTAGCAGCGGTGGGTGACCGCGCTCGGCTACTCGATGAGGTAGAAGCCTCGGTCGAATTCGCCGAGGTGTCCAGGTCGGCCCTGGGGGTCGGCATGCCGAACACGTCTCGGAAAATCAGGATGCGACCGCTCCTGCGAACGTACAGGTTGTCGTTGCGATCGAGCCAGGCCTCTTTGCATGCATCACATGCATCACCTCCGAGCCATGCATCGCTAACCGCACGGCATGGATGAGTCCAGGAGCCGGCGAGGGACGGTGCTTCTGGGTCAACTCGCGGCCAATAGCCAAAAACGCTACCATCGGCGGCGGTTCGTGCCTCAGCCAGCCAGACCCCGCGCCCAAGAAGCGCGGCCTCTCATCGTCGTATCCAACGACTATGGGGAGCTGGGGCTCGCCATGTTCTTCCTCCGTGGGCAGGAGCTGTCGGGGAAGGTCGCTCTCGCGTTGCCGGACCGTCTCTACCCGGGGCACGAACACCTGATCCCAGGCGCAACCCACCACTACTCGTCGGTCGCGGACCTGCTCGAGCTCGTCGACCAGCACGGGGCGAACCCGGTCCTGCTCTTCTCCGGCTACCTGTTCTCGAACAACGATCTGTTCACGCGAGACGAGCTAAAGCAGCTGGTCGAGCAGCTGCAACACCGCGGCTGCGTCGTCGGGACGAGCGACCCCTTCCTCGGCCTCGCATCGACCTTGACGCGCGACGACGTCAAGCTCGACGTACCCATCAAACCGTGGCTGCGCCTGGTCTTGGGATGGCTCGAGCGCCGTTTCGTTCGAGATCTGTCGAAGGTGGCCGAGATTCTCAGCTCGACGGTGCATCTCTACCACGCGGCGCCGGACGAGTTCCTCCAGCGTCACGAGTTTCCGGCCGCGGCGTTCGCCAATCCTCGGCTAGCCACGCCACCGATCGAGTCGAGCGAAAAGCGCTGGCTGTTCGTGCTCGGCGCCGAAGACGCCCAGTGGGGCACGTTCGCCGAAGGGGCCATGACCTCGCGAGGCGACCCGTGGTTAGTTGAGCGTCGCGCCACGGCAAAACCGAGCGACGGCGCTCCGCAGCCATTCATCGCAAGGGTCAGCTCGCTACTCGAACAGAGTGTGGCCGCGGGTCGACGACCGACGTTGATCGCTCCCGCCAAACTGATCGACACCCTGCCCCCCGAGTCCGCAGAGCTCGCCGAGCTCGTGCCCTTTTGCACCTTCCCGGAATTTCTCGACAGGCTGACCTCGGCAGAATGCGTGTTCTATTGGAACGTGATTTCCGCATCGATCCTGCCCCGGCTCGTGCTTGCTCTGCCCGTGTTTTTTTTCGATCGCGGACACATGTCGCGCCTGGTCCGACCGATGTACGACCTAGCCGTCGACCAGCACTACGGAGGCCGTGAGCCGACCTACTTGGATCCCGCCGAGCCACTCGATCCCGTCGAGCTCGGCAACGTCTGGGCGGAACACGGCTTGGGGAACCCAGCCGTGTTGGAACGACGCCGCGCCGAATCGCTCACTCCCGAGGAGTTGGTGCAACGTCTCGTGGAAGAACCCGACGCCACTTCGTGGCTGAAGTCAGTCAGAGCCGCGCCGTCGGCATCGGAGGATCTGGAAACCGACCTGGAGAAGGGTGCTCGTCTCGTCGAAGCGCAGCGCTGGCAGCAGGCTTTGCCCGTGCTCGAGGTCGCCGTCGACGAGCAGCCCGGCGACTCGCGGCCGCACGAGCTACTCGGTCGCGCGGCTGCGAAGGTAGGAGACTTCGAGCTCTCCGCTCGCCACTACGGCCGGGTAGTAGAGCTCGGTCGTGCCGATGCGAGCGTCATGATCGGGCTGGGAAACGCCTTGGCGTCGCTCGGTCGCCCCGAGGACGCTCGGAACGCGTACCAAGCAGTAATAGAGCTCGAGCCGGACAACCACGAGGCGCACATCGAAGTTGGAGTGGCCCTCGAACAGCTCGGTCCGGCCGAGGCAGCAGTCAAGCACTACCGGCGAGCCATCGAGCTCAATCCCGAGCAACCCGCGGCGTACGTCGAGCTCGGTCGGACCCTTTGCGCGCTTGGGCGGGCGGACGAGGCGGCAACACCAACCGAACGCGCCATCGAGCTTGGCGAAGCGACGCCTCTCTTGTACATGCGACTCGGGCGCGCCCACGCCACTCTCGGCAACGTCGGCCTCGCGGCTGCCGCCTATCAGCGGGCAGCGGCCATCGTACCGTTCTGGGCGGAAATCCAGCGGCGAGTCGGCGAGCTCTCCGCGGCCCGAGGCCGGTTCAAGGAAGCCGCGGCATTCTTCCTCCTCGCCGTCCAGGATCGGCCGATGACGGACGCGTCGACGAGCGACTACTATGGCGAACGCACCGAAGAACGGATCGGCCTCGTCATCAGGGTCGCCAGCTGGATCCCGGCGTACCTCGAGCTCGCCCGGCTGCTCGAGCACGATGCGCGCCCGAAGGAGGCAGCGCTCGTGCGAAGCCGGGTCGAAACGCTGAGGTCCGCTGCACCAGCGTCGCTTCGACCTGCTGCCGCGGGTGCGGCCCCTGACCCGCTGGGATCCTATCGGGAAGCGTCGGCACGTCTCGTCGGCCGGAGTTTCGCGTTTCTCGGCCTGGGGATCCGCGAGCCCGAAACGCTACGCATCTGGCGAGACCGTTTCCCGCACGCGACGATCGTCGGGATAGACGAGAGCAGCGTCGATTTGGACGACCCCACCGGGCGGGTCCGCGTTTATCAGGGAGATCCCGAAAAAAGACCCTGGTTGGACGGCATCACACGGGACGTCGCGCCCGACGGATACGAAATCATCGTCGACGACACGCTGCAGAGGGGACGAGGGGCACAAGCCACCTTCCAGCACTTGTTCCACCGGGCGCTGAAACCAGGCGGAGTCTACGTCGTGGAGGACTGGCAATCCGGCTATGTGCCCGACTGTCCACAGCTCGGGGCACCGCGAGTCAATCTCCCGGGGCGCGAGCTCGGAATGCACGACTTCGTCAAAAACCTCGTGGACAACGCGGAGGCATACGCGCGCGTCGTGTTCGCCGAAAACCGGGTATTCGTTTTCAAAAAGACCGAGCAGGCCGCGCAGAGCACCGAAGTGCCCCTCCGGCGTGCGCGAAGACCGGCGCCGACCTATGACGAGAGCTCGACGAAAAACGACGCGACGAAATGAAACGTTCGAGCGAATCCTTCCGCGCCATTCTCGACGAGCTCTGCATCGAGCGCGCCGCCGGCGACCAAGTGTACGCCACGAGCGGCACCGCCTACATCGATCTCTTCACGGGAAACGGCACCACGCTGCTCGGGCACGTCGACCCGACGGTGCGCGATGCCGTGCGAGCGCAGCTCGAGCGCGTTTGGATCGCCGGGGCCTTGGAGACCCCCGTCGGCATCGAAGCCCGAGCTGCCGTCGAGAGATTTTTTCCTTCGTCGCACAAGGTCAGGGGTTTCTATTCGGCCGGGGCTGAAGCCGCCGAGTTCGCGCTACGAGTGGCGCGAGAGACGACGGGGCGCCGCGGCGTCCTGGGGTTCGAAGGTTGCCTGCACGGAAAGTCGATGGCCACGGCGGCGCTCGGCTGGCCGAACGAGCTGGTTCACCTGCCGGACTTTCGACGGTTGCCCTACGTGCCCCAGTGCGCGGAGAAAGAAATTCTCGAACGCGCCGCCCATGCGCTGGCCGAGGAGTCCTTCGCTGCAGTGTTCATCGAGCCGCTGCAAGGATCCGCGGGGGGCCACTTGGCCTCGAGGGCCTTTTTCACCGAGTTGTCCGAACTGTGTCGTCGACACGGGACGCTGCTCGTCGTCGACGAAATCTTCACGGGTTTTCATCGAACCGGACCCGCGTTTCTGCATCAAGAGCTCGGCCTGACGCCGGACGTCGTGCTCGTCGGCAAGGCCATGGGGAGCGGCTTTCCCGTTTCTGGCGTCGTCGTTCACGAGAAGTACGCCATCGAAGCGTCGATGCTACCCGGCAGCACGTTCTCGGGAAATCCACTCGCGGCCGCTGCCGTCGTCGCGACGCTCCGGCGACTCCGGGAGTTCGACGTGAGTGCCAAGGTCGCCGCAGTCGGCAACACCATCCAACAGGAGCTGGCGCCGGTGCAGCAAGCAGGCATCGCGCTCCGGGGACGGGGGGCGCTTTGGGTGCTGGAGGTCGGAACGGCGGCCGTCGACCCAGTGATGCGACGCATCGTCCGAGGCGGCGTCATCGCGTCGCCCACGGCGCGCTACATCCGCCTTCTGCCGTCCGCGACGATTTCACAGGAACGCCTCTCCCGGGCTTGCCAGGTCATCCGCGAGGCGTGCCTCGACGTGCAAAAGGACGTCGAGACGCGATGAGCCACCAAACCGAACGAATCGCCGCCGCCCGGCCCCGATTTTTAGAGGAAGACATCGCCGAAATTTCCAGAGACGTGGAAGCCGTCTTGAGATCGGGCCGGCTCGTTCTCGGCCCGCGCACCACCGAGCTCGAACGACGGTTCGCCGACTACGTGGGTGTCGAACACGCGGTGGCGGTCAGCTCGTGCACGGCGGCGATTCAAATTAGTCTGCGTTTCATCGGCGTGCGCGGCCGCGAGGTCATCGTTCCGACCAACAACTTTCCCGGGATCCTGAGCGCGGTGCTCTACGAAGGCGGGACGCCAGTCCTCGCCGACATGGACCCGACGACCTTCGGACCCGACGTCGAGGACATCGCCTCGAGGGTCACGCCGAACACCGCAGGTGTCATCGTGACCCACATCGGGGGTCTCGTGTGTCCCGAGATTGGCCAACTCCGATCGGTCTGCCAGGCCAAGGGCCTGTTCCTGCTCGAAGACGCGTCACATGCGCACGGCGCGTCGATCGATGGTCAGAACGCCGGAAGCCTTGCGGATGCCGGTTGCTTCTCTTTCTACCCGACCAAGATCATGACCACGGGTACCGGCGGAATGCTGACGACTCAGCACGCCGAGCTCGCCGAACTCGCACGATCTCTCAGGCATCACGGGCAAGGCGGGCGTCGGAACGAATTCGTCCGCCTTGGAAATGATTGGTGCCTCGGTGAAATCCAAGCGGTGCTCGGTCTTCATCAATTGAAGCGCGTGGACGAAAACGTCGAGCACCGAAACCGCGTCGTCGATTGGTACCGAGAAAGCCTCGCCGACGCCGATTGGCTCACCATCCCCTCGCCCCCGCCCAACGCCCGCCACGCTTACTACAAGCTACTCGCCGTACTCGACGAGAAAATCGACGCGAACCGGTTTCGCCGAATCCTCGACGAGGAGTACGGCATCGAGAACGGCAACCTCTACCTGCCGCCGTGCCACCTGCAGCCGGTCTTCCTCGAATCCCTCGGTCATGAAAAGGGCGCGTTTCCCCGGGCGGAACGCATGCTCGAACGCCAAGTCTGTCCTCCCGTGCACTCGAGCCTCGGCCGAGACGACGTGAACCGGGTCGTCGAAGCCCTACGTGCCGTCAAAAGCCGATTGAGCCCTGAGCCTGCTCGCGACTGACGCTCTTGGCGGGTCGGTTACGCAGTACCCGCGCGAGCATCTCGGCGGGCGCTGGAGCTCGGGCGAAACCGCGCGCCACGCGCTCGGCGTCCTCGGAGTCGGCCCGGGCTTGCTCAGTCAACTCGGCGAGATCGAGCCGTTGGTCTTGGCTGAGATAGGTCGGCTCGCGCCCTTGGTAGTACCACTCGACCACGCGCTCGTAGAGCGGCGTCACGTTGCGGACCAAGTGACCCCGGTCGAACATGAAAAATGGCTGCCGATTCATCAACCTGAGCAACATCGAGTGCGAGACGACGTTCCAATAGAACGCGAACTCGGCATCGATCAGCAGTGTCAGGAACTTCTTGAAGGGGCAAAACGTCAACAGGGTCACGCCATCAGTCGGAGGCATCTTGGCAATGACCGCCTGCACGAGATCGTAGGGCGCGACAAAAACCGGATGTCTTCCGGCGTCGAGGGTCGCGTGAATCTTGTGAATCACGGTGTCGACGAAACGCTCCTTGCCGTGGATCATGATCTGCGCCTCGTAGTCCCTCGAGGCGAGGATGAAGAGCCACCGCGGCCTCTCTGCGGAAGCGGTTTCGCTAGCCCCGGGACCGGTGGGCCCGTCTGGACACACCAAGCTCGAGTTGAAGAACGAAAGCACGCGGGCATCGCTCGCGGCCTCGGCATCGAGCGCAGCGGGATACGTCGGATACAGGTGCTCGAGATCCGCGACGATCCGCGACGACCCGAAGAAGTTGGTCAACAAGCGCTCATCTTGTTTCTGCTTTTCTCGAACCAAATCGGCCGACGCGTCTGCCGGGATATCCACCGAAACCGTCGTGGACGTCCCGAGGTTGGACAGCAGTCCCAGAAACGGATCCGTCGTGACCACGCGACAGCCACGCGATTTCAGCTGAGGAACGAGTTCGTCGAGCTCGTCGAGCGACATGACTCCGTGCAGCGAAAAAAGATAGGCGGAGCACAAGAACACGATTTCCGGCTTCTCACGATCGACAGCGCGCACGACGTCCTCGCGCGAGGTCGCCGGGTGCGTTCTGCCGGGCAGCACGTGGCGGTTGTGCAGAAAAAGCCGCTCGGACAGAAGGAGCGTGGACCTGGCCGCGAGACCTTGCGCGAACAGAAAAAACATCACCGTCGTCAGCTCACCGTAGTCGCTGTCCATGACGAACATGAGTCGTGGGCCGGACGGCGGCTCCGTGGGTTCAGACCAACCGCCCGAAACCCAAGCCTCGATGTGAGCATCCATCGGACCGATCGGTGCCCGCGACCAGAGAGGGTTGAGCTGATTGGCCCGGTGAACCGCCGCAGAAGCCTCCTCCCATCGATGAAGTCGGCAGAGCGCGTCGCCGAGCTCCCGGTACAGCCGCGACGCGTTCTGTGCTCGTTCGAACGCAGCTTCGCGGGTCTCGTCGGCCCCGGGCTCGCCTTCCAAGGTTTCGCGAATGGTCTGGCGATAGGCGGAAATCGAATCCTCCCATCGTCCCGACCGCGTCGAAGCGTCGGCCAACCTCGCACACACACCGGCCGCGCTCGGGTCGAGTTCGCGAGCCCGACGGTATTCATCCGCGGACTCCGCCCAACGATTCAAGTGAAACAGCGCCTCCGCCAGGTTGGCGTGCCACGACGCCTTCCCCTGCTCTTGCGCGATCGCCGCTCGGAAGACGCCGACCGCATCTTCCCAGCGCTCGAGATGCATGAGGGTGTGCCCGAGGTTGATACGAATCGAGCAATCGTCCGGCGCCTCGCGGATCGCCTCTTCGTAGGGGGTCACCGCTTCGGCCCAACGCTCGGCGCGCATCAGCGCATCGCCGAGGTTGGCGCAAACCCCGAGCACGCTCGGATCGAGATCGCGCGCCCCCGCATAGGCTGCGGCCGCCTCCGTCCAGCGCCCGAGGTGGCAGAGGGCGTGGCCCATGTTGACGTGGCAAACGGTGGCCTCCGGCCGGCTGCGGATGACCTCGTCGTAGGCATCGGCGGCCTCCTGCCAGCGCCCGGCCTGGAGCAGAGCGTCGCCGCGCTGATGACTTTCGCCCCAACTATCGGACACCTTGGGACTCCGCTGGCTTCGTGGCTGGCGGACAAAAGTCACAACCGGCACAAAAATCGTCCATTTCCCGACGGAGATACCGCTCGAGCTTGCTCCGATGCATGTCGCGCAGGCTCTCACTCTTCGCCGAGCCGCACGACGTGACTCGCTGGTAGTCCATCGCACAAAGGCGCATCTCTCCGTCGGCGGAAATGAAGATCATGCTCTCGGCGACCTTGCACAACCGATCTTCTTCGTGGATCTCGCTGAAAACGTCGACCAGGACGAGATCGTCTCCCTCGTAACGCCGCTCGTGTTCCCGCATGTCCACGGACTTCACTGCCGGCGACAGCAAGCCGGCGCGGTTGTTCAGCGGATGTAGCCAGATCCGACTCGGACGCTTCGGCCGCCAAAAGCTCACGAAATCGGCGACCTCGTGCTGGTTCAAATCGCAGACGACGAAGCTCACGTGCACGGTAATCTCGGGGTGATGGCGATCGCGTGCTTCGAGAATGCTCTCCACGTTGGCGACGGTTCGGTCGAAGCCCTTGAGCCGCATGACCTCACGATGAGTCTGTGCGGTGTTGGCGTTGAGACTGAAATTCACACCGCACAACCCGAGCGCCACGAGTCTTTCGAAACGCTCGACATCGAGGCGGCCACCGTGAGTCGTCATCTCGACCTTGGTGCCGGTGGCGGCCAGTATCTCGACGATCCGCTCGAGCTCAGGATGCAGAGTCGACTCGCCGATTCCACAGAGCACGATCAGGTCCACTGGGTTCTTTTCGATGTCCCGCGCGAGGCTCTCGACGACATCCAGTGAGATCAGTCGCTTCTTGTCGGGCATGGCAGCTCGTGGGCAAAAGCCACAAGCCGCGTCGCACGCCGACGTCACCTCGAGATCCACCGTCACTTCCGCGAGGTTGCCGGGTTCGGTGCTCGCACGCCGATGGCCAGCTTTCGACAGGGCAATCGCGACCTTGCGCCGGGCCTCGTCGGCGCCGGGGTCGACGTCGAGGGCGCGTTGGTAGGCGGCGGCAGCATCCTCCCAACGTTTCAATCGACAATAGGCATCGCCGAGGCTCACGTGAGAAGACGCCACCCCCGGCTCGAGGTCGACGGCGCGACCGTACGACGACGCCGCGGCATCCCAACGACCCAGGTGCGAGAGTGCGTGACCTCGATTGAGGTGGCACGCGGCGTCGTCGGGTCGCTGTCGAAGGCACGCGTCGTATTCGACGACTGCTTCTTTCCAGGCACTCGTCTTCAGGAGCGCATTGCCGAGATTCACGCGAGCCTCGACGATGCCCGGGTCCAGGTCGAGGGCACGTCGATATGCGGCGGCTGCCTGCTCCCAGTGCCCGAGATGGCTGAGGCTGTGACCGAGGTGGACATGCGAGGCCGAAGCGTCCGGCCGGCACCGAATCGCGCTCCGGTACGCCACGGCAGCTTCTTCCCACTGACCCGAACGCAATAGTGAGGCGCCGCGATCATGGTGCACGCTCCACGGCGCTCCATCCATGTGCGGGTCTCGATCTGTCTCCACGTCTACCGCCAAAGCTACCTGAGAAAATGGCGAGATTCCAACCGCCGCCCATCGCGTCGGCTGCGCTCGACCTAGACAATGTGTAGGCTTCGCTTCCCATGCACCCGAGCGAGCGCATTCCCGCGAAACCGGAAGCCGAGGAATGGGACGTCATCGTCATCGGGTGCGGTATGGGCGGTGGCACACTCGGCTACGAGCTCGCTCGACTCGGCCGCCGAGTGCTGTTCCTGGAAAAAGGGCATTTGCTGCACGGTGAGTCCGATGCGACCGGCGCACCCGAGCCGGGACTCGCCCAAGAGCTGGACGAGCGCTTGAGAACCGCGCGCTGGCCGCTCCGTCTGCGAGGAAAAACGACCTTCGGCGACGTGGAATTCTACGCACCCCTCGGGTGCGGCTCGGCGGGCTCGACGAGCCTCTACGGAGCGCAGCTCGAGCGATTCCGGCCCTCGGATTTTCAGCCTCGGGCGAGCTATCCGAAAGCGGCGGACTCTACGCTCCCCGATGAGTGGCCGATCTCCTACGAGGACATGCTTCCGAGCTACCGCCGCGCGGAAAGTCTATTCCAAGTGTGCGGAACCGACGATCCGCTCTGCCCGGATCCCAAAGGCGAGCTGAGGGAACCCCCGCCTCTGAGCGAACGCGACTCGCTGCTCCGCGACATCTTCACGGATTCGGGTTTGCACCCCTACCGCTCGCACGTCGGCATGAAGTACGTGCCGGGCTGCGAAGAGTGCCCCGAGATGTGCCCGCGGCCTTGCAAGAGCGACGCTGGCAACATCTGCGTACTGCCCGCGCTGCTCCAGCATGGCGCCCACATCCTGCCGCGCTGCGAGGTCACCCGAATCGACGCCAAGGGGCGACGCGCGACCGGCGTGCAAGCGCGTTGGCAAGGCCGGAACATCGAGCTCCGAGCGAAAGCCGTAGCAGTGGCCGCTGGCGCGTACATGACCCCGGTTCTACTCCTTCGTTCGAAGTCGCCCGACTGGCCCGACGGCCTGGCGAACAGCTCCGGTCTCGTTGGACGCAACCTCATGCTGCACGTCAGCGACTTTTTCACCGTCGACCCCGGCGAATTCCGTTCGGCCGAGGGGCCACGCAAATCGTTGTCGATGACCGACTTCTACAACGACGACGGACACAAGCTCGGCGCGTTGCAGTCCGCCGCCTTTCCGCTGGTGCCCCCCTTCATCGAGGCCTACCTCCGGTACATCGACCAGCGCGACCCCCAGTGGTGGCGCGAGCACACCGCTCCCCTGATCCCCCAGCTCGCTCAGGCCGCGGCCGGGGCGTTCCAAACGGCGAGCGTCATGGTGACGATCGTCGAAGACCTACCGTACTTCGACAACCGAATCATCGTCGACGAAAACGCGCCCAACCAAATGCGGTTCGAATATCGCTACACCGACGAGCTCGACGAGCGCAGTGAACGGTTCCGAAAGCGAGTGACGCGGCTGCTCGGCTCGAAACTCCGCGTGGTGAACGTGACCTGGGGCAAGAACAACATCAACTACGGCCACGTTTGCGGGACGTGCCGCTTTGGCAACGACGCGAGTTCGAGCGTCCTGGACCGGAACAATCGGGCCCACGACCTCGACAATCTGTACGTCGTGGATGCCTCGTTCTTCCCGTCGAGCGGTGCCATCAATCCGAGCCTCACGGTGGCCGCGAACGCCCTTCGGGTCGGTAGCGCGATACACGAAGCGCTATGAATGCGATAATGGGAATCAAGAATGGCTGACCTGAAAATCCTCCAAGAGTTCAACGAGTTCCGAGGCTCGCCCCCCGGCACGACAATCTGTCCCGCGCCGCTGATCAACCTGCACTTTTCGCAGCTAGGGGTCGTCACGGCCTGTTGCTTCAACCGCACGCACGTCCTCGGCACGTACCCCAAAGACTCCGTCGACACGATTTGGAACGGGCAGGCTGCCAAGGAGCTCCGCGAAGCCCTCGCGAAAAACGACCTCTCGAAGGGTTGCGAGAAATGCATGCAGCAAATCGAGGCACGGGATTTCGGCGGCTCGCACGCAGCCTTCTACACGATCTTCGCACGGGGCATGGCGGAGCGTCAAAAGGAGCTCGGCATCGCGCCCGACGTCGACCAATCGGTCACCCCGATGCCGATGAAGCTCGAGTTCAACATTCACAACGCGTGCAACCTCGAGTGCATCATGTGTCACGGGCTGGCGTCCTCTTCGATCCGCTCGCGTCGAGAATCCCAGCCGACGATGCCAAACCCATACGACGACGAGTTCGTCGACCAGCTCGCCCCCTACTTGCCCCACGTCGTGGAAGCCGATTTCATGGGTGGAGAGCCGTTCCTGGTGCCTGCCTATCGACAGCTTTGGGAGCGTATCGCCGAGGTGAGCCCGAAGACCAAGGTGCTCATCCTGACGAACGGAACGACCGTCGACGACAAGATCCGCGCGCTCCTCGAAAAAATGAACTGCTCGATGCACATGTCGATCGACTCCGACGTCAAGGAGACCTACGAGACGATTCGCAAGAACGCTTCCTTCGAAGAGGTGATGGAGAACGCCAACTACTTCCGCGAGATGATGCCACCGGAGCACCCGCTGGTTTATCGCTACTGCCCGATGCGCATCAACTGGCGAGAGATGCCGCAGACGGTTCGCAACTGCAACGAGAACAGGACCATTCTCCACTTCAATCAGTTGGATTCGCCCATCAATTTCTCGCTGGCGACTCTGCCCTACGACGAGCTCGAAGAGGTCGTGGCGTATCTGGATGAAAACGGCCCAGAAGAGCCGACCACCGACATCGAGCGGGCGAACCACGGGAACTGGGTCGAGATGGTGGCCAGGTTCCGCGGCTTCTTAGAGCCAAGTAATCGACTGAATGGGCTCATCGCACGACTCGACACCGCCGCCGCCGTCGTGAGCCAGTACTCCGGTGGAATCGAAGGGCAGTCCAAGAAACGCCTCGCGATCATCGAGACTGAAGGTCCGCTGACCGAGGCGGTGAAGAGCTTCTTGATCACTCGACTCAATGTGGATCAAGGCGTGGCTAACGAACCGGAGATCCCCGACCACATCCTCGAAAGGTTCGAGGGCCGCACCAAGGGTCTTCTCGCATTCGTCGACCCAACTCCGCCGGACATGTTCGTCAGAGTCTTCCTGAACGAGCTCCTCCGCACCTACTCGGGCGTGTGGGGAGTTTACGAGCCGCACGACTTCGGTGCGTTCGAGCGAATCCTCGCCTTTGCGCCCTGGGTCGCAGCGCTGCCCGATCCAAAAGGAGCGATTCGCGCCATGGTCGCCACTTCGCCGGAGGAGCTCTACCGGCTGTTCGGGCTGGTGACATCCACCGACGAGGCCAAAACGCGGTTCGGAGCCGATCGCCCGATCGCAGCAATCGAAGAACCCAAAGCGATCGAAGAACCCAAAGCGGACGAGGCTCGCGACGATTTGCCCACGCCGTATCGACGCTCCCCTCGCAAGGAAACGTTGGCAGCAGTGGTCGCGGGCGCGATGATCGACAAGCTCGCGGGCTTGATCATCCGGGTGGCGGACGGTCCGCGCCGCTGAGTGACGAACGAAGCTCCTTTTCGAAGTGAGCCACGAAACCGTCGACGTCCACTGGGTCAGCGCCGAGCAACGTGAACGCACGTGCCAGCTCCGGCTCGCTCTCGGCGAACAGCTTCTTTGATTGCTCGAGAACTCGCGTGTCGTACGGCGTGTAGAGATGGTGCACGAACTTCGGGTAGTAGCATCGCATGCAGATCGTATCGACGTGCGCGAGTTCCTCCGACTCGGTTCCCGCGAACGCCATTCGAGACTTGACGTAGCGATCCCCGTTCCACACGTTCTCGAAGCTCACTTCTCCTGCCCGCATCGTGCCGAAGTCGTCGTCCTCTTTCGCAGCGGCGCAGCACGGCGAGACCGGACCGCCGGCAGTCACCACGGAGTAGCTGTAGTGCCAGGCGCACGCCCCCGGATACGCCGACGGGATCCCCTTCGGCAGTGGGCTCCAGGACGCGGCGAGTTCGTGGTCCATGAAATAGCCGCTTCGCCCGGCCGCTTCCCATTCCGAGGCTAGCTTCGCCGCTTCTTCGTCGGAGGTCTGAGGCTCCTCGTCTTTCCGGTAGCTCGGCAGCCAGCTCTTTTCGTGGACGAAGGCCTCGTTGCGCTCGAACTTTATGCCGATGCTGTCTGAAAACTCCTCGGCGGCGCCCACCTCGTTCTCGTTGTGGCTGAAAACCAGAAACTTGTAGGTGATCTCGGTGGCCGTCCCCAAGCGATCCCTCGCCTTCGCCATGCGCGAGAGGTTTTCTTTGACGAGCTCCACGTTGCCGCCGACGCGATGCACCTCGTAGGCCTCCTGGGTGAAGCCATCGACGGAACACGTCAGTCGATCGAGTCCGCAATCCATGAGCGCGTCGACGCGTTCGTCGGAGAGCTTGAGCGACAAATTGGTGTGCACGACGGTCTCGATGTCGAGGTCCGCAGCGCGGCGAATGAACGTTGCCAGATGTTGGTTCAGAAGCGGCTCGCCGTAGTTGTAGAAGTTCACCAAGAAGAGGTAGGGACCCATCTCGTCGAGCAGCGAGTCGTACAACTCCGGGCTCATCTTGCTTCGATCGGTCCGCACGACTTTCAGCGGATTCTCGCGGACTCGGCGGCTCTCGTTTTCGATGCCCGTCGGACAGGTCGGGCACTTCAACTGGCAAATGTCGGACGGATCGATGCTGATGTAGTACGGATACGAGTCCACACGCACCGCGCCCGTGTACATGGCGTACTTCGCCTTCAGGAAGTTCACGAACGCTTCGCGGTTCGTTTTTCTGACCGCGGTGTCCGTCACGGCTCGTCCTTCGCCGATATCCCGGGGCTTGTCAACGCGCTGGCATCGACGACCTCGGTCATATTGCCGTCTTTCGCCCAATCCGGGCCGAGCTCGTACCCAGCCTCGACAAAAGGCTCGCCGGCCACGTCTTCGAACACTCGGCGTTGCTCCTGGGTCCAATCGTGCCAACGCGGCGTCAACTTGTCGCGGCTCACCTCCGCTGGGAACGACGAGTTGATCGGCTTGGCGTTCCGAATGAAATCGACCCCAGACTGCGCCGGAGCCTCACCGAGGAACTTGAAGGCTTTCGCGAGCTCTGCCGCCGTGTCCGTGATGACGGCTTCGTACCGAACGGTCACGAGCTTGCCGCCGTCGGGTCCGTCGCAAAACTTCCGGGCGGCGGCCACGGATTGTGCCCAGGTGGCGCACGCCTCGTCGTGCTTCATGGGGTTGACGAAGTTTCGTAGAGATTCGACGACTTGCCGACCGTCTCGCAGCATGTAGACGAAGCGAGCGTCGGGGAAAAATTCGAGCATGGTGTGCATGTGCAGGGTGTACTGCGGCGTCTGCTCGACCCAGCGTTTGCCGCCGGAACGTTCGCAGTAGAGCGCGTTCACCCCCAGCCCGATGAAACGGGCGAACTCCCGAAGTTCGACATTCTTTTGACTCAACCAGTGAAAGTCCCCTCGACTCGTACCGAACTCGTGAACCTCGGCGATGGCGCGATGCAGAGGAACCAGAAAGTCGCTCTCGGGCCCTCCCCAGAGTCCCGGGTTCTGGCAGAGAGCCCACTGCATCATGCTCGTCCCGGAGCGAGGCGCTCCTACGACGAATATCGGGCTGTCACAGACAGAGACCTTCATGCTCACCGACTCTACTACTTTCGTACGCCCTTGGCCGCTCGCAGGCGGGCTGGTAGTTAGTCCCCCGGGCGATGATAATTTCGGTAGAGACGCCGGTATTCAAAGGGCGGCGGCTTCAGCGGTGCATTGATTCCGTCCTGTACCAAAGCTCTCGGGATTGGACCTACTCCCTGTTGTGGGACGGCGGTGACGACGAGTCGCGACGGATCCTGGAGGCACTCGCTGCGGAGCGACGTCCCAACGTGACGGTTCACTTCTCGAAAAAT
>JAJDAH010000096.1 GCA_029261965.1 Polyangiaceae bacterium
CGACGCCCTCGGGCGCGTCCGGCCAGGTGATCGCCGGAACGGCGATGCGCCCCGGCACATCCAGACGCCCTTCGGCGGTGCCCCGAAAGATCAAAAGCCCGGGCTTCGCGTCGCCGGCGAGATCCGCATAGGCCAACGCCACGACGTCGTTGTTTCCGTCTCCGTCGAGGTCGCCGGCCATCGCCGTGCTGGGCCGACTCGGGCCCGATTCGTGGAAAAATTCGGCTTCCGCTCGCTCTTCTTCGAGAAAGCTCTTGCGGATGACGTCGCGCTCGGCGTCCGCCGCCCAGAAAACTTCTTCTGTCGCCTGCCGCGTGTCGATCTCGAACGCGACGCCGTTGCTCCGGATCACGAGCACGGTGCCGCCGGTCTGTGGAACCGGCGCGGGCGCAAGCACGACGATTTCTTCGACGCCGTTCCCGTCGATGTCGGTTGGAAGCATGATGGCCGCTGTCCAATCGAGGTCGAGAGGAACCTGACTGACGACCATCTCGTCGATGAAGAGCTCGCCTTCGCCGCGGGACGGAACGAGCCACAGATCCATGTCCTCGTCCTCTACGTGGGTCAGCACGGCGAGGTCGTCGTGGCCATCGCCGGTGAAATCGCCGATCACCGTGCGGTAGATTACGTCGAACTCGTCCGGTTTGAACGGGGATCGCGGTCGCTGATCGGTGCTTCCGAGCACGCTGGCGATGCTCTTGGTGGGCTCCGCGGCGCCTGGCACGGCCGAGACGACCAAGAGGTCGTCGAGCCCATCTCCTTCGAATTCACGGTCGGTCGCGATGAGTTGAACTACCGGGTCCACGCGACCCACGACGATGAGATCCTTCGGTGGCGCAAGAGGTCGAGCGAACAGGATCGCGATGAAGTCTTCGTCGGGGCGGACCCCAGGAAAGCTGAAGGCGACATCCGGCAGCAAGTTCCCGTCGTAGTCACCGACCTCGAACGCTCGCACCGCGCCGGGTACGGCCACCTGAGAGAGATTGAGCAGACCGACGTCAGGCGAGACCATGATGTCGATCTGAGACGTGTTCGCCGCGACGGCAGCGATGTCGGGGATGCCGTTGCCGTCGAAATCCGCGATCCGAGCTTCGATCCAGGGGCGCAGATTCGGATTGTCGAAGGTCGCCACGTCGCACTCGAGCTCGGGCTCGCACACCCCGCCTTGCACGACCACGCCGTCGCCGAGCTCGACTCCGTCGGAGAAGACGAAGTCGGCCGACTCGTCGCCGGTGACGTCTCCCACCGCGAGCGGAAGCGGCGTCTCCTCATCGGTGAGCAGAGTGGTCAGGCCGTCACCGTCGGCTGGCGGGATGTTCTCTTCGTCCGAGTGAAAGGTACCGTCGCCGACACCAAATGCTCCGTGTAGCCCCGCATGGCCAGCGATGATCAGGTCGGGATACTCGTCCTGGTTGAGGTCACCGACGATGACCCCTTCGAAGACGGTGTCGTCGACGAGGGCGACGGCGGGGAGCGTTGCTCGGAGAACTTCGTCTTCGACGTCCCAGTTCCAGTCCGGAGGATCCGAGGTGCACAGCGGCAAGACGTGCACGACGGGGTCGTCGGTGAACGCAGCGACGATCTGCTCGCAACCCGAGTCGGGGTCGAACCTCGCCGCGATCGGCGCGCTAGCTAGCTCCGACACGTCCCGCGGAAGAGGCACGACCAGATCCATGTTCTCGATGCGTACGACCGAAGATCCCAACGCTGCGAGCAACTCGTCGCCTTCGTTCGGTCCCGCTGCCGGCTCGTGCACCGACAGCACGATGGCGTCCACCAACTCGGTACTCTCCACCGACGCGTAGGTTCGGGCGATCTGGCGACGATCCGTCTGGCCTGTGAACACTCCGACGCCCGCGTCGAGATAGGGGATCGCGAAATCGGCGTGGCCGTCTTCGGTGAGCTCGCCGATCGCTGGTAGGGCAATTTCGAGCGCGAGCGCGTCGCTACCGGTCTGCCGCCCGAGCTCATCGAGGAAAAGGATCCGCCCCGTGGTCGATCCAATGATCAGAGGGTCGATCCGGCGGTCGCCATCGAAGTCCGCGACATCCAGTCTCAGCACCGGCTCCGAGGTCAGACTGCTGAGAGGCGAGAACTCTCCAGTTGCCTCGCGACAGATGCCGTCACCGCCGCAACCCCAGCCGCTCGGGCACGACGCCTCGGCGCAGTCGTAGCGACACTCACCTTCGGAACCCGCGGGTCGACACGCCGCGTCGGGAAACGCGGCGAACGTGTCGCAGTCCTCGCCGCTCTCCCGCACCTGGTTGCCGCAACTGTCGACCGGTACATCCTCGAGCTGCGCACATCCCCCTACAAGGAAGCACACCAGCGAGAGGAAAGGGGCTCGAGTCATGGATGCGTGGCCGCTTCGTGGGTGCATCTAACGGCCAAAAACGGCTCAAGTTTCGCGCCGCGGCGGCAGATCGCAAAAGCTGAGCCGCCCCAGGCCGTTGTTCACACTGCGAATGAGCGGAGATCGAGTGTGAGCGACGACGAGACGAGCGAAGTCGAAAGCAGTCCGGGCCTCCGGCCGGGAACGCCGATTGGCGAATACGTCGTCGCCGACAAGCTGGGCGAAGGAGGCTTTGGCGCGGTCTATCGGGCCGAGCACCCACTGATCGGCAAACAGGTCGCCATCAAGGTGTTGAGCAAGCGGCACTCGGACGACCCGACCGTAGTGTCGCGTTTCGTGGGCGAGGCGCGAGCCGTCAACGAAATCAACCACAGCCACATCGTCGACGTGTTCGGCTTCGGGCGACTCCCCGACGGCAGATTCTATTACGTGATGGAGCTACTCGACGGAGAGCCACTCGACCGACTGATCGCGCGTCAGCGTTGGCTCACACCAGAGTATGCGCTCAGTGTGCTCGCCGGCATCGCTCGGGCGCTCGACGCCGCGCACGCCAAAGGCATCGCGCACCGAGATCTCAAGCCCGACAACGTGTTCCTGACGCACAACCAGGACGGACAGACCTTCCCCAAGCTCATCGACTTCGGGATCGCGAAGGTCTTCGGTGACTCCGCGGCGCGGCGAACACGCACGGGAGCGCAGATCGGGACCCCCTACTACATGTCCCCGGAGCAATGCCGCGGACAAGAGGTCGATCACCGTACCGACATCTATTCGTTCGGGGTCATGGCGTTCGAGCTCCTCACCGGCGAGCTGCCTTTCGACGACGAATCGCAGATGGAAGTGCTGATGAAGCACGTTCAAGAAGCCCCACCGAAAGTGTCCGAGCGTCGTCGGGAGCTCCACGAGGCGCTCGACGCACCCATCCAACGCATGATGGCGAAGTACCCGACGAAACGACCGCAGTCGGTGGGAGCCGCGGTGCGCGAGCTCGCCGAGGCCGCCCAAGCGGCAGGCTACGACGTCGAGCCGAGCGCGCTCGAGATCCGCACGACACCGGGCTCTCACACCAAGCTGATTCTAGAAGACGCAGCGCTCGCTCGAGCCGAGACCCTGGTTGCCCAAGACGATGTCGCGACCCTCTCCGGCGACGCGGTTTCGACGCCGCCCCGGGCCTTTCGCCGCGCGAAGCTGCTCGCCGCGGTGGACGTCGGCTTGGCCGCCGTCCTCGGTGTGGCCATCTTCGCCACCTCGAGTCGAGCCCCCGCGGGAGTCGAGACGCCCCCCTCGACCGCTGCCCTCACTCTCGACAAGCCCGTCGAAGCGCGCACGGCATCGAGTGAGACCCGGGTCGCGGTCGAGCGGCCGGCTCCGACATCAACCACCGTCGACGTCACGATCACCTCGGTGCCGGCGAACGTGACTGTTTTCGTCGGCGAGGAGAAACTGGGCAGCTCGCCCGGACCGTTGTCGATCCCGCGGGGAACAGAACCCGTGGCACTCACGTTCAAGGCGAAGGGTCATTCCCCAAGCACCGTCGACTTCACTCCGAACCGAGACGGCATCGTGGACGTCGAGCTGCCGAAACTGGTAACGAGGCGCGCTCGACCGACCGCGACGAAGGGAGGCATCGATGAGCTCGAGTTTTAGTCGCCGACGGGTCGGTCTGCCGCTGCTCGCCCTCGTTTTCGCGCTGTCGGCGAGCGAAGCCAGAGCTCAGCCGTCGAGCCAAGTCGAGAAAGCGCGAGCGCTGTTCAACGCTGGTGCGCAAGCTTACAGCGCCGGCAAGTACGGCCACGCCATCGAGGCGTTCAAAGAAGCCCATCGACTCTCGAAACGAGCCGGACTTCTCTTCTCGATCGCGCAGGCACACCGCCGACTCTACTTCGTGGGGCGCAAGGCCGACGACCTGCGCGCGGCGGTCGACCACTATGGCGCCTACCTGCGCGTCGCCAAAGCGGGCCCCCGAAGCGGAGAAGCCGCCGATGCGCTTGCCCAGCTCGAGCCGATCGCCGCGCGATTGGAGACGGCGGAGCCCGCGCCCGTAGGCGTCGAGCAGAAGACCTCCTCGCAGCTCATGATCACGAGCACGATTCCCTTCGCCCGGCTCCTACTCGACGGTAAAGACGAAGGGGAGCTCCCGTTCATTTCGGACGTCGAGCCTGGAAAACACAGAGTGGAGGTGCGCGCGCCGGGCTACGAGACGTACCAACGTGAGGTCGTGCTCGCCAAGCGCGCGATCGTACCCCTCGACGTGGCCTTGAAACCCAAACCGGCGACCCTCTCGATCACCGCGCCCGGCGGTGCGAGCGTTTCGGTCAACGGGAGGATCGTCGGCGTGGCGCCCTTGCCGCCGCTGAAGCTCGCGCCGGGGCCTTACACGATTTCGATCGGCAAGAGCGGTCGACGCACCGACACTCGCCGCCTCGAGCTCGGCCGAGACGAGCACGGTACGCTCAACTCCGAGCTCGCCACGACGCCCCAACGCAAAGTCGCCTGGAGCGCGATCGCCGTCGGTGGTGGCGGGCTCTTGGCGGCCGGCGGTTTCGGCGCCATGGCCTGGGTTCGCCAACGCGACGCTTCGAGCTGGCTGGATGAACGCGGACAAAGCGAGCTCACGGGGTCGGACTTGCAGCGGTATCGAAAGCTCCGAGGAGACCGCCATCGGTTTCGGAACGCCGCCTTCGCCACCGGTGGAGCCGGCGCCGCGGTGGGCGTCATCGGGCTGGCTCTCTTCGCGTTCGACCGAGCCGAAGGGCCGCGAGGCGGATTCTACGAGCAGGCCGCGCCGCCGAGCGAATCCGATTCGCCGAAATCTGTTGAGCCCTCGATGGAGGTCTCCCTCGGTAAAGACGGACTCAGTTTTTCCGTTCAGCGCGAGTTTTGACGTTCAGCAAGAGCGAGGACGGCGCTCAACCGTCCTTCTTGAACGTGCGAGCGAACAAGCCCTGAAGACCTTCGTGTTCCGGATCTTTTTTTCGCTCGGGGCGCGACTCCACCGCCCGCAGCTCCGCCCAAACTCGCTCACTCTCGGGTGCGAGCTCGAGGATGCGCTTGAGGGTGCGGATGTACTCGTCTCGCAGGCCGACCCCGTTGTAGTAGTCGGCGCGTTCCGCGAGCCGGAGGATCTTGCTCTCCCGTTCGAAATCTTCCGGACTGGTGTCCGGCACCTTCGGGATCATCGACGACACTCCGGTTCGGCCCGTCGAAGCCGACCGCGTGGTGCCGGTCTCTCGATCGACGAATACCGCCATGGGTGTCGGCGTGGGATCCGACGCTGGACCAAACTCGTCTTCTTCAGTGAGGGCTGGCCGAGGCCGCGCGGGCGCCGTTGCGGCGCCGCTGCGACTCGCCGGCGCCCCGAGATGAGAATCGATTTTGGCGATGTGCTCTGCCCTCAGAGGCTCGAACCCCACCCGCAAAACCGTGGTCTGCCCGGCAACCTGCTCGCCGATCGTCGCATCCAACATGATCGTCGAATGGTCCGGCAGCTCTATGCGGACTCGCGCCAGACCCCGGGCAGCGGTCGCGGCGAGCGGCAGGATCATCCGGCCAGCCCGGAGATGACGCACGTACAGCCGCTCGAGCAGGGCGCGGTTCGCACAGCTCAACAGGATGTCGGCGTCGTCCAAAACGCGACTGCTGGATTCTGCTCGTCCTAGAGGACGTTTTGACGAAGGCACCATGGGCAGCTAGCGCGTGGATTGTACACCCGCACGAGACGGACGCCCACGAAGCGCGAGGCATTGTCTAGCCTGAGTATTGTTTCTCAGACGGGGTTTTGAACGGCCGTTCGAGCGGCCTTTGTCAGACAAAAGACTACCTACGAGAAGCTCCAGGAGCGTCCGAGGCAGCGTCACGTCTACGGGCATGGTCGGTTGCAAGCGACGACGTTGCCCGCGCAGCTGAGCTCGCCGCCCTCGCAAGACCCAAACCCGCAAGCGGTCGCGTTGGTGCAATCGAGAAGACAGCGCGCCCCGTTCACGCATCGCATCGAGTCACACGCAGTAGCGTTGGTGCAATCGACGTTGCAGTCGGCGTTGTCGTTGCATGCCACGGCGCACGAGGTCGCGCCGATGCAGCTGACGTTGCAGCTGGCGCCGAGCGTGCATCGCACGGCGCACGAGGTCGCGCCGGTGCAGTCGGGGTTGCAGCTGCACGCCGAGCACGTGAGCGCGCAATCACCGACGCCCGTGCAATCGTTCGTGCACGCGGGCAGTCCGCCGCCGCCCGCCGCGCCGCCCACACCCGCCGCCCCAGCAGCGCCACTCGCGCCGCCCGATCCCGCCGCGCCGCCCGATCCCGCCGCGCCACTCGATCCCGCCGCGCCGCCAACTCCCGCAGCGCCGCCGGATCCTGCCGCGCCGGCAGCCGCCCCCGCGCCGCCCACACCCGCGGCACCGCCCGATCCGGAGCTGCCCCCGTTGGCCGCACCACCTAGGCCGCCGCCGCCCGTTCCGGATGCGCCACCCGAACCTCCGGTCGCCGCGCCGGCGGTACCTCCCGTTGCGCCACCGGCTCCGCCAGTTGCCGAGCCACCCCCGCCACCAGTGCCCCCCGACGCGACCCCGCCGCCGGTGCCGCCCCCCGTGCCGCCCGTCGAGATCGAGCCCCCACCGGTCGAGGCCGAAGAGCCGTCCGAGCTCGCGTCCGCGCTCTCGAGCTCGGGGTCGTCGATCCCCAGCACCGCTTGGCAACCCACGAGCGTGGAGCCCGCGAGGAGCAAAAGAAAAACGGATCTCGTGCCGAGTCGCCTCACCGTGCCGGAGAGTAGCGCCATCGGGCTCGCATTGGCCACCTCGCCGCAGTCAGCACGTTTTCTCGTGTAGCCCCTCCCAGACTCGAACTGGGACGATCTTGCGATCCGGGGATTTTAAATCCCCTGCGTATGCCATTCCGCCAAGGGGCCGATGCCGGGTTTTCCGTTTGGCTGTGACGGTTTGTACCAGATAAACCCGCCGGCGCTGGCCGTGCGAGTGGCCTCGAACTATGAAGCGGCGATGCGATTGCGCCACCATCTGCTCGCGGGCATTGCCGTCGCCTCGTTTGGTTGCGGCTCCTCGAATCCAGCCACCAGCGGAGCTACTACCGCCGATGGCGCGAATGCCAGAACACCATCACAAGAGGGGCCCATCGATCTGACGACGCCGGTGGCCGGCGAGGCCGGCGGTGAGCCTGCGGTGCGTGCCTGCGGCTCGGACACGCCTCAGTACTGCGCAGGATCCACGGCTCCGTCTTGGCGGTTGACCGACTATCAACCGAAAAGCGAGCGGCGCGGGAAGAGCTATGGCCTCGACGAGTTTCGGGGTCGGGTCGTCGTGCTGGCGATGCTCGCGGGGTGGTGCCCGTATTGTCAGAGTCAGGCCGCCGCGCTCGAACGCATGAGGGGCGGGCTCGAGGGGAAGAACGTGGCGTTCGTCGTCGTGAACCAGAGCAAAAACGCCGACAACGATCAGGACAGAAAGAATCTGACCGACCGTTGCTCGTTCCCCGTTCTTCAGGACACCGAAGCCGCGGGGGTCTGGGGCAAACACGGCGCGGCCAAAGACGACCTCTTCATCTACGGCGCGGACGGCAAGCTCCGCCGGTTTTTCCCCCACGAAGGGGGTGAATCGAACCTGAGCGCGAAGGACGGCTTTGCCCGGGTGCTGCAAGCCGTGCTGGACGCTCTGGGGTAGGCTCCTAAGCCTCTGTAATAACGGTGTAATATTGGCGGCGGGCTGGCGATCCGTTGGCTTGTTGAATTTGCAAATCGTTTTCAATTAGGCTAAATGTCTCCCGTGAATCTGGCCGAAACGCCCCTTCGCTCCCGCGTGTCCATCGAGCAGGTGGGCGGCGAACGAGCGTTCCGGCGACGTTTGATGGAGCTGGGGCTCGTGCCGGGCACGAGCGTCGAGGTCACCCGCGTCGCGCCGCTCGGTGATCCGCTCGAGCTGTTGGTGCGAGGGTGCAGTCTATCGATCCGACGAGCCGAGGCGAGCGAGGTCACCGTGAAGGCGCTTGCAAACGGCCAGTGACGGCCGCCGCTGAATCGGGCACGGCGTCCTCGGCTTCCGCTCCGTCCGCGGCGCCAGAGCTCCCGCTCGTGCTGTTGTTCGGCAACCCGAACGTAGGCAAAACGACGCTCTTCAACCGACTCAGCGGTCAAAACGCCCGGGTCGGAAACTACCCCGGCATCACGGTCGAACGGCGCGTCGCCACGGTGAAGCTCCGCGCGCGAGGCGACGACGCCGAGCCACGAGGCTCCGCCGACCGGTTCGACCTTTGCGACGTGCCCGGGGCGTACTCGCTGACCGCGCGTTCGGCCGAGGAGCAGATCGCGATTTCTTGTGCGCTCGGCTTGAACGGAAACCCTCGCCCACGCGCGGCAGTCGTGGTCGTCGACGCCGGCCAGCTCATTCGCAATCTCTACCTGGTCTTGCAGCTCGTCGAGCTCGAAGTCCCGCTCGTCATCGCTCTGAACATGATCGACGAAGCCGGCGAGAACCCGCCGTCGGCCGAGGCAATATCGAAGCTGTTCGGAGTGCCCTGCGTCGCCACGAACGGCCGCGCCGGCGAAGGAACCGAAGAGCTCCGGCGAGCCATCGCCCAAGCCATCGAGACGGCGCCCCGCGGCCGAGTCGACGTCGACTACCCGACGGCGCTCGAAGACGACGTGACTCGCGTGCTCGGTGCGCTGCCGGAGGACTGGCGCTCGGGCGACGAGCGCCGGGATCGCGCGTTGGCGCTCTGGGCGCTGGCGAGCATCGACGAAGACGACGAGCTCAGCGACATCGACCCCGAGCTTCGTCGCGTCTGCGTCCAGGTGAGAGCCGACGCTGGCGAGCGGGACATCGACTTCGAGGTGATCGCAAAGCGATACGCGTTCCTCGACGAAAAGGCGCCATCACTCTCGAAGAACGCCGATCCCCATCCCCCCAAACCAAAAACCTCCGAACAGGTCGATCGCGTCCTGTTGCACCCGCTCTTCGGGTTCGTCGTGTTCATTGGTTTGATGCTCGTCGTATTCCAGTCGCTGTTCGCTTGGGCGAACCCCGCGATCACGCTCATCGAGCAGCTGGTGACGTGGCTCCAGAGTCTCGCTCAGGCGACGCTGCCCGCCGGCTTCGTAGCGGATCTGGTGAGCCAGGGAATCATCGGGGGCGTCGGCAACGTCATCGTGTTTCTGCCGCAAATCCTCCTCTTGTTCTTGTTCATCGGCCTGCTCGAAGACTCCGGGTACATGGCCCGGGTCGCGTACCTGATGGATCGGATCATGAAGTCCCTCGGACTGCACGGCCGCGCGTTCGTGCCCATGCTGAGCGGTTTTGCGTGCGCGGTGCCCGCCATCATGGCCACCCGCACGATGGAGCGTCAGCGCGACCGGTTGCTGACGATGATGGTCGTCCCGCTGATGACGTGCTCGGCCAGACTGCCCGTGTACTCGCTCATCATCGCCGCGCTCTACCCGCCAACCGACGTGTTCGGTTGGATCCCGGTGCAGGGTTTGCTCCTGGTCGCGATGTATCTGTTCTCGACCACCATCACCTTGCTCGCCGCGGCGGTCCTCGGCCGTACGGCGATCCGTGGTCGACGGATCCCGCTCATCCTCGAGCTGCCGCCGTACCGCATGCCTCGCTTCGGCTCCACGCTTCGCATGATGTGGGAGCGCTCGACGGTGTTTCTTCGAGAGGCCGGGACGGTGATTCTCGTGTGCACCGTGCTCTTGTGGGGACTGCTCAGCTTTCCCAAGCCGCCCGAGACGGGTAGCTCTCCGCCGGCGCAAACCGCGGGCGAAGTCGCGCCCGCGAGCGGCGCGGTCGCCGAAAAAACGGCCATCGAGCACAGCTACGGGGGGCGACTCGGCAAGTTCATCGAACCGGGCATCGCGCCGCTCGGTTTCGACTGGAAAATCGGCGTCGGCATGATTGGCGCGTTCGCCGCCCGCGAGGTGTTCGTTTCGACGATGGCCATCGTCTACGGCCTCGGGGAGGTGGACGACGAAGCGGTCCCGTTGCGAGAACAAATCCGAGCGGAGACGAAAGCTGACGGTCGGCCCGTCTACACACCACTCGTCGGGCTGTCCCTCATGGTTTTTTTCGCGCTGGCTTGCCAGTGCATGAGCACCTTGGCGGTCGTCCGACGCGAGACGAAGAGCTGGCGCTGGCCGGCGTTCATGTTCGCGTACATGACGACGCTCGCGTACGTCGCCAGCCTCGCCGTGTTCCAGATCGGATCGCTGCTCGGATTCTGACCGATCCGCGGCTGCTCGACGCGCGCGTCCGGCTAGAAGCGGCCGAGCACGGTCGCAAAACCACCGCGTCTGGTCGCACCCACGTCGAAGCTCAGTTGCGGCTTCGTTCGCTCGACCTTCGCTTCGGCTTTCGCGTCGCTCTTCGGCGGCTTGATGAAGAAGTAGGTGCCGACGCCAAGCGACACGATGCCGAGCACCAGCGACACGTCGGCGATCAGGTACTTCTTCTTGACGCCGTCGACCTGGCTGTCCTCGCAGTTGGGTGAGCAGCTGTCGCGCAGCCCGTTTTCGTCGGATTTGCCGATCGCAGCGAACGCCGCGAAGCTGATGAGACCCGCACCGCCGACTCCACCGAAGATGTACGCCAAGGTGCGGTTCGGGGTGCCCTCGAGGACCTCTCCGCCGTCGATCGTCGCGCCATCGCCCTCACCTGTGGCGCCGCCGCCCTCGCCCTCGCCCGGGTCATCCCTCTCGAGCTGAATTTTCACTGCGCGATTCTTCTGGCCTTGGGTGATGAGCACCTTCTTCGTGACCGGATCTTGACCCGGGATCTCGAACGTGAAGGTCTGTTGGCCAGGGTTGACGTTTACGGCACGGCCATCGAGCTGCTCGACCAGCACGTCCTCACCCATCTTGACGGTTACATCGACGATGTCGTTGCCGTCGGCGTCGCGAACGACGAACACCACTGAAGGCATCGCCGCCTCGACCTCACCGAGCCACTTTCCGCAATCGCCCTTGATGAAGTCCGGACAGGAATCCTGAGCGCAGACCAGCAGCTGGTCACGCGCCTGGCGAAGGTTGGTCTCCTGCTTGAGCTCCTGGGCCTTTTCGTAGGCCGCCGCGCACTCCTGTGTGTCCGCCAGCCCCGGCGCCGCGACCAGCATCACCGATACCGCAACGCTCGACGCCAGAAGAGCTCGACCCAGTCGTGTGGTGATTGGCGATGCCTGCGGCGCTTTCATGAGTTCGGGCCCCACTTTATCACCATCTACAAACAATCGGGCTTGGGTCGTTTGATTCCCTTGGCGTCGATGAAAAACGGGATGTCGCAGTTGCCGCTTTTTTTCTTTTCCGGCTTCTTTTTGGAGGGCTTCTTTTCTGCCGGCTTGGGATCGGGGGACTTGCCGGGGTTGTTCGCCTTCGCCAGTCGGTCGGCCAGGCTCGGCTTGCCCGGCTCTAGGCGAGCGGCCGGCGTGGCTTTGGCGGGACCAGCGTCGACGACGGCTTCGAGATCCTCGAAGCTGACCGCCCCCAAGGTCGGATCCTCGTACGGCGCCTCGGCCAACTCTTCGGTCTCCTCTTCCTCCTCCTCGGCTGGCGCGGGCGTCGGATCGCCTTCGGCGGGTGCGAGCGCGGCCGGCGACACCGGAGTCTCACTCGCACCGCTCGTCGCCAACGCCATGGCGCCGAAACCGATGCCAACCGCGCCCATCGCCGCGAACGCCACGACGACGACGCCCTTCTTCTTGGACTGCCGATCGGGCCGGGAGCGTGGGCTCGTCTGTGTCGCGAAGGACACCTGCGACATTTGCGAAGGCGAAGTGACTTGTGACGGCGTCACTTGTGAGGGGGTCACCTGCGACGGGGTCAGCTGCGAGGTTTGGCTCACCTCCGAGGGCTGGCTGGCGGTGCTGACTTCCGACGGCGAGCTGGCGGTGCTGACTTCCGACGGCACGCTCGGCGGCCCCGCATCGGAACCTGGTGGCGCAGTGCCGGCTGACACGGCTGAAACGGCTGAAACCGCCGAAGCCGGCGGGGGGGTGAGCCCGGTGGCCGTGTCCTGGACCGATTTCACGCCGTCCTGCAGATCAATCGAGCTCGATTCGCTCTCGATCACCGCGACGCGGCTCGCTCGCTTCGCGAGGGCTTCGCCTCCGAACTTTTCGACCCACTCGCCCACTTCCCGTGGCGATGCGATGGGTGCTGCTTTTTCGAGCGCGATGGCGAACTCCCGCGCAGTGGAGTAGCGCTTCGACACGTCGCGCTCGAGCGCCTTCGCCATGACCTTGTCGAGGGTCTTCGGCAGCGTCGGCACGACCTTCGATGGGGGATCGATGTCGCCACGCAGAACCTTGCCGAACACCTCCCCGGCATCCGATCCGGAGAAGAGTCGTTGGCCGGTCAGCGCCTCCCAGAGCACGACGCCCGAAGCGAAGATGTCGGCGCGCCGGTCGACCTCGTCGCCGCCGAGCTGCTCCGGCGCCATGTAGCTCATCTTCCCCTTCATCTGCCCGTCTTTGGTGCTCTGGGCGCGAGCGGCGGCTTTGGCGACGCCGAAGTCGAGCACGCGCGCACTACCGTCGGTACCGACGAGCACGTTCTGCGGCGAGATGTCCCGGTGAACGATGTCGAGCGCTTCACCGCGCTCGCTCTTCGCCACGTGAGCGGCGTGCAGGCCGTGCAGCATGCCGACCATGATCGCGGCCACCACGCGTGGCGGGATCCGTTTCTCGACCTTGCGGGCAGCCTTGACGAGCTTCGAGAGCGACTCGCCGGCGACGTATTCCATGACGAGGAACAGCTCACCCTCCATCGCCACGACATCGAGCGTGGCGACAACGTTCGGGTGCTGGATGCGAGCGGCCAGCCGAGCTTCGTCGAGGAACATCGACACGAACTCGGGGTCCTTGGCGAACTGCGGATGCAGGCGCTTGATCGCCACAGTGCGGGAGAACCCCACTGGGCCGAGCAGCCGGCCAAAGTGCACCGTCGCCATGCCCCCAGCGGCGATTTCGCTGTAGAGGGCGTACCGCCCGATGACCCTTGGCGCTGGTAGAGTTGCGCCTGGTGAAGCTTGCACTTCCGTCGCTGGAATCTAACAGATGGGTCGAAAGTGGGGTAATCCGCTCGGGCAATGGCTGGAGCACGCCGCGTCAAAACGCCCGGGGCAGCGGGAAAACGGGCCCTCTCCACGGATCCGGCCCGATTCGAGCCGCTCGATCGAGGCTTCTACGAGCGGCCGGTCCTGACGGTCGCCCGCGATTGCATCGGTAAGTTGTTGGTGCATCAGAGCGGGCGGACGCGGCTCGTCGCGCGCATCGTCGAAGCCGAGGCGTACCGAGGGCCCCAAGACCGGGCGGCCCACAGCTACGGGGGCCGGAGAACGAAACGCACCGAGCCGATGTTCGGTCGCGCCGGTCACGCGTACGTGTTTTTCATTTACGGCATGCATTGGAACTTCAATCTCGTCACGTCGAAAATCGGTGAGCCGCACGCCGTGCTGATTCGAGCCGTGGAACCTGTCGAAGGCGTCGAGCTGATGGCGAAGCGTCGACAGGTGGCGCGAGACCGCCGCGAGATCAGCAACGGGCCCGGCAAGCTCTGCCAGGCGTTGGGGATCAGCGGCAAGCACACGGGCATCGACTTATGTAAGCCACCCTTGTTTCTCGCTGACGGTGCGAAGCTCAGCATCACCCGAAGGCCCCGAGTGGGCATCGACTACGCCGAGGACTGGGTCGCCAAACCCTGGCGCTTCTATGCCACAAAGAGCGAGTACGTCTCGAAACCTCGGTAGGCCCCTCCGGACGCAGGGCCCCGCGGCCGCACTCCTGCTACGCTCGATTTCGTGACTGAGCCCCCTACCGCGGGCCGGTTCGACGGCGCCGGCATCACCCTGTGCGTCACCGGTAGCGTCGCCGCGTACAAGGCCGCGATGGTTGCCCGGCTGCTCGTGAAGGAAGGGGCGCTGGTGCAAACCATCCTGACGAGAGCCGCCAAGCAGTTCATCGGCGCTGCCACTTTCGGCGGCATCACCGGCAACCCCGTGCTCGACGACATGTGGGATCCCACCATCGGCGGTGAGATCCACGTCGACCTCGCTTCCGACTCCGACGTCGTGCTGATCGTGCCCGCCACGGCGGACACACTGTCGCGGATGGCGAGCGGTCGGGCGGACGACTTGGTCACCGCGCTCGCACTCAGCGCCACGTGCCCGATCGTCGCCGCCCCGGCGATGCACCCCAACATGTGGTCGCATCCCGCGACGCGCCGGAACATCGAAACCATCGCGCGGGATGCACGTGTCACCCTCGTCGGACCCACTGCCGGCGAGGTCGCTTCGGGAGACGTGGGCCTCGGCCGCATGTCGGAGCCGGAGCAAATCGTCGACGCCGTCGCGTCGGCGCTCAGCCCTCCCGACCTCGAAGGCATGCGGATTGTGGTCACCGCAGGGCCGACGGTCGAGGACATCGACCCTGTCCGCTTCGTCGGCAATCGTTCCACCGGCAAGATGGGGTTCGCGGTCGCCGAGCGGGCGGCGGCCCGCGGCGCCGAGGTGCGCCTGATCGCCGGGCCCGTCGCGCTGCCGACTCCTCGGAGAGCTCAGCGCGTCGACGTTCGGAGCGCTCTGGAAATGCAGACTGCGCTCGACGAAGCGCTCGGCGCCGGGCTCGCGGGCGCGGACGCCGTCATCATGACGGCAGCGGTCGGCGACTACCGCCCGAAGCAGTCGCACGACCAGAAGCTCAAACGCGCCCCGGGCGAAACGACGCTCGAGCTCGTTGCCAATCCGGATCTCCTCGCCACCATCGGCGAGCGTCGCACGGGCACGAGCCCGCTCTTGGTGGGGTTCGCCCTCGAAACTGCCGACGGCGACGAACTCGTGGAGCTGGCGCGCGGCAAGCTCCGAAAGAAAAAAATCGATCTCGTCGTGGCCAACCACGCCCGGGATTCTTTTGGCCGCGACGACAACCGAGCGACGCTCGTGACGGAGGACGCGGCAGAACCGCTGGGCTCGCTCAGCAAACGCGCGCTGGCCGACGCGATCCTCGATCGCGTCGCCGCCCAACGCCCCTCCGGCCAATGAAGTGGGTCTTTCTCGCCGTCGCCCTCGGCACGGGGGCGAGCGCGTTTTCTCTGCGCCCCGCGGTCGCCGGATCGCTCTGGATGTGGCTCGGGCTCGCGATCCCCTACGGCGCGCTCAGCGCCATCGCCGTCTACAAGATGCACCGCGACGGCGTGCTCCGAACGCGACTCGTTCCCAAGTCCGGCGACATCGCCCTCGGTCTCGTGACCGGCGCGGTGCTCGTGCTCGGGGCGTGGGCGACCACCGCGGTCATCGCACCGGCGGGGAGTGAAAAAATCGCGTGGGTCTACCGAGTGCTGCTTCTGATGGGAGGCCCCGACGCGATTAGAGCTTCGGTACTGTTGACGGCGGCCACCCTCGCCATCGCCGGATTCGAGGAGCTCACGTGGCGGGGTCTCGTGCTCTCGTCGCTCGAAGAAAAAATAGGTACCCGTCGCGCGTGGTACGTGAGCGCGTGGCTCTACGCCGGTGCGATGTTGCCGACGGTGTATTCCCTGCGCGACCCGAACGCCGGACTCAATCCGATGCTCGTGCTCGCCGCGCTCGGCGTGGGTCTCGTTTGGGGGCTCCTCGTGAGCAAAACCGGCCGACTCGTGCCGGCGATCCTCTCCCACATGGTCTTCACGTACTTCGCGCCATCGGCGCTCGCCGGCTGAGCAAATCAGTCGGCCGTGATTCGCTCGAGCTCCTCGTCGCTGACGTCGAAGTCCGCGTAGACGTTTTTCACGTCGTCGTGCTCGTCGAGAGCGGCCACCAGATTGAGCGCGACCTCGGCATCTCTCCCGCTCAGGTCTTTTTTCACCTTGGGCACGTACGCGAGGCCACTGTCCTTGACCTCAATCTTCGCCGCTTCGAGCGCGGTCACGACGACGTCGAGGGAATCCTTCGGGCACTTCACTTCCCAGGCCTCCTCGGTGCCCTCGTAGTCGTCCGCGCCCGCGCCCACGGCGACCTCCATCAGCTGCTCTTCGTTGCAGGCGCTCTTTTCGAGGGTGATGGTGCCCAAATAATCGAAGGCCCATACCGCGCTGCCGTCCATCGAGCCGTTGTTTCGTTCGAAGATTTTTCTGAGCTCGGCAACGGTGCGATTGCGGTTGTCTGTCGTGCCTTCGACGACGAACAGCGACGCTCCTGGCCCGGTGCCCTCGTAGACGACCTCGTCGTAGGAGGCACCTTCGAGCTCGCCGGTCCCGCGCTTGATCGCCCGCTGCATCGTGTCCTGGGGCATCTGGTTCGACTTGGCTTCGCCGATGACCTTTCGCAGGCGCGCGTTCGCATCCGCATCCCCACCGCCCATGCGGGCGGCGATGACGATTTCGCGGATGATCTTCGTGAACAGCTTGCCTCGGGCAGCATCGATGGCGCCCTTCTTGCGTTTGATCGTCGCCCACTTGGAATGACCGCTCATCGCCTCTCTCTCTTCGTTTCGCGACGCATCGCGGAGCCCTGACTTAGCATACCCATCAATCTCTCGGCACGACGTTGTACTTCTCTCGCAGCGCAGTCGCCGGTTGGTCAAAGTCGTCCCAAGGATCCCACGCGGTGCACATGTCGAGGTTGACCTTCGTGCCGCGAACGAACGCCTGGATCATTTTCTCGGGATCCACCTGATGCTTCTCGGGGCCGGTCGTTGGTGTCACCTGAACCCCGAGCTGGAACTGGGCGAGCATGAAAAACATCCCGAAGATGGGATCCTTCTTGAGCATGCCGGCCTGAAAGGAAGCGATCTGCGTCTCTTCGAGCGAGCTCGTGTCGTATTCGCCGATGACGTGCAGGCAATCGTGAAACACGATGGGCTCCGGTGGGCCGCCGATCTCGCCAGGAAATGAAAACTCGTTATTGCGGATGAAGTCGGCGTAACCGCGACCGAGCGTGCCTTCCGGATGGTCGACGAGAGCGCGATAGCGCTCCGCCGTCTTCGGGTGCTCGGTGTTCAGCAAGCTGCGGATGACACTCGAGATGCCCCGCAAGCCTTCTTTCTTCAGAAACGCACGGCCGCGCTGGCCGATGAAAGAACGCCTAGCGACGTCGAACCGAAAAAGCAGCAAGTTGTCGTCCACGAGGCGGTGCACGTCCTTGAGCGCAGGGCTCGAAACACCGAGCGCCTCAGCGTAGGAGTCGAGCATCTTCGCTTCGGCCTCGGACGCTTCGCCGTCGATGAGCGCCGTGATGAGGCAGGCGTTGAAGATGCGTTCCCGAAATTCCGGAATGGGAACGCCGGCGGCGAGCTCATCGGGGGTGATTGGCTCGAGCTCGTCGATGTCGAAGTCCGTCTTCAGGATGTGCTTCTGAGCGGCGTTCATGAGCCCGCGCTCGAGGTCGTGAAACTCCCCGTCGGCGGTCGCCAGCATCTTGATCCCGCGCAAACCCATGCGGGCCAGCTCGGGCGGTGGTGTCGGTAACTCCATCGAAATCTCCCGGTTCGAGCGGGATGACAGAATCGACGGGAGAAGGAGTCAAGCGACGCTCCACTCGCGCCCGCGCTAGCTCACCGGTCGCGCTCTCGTGTCGCTCCGCGCCTGCAGACACCAAACCACACCTGCCGCGCGCCCGCGCCACCCGTGGATCGAAGACCCGAGAAGCAGCGCGACTTTTGCGTGTTTTCGCTCTCTCGGTGGTTCGGCGAGCCGCTGGGCATGGCGGTTGCACATGTGCGCCTCAACGACGCGCATTCGCGTGAGGAAAAGGAATCATGAAAGCCAAGATCGTTTGTTTGAGCACGTTGATTGCGGCGACGGCAGGAATCTCCATAGCGAACGCGCAAACCAAAAAGGCCGGTCCCCAGGCGGCGCTTCGGATGGAGCTCGGCAGCGACGCCAAGGCGGACAAGACGACGCCTGAGGACAAGAATTGGATCGAGCAACACAAGCCCGAAGCGAACACGTGGGAGCTGGGTTTGTACGGCGGCGGGTTCTTCACCTCGGATAGCCATAACTTCCAGGACGAGAGCCAACCGCATCAGACGTACAAGGGCGTCGCCCCGGAGATCGGCATTCGCGCCGCCTACTTCCCGCTGAAGTTCCTCGGAGGCGAAGTGGAGGGCGGCGGCATGCCGACCAAAACCTCCGCAGACGACGAGAAGGCGACGCTTTGGACCGCCCGCGGTCACGTCATGGCGCAGTTGCCCTTCTGGCGCATCACGCCCTTCGTGCTCTACGGCGGCGGGATGCTCGCGACTCGGAGCGACTCCCTCGGCAACGACGCCGATCCCGCGCTTCACTTCGGTGGTGGTGTGAAAGTCGCCGTCGACGAGCTCATCTCGGCTCGCCTCGACATCCGTGACAACCTCGCGCAGAAGAACAACGCCTCGAACGGCTCACAAACCCATCACCCCGAGGTGCTCGTGGGAGTCACGTTCACGCTGGGACGCGCCGAAAAGAAGGCGCCGAAAATTCGCGTTCGCGACACCGACGGCGACGGTTTCCGGGACGACGTGGACGCATGCCGCACCACACCCGGAATCGCGCCGATCGGCTGCCCAGCGAGCGACGCAGACGGCGACGGTTATCTCGATGCGAACGACTCGTGTCCGGAAGAAGCCGGCGTCGCACCCGAGGGGTGCCCGGTTCGCGACACCGATGGTGACGGCATGCTCGACGACGTCGACCAATGCCCCGCCGAAGCCGAGACCGTCAACGGCCACGAGGATGCCGACGGTTGCCCGGACGCCGTGCCGGAGGCGATCAAGAAGTTCTCGGGGGTCGTTCGCGGCATCGAGTTCGACACGGCGCGAGCCACTCTTCGTCCGTCCTCCACCTCGATCCTCGACGAGGCGGCCGAAGCGTTCAAGAAGTACCCGGGCCTGAAAGTCGCCATCATCGGCCACACCGACAGCGACGGGGACCACGCGCTGAACATGTCGCTGTCCGAGCGGCGCGCGGCTTCCGTAAAGGCCTACCTCGTCAAGCGAGGAGTCGACGCGAATCGACTGAGCACACAGGGCGTCGGCCCCGACCAGCCCATCGCCTCGAACGACACCGCCCAGGGCAAGCAGAAGAACCGCCGAATCGAGTTCAAGGTCGCCGCCCGGTAGCCCGAAAAAGAGACAACGACATCTGCGCCGGGCTCGGGATGTGACCCCCGAGCCCGGCGCCGACGCGTCCAGCACTCGTCGAGTGGTGGCCACCGCGGGCTCCACCGGGAGGCGCCGTGCTACCTTTCCGCAGCCGATGATCCCGTCCGAGCACGCTTGCCCGCGCTGCATCGTGGCCCTCTTCGAGGGCGACGTGGGCGACACGAAGCTCCTGGCGTGCGCACGATGCGGAGGCGTCTGGCTCGATCCGACCGCGTCCCGGCGAGTGGCGCGCGAGCTCGACTCCCAGGTTCACCAAATCGCCCGACAGTTCGCCAAAGGCGCCGACGCGCCCGTCAACGGCGACTCTCACGGCCTATCGTGCCCCGTCTGTTCGGAGGCGCTCGAGCAGAAACGGATTGCCGCCGCCGAAGTCGAAATAGACTACTGCAGCGAGCACGGCACGTGGTTCGATCGCAATGAGCTGAACCGAGTCGCGGGCGCCGTCGCCGCGGCCAAGAGCGTGCGCGATGCGGTCGCCGCCGCGGGCTCCACACCACCGCAAAAACGGCGTGGCGAGCCGAGCCTCCCCGACGGCATGCTCGACGAGGCCCTCGACCGAGTCTCGGGAATTTTCGACGGGCTCGGTTGACCGCTCGCGATTCTCGTGTCCCTCCCGAAGCGACTCATCCCATTTTCGACGGCGATCCTCGTCGCCGGGTGCATGGCCGAGCTCGTGCACGCGCCGCTCCCACCGCCCATCGTCGACGACGCGCCGCTGACTGAAAACGACTGTCCACCCGGCTACAACGTCATCTACGGCACGCCGCGCGGTGACGTGCTTTTTGGCACACCCGAGAACGACTGCATCTTCGGCGGCGAGGGCAACGACGACATTGCCGGCGGCGACGGCGACGACATCATCTATGGAGGCCCCGGTCGGGACACGCTCAGAGGTCAGAGCGGTGAAGACCACATCCGCGGAGGCACCGGCAGAGACCAGATCACCGGCGGCGACGGCAACGACACCCTCGTTGGTGGATCCGACGAAGATGTCATCAAGGGGGAAGGCGGCGACGACAACCTGCTCGGTGGGCTCGGGGACGACACCCTCGTCGGCGGTGACGGCGACGACATCATCACGGACACCGCGGGCGACGACACGATGACCGGCCTCGGCGGCGACGACACGATAGTCGGTGGACCGGGAAAAGACCGAATGAGCGGCGGCGACGGAGACGACACGATCATCGGTGAGCACACCGACGAGGCCGACGGCGGCAGTGGGGACAACCTCTGTTTGGGGCTATGGTGCTGACCCCCCGCGGACATGGCGCGGGCTGATCCGAGAGGAGCTGACGAGCAGATGTTGGTCACGAGCGACCACGAAGGAGTGCCCATCAAGCACTGGACCAGCGGCGTCGCGGTCGAGGACGCCGCCATGGCGCAGCTGCGGAACGTGGCATCGCTTCCGTTCGTCCACAAACACGTGGCGGCGATGCCCGACGTGCACTGGGGCCTGGGAGCCACCATCGGCAGTGTGATCCCCACCGTCGGTGCCGTGATTCCCGCTGCCGTGGGGGTCGACATTGGTTGCGGAATGATCGCCGCGCGGACGAACCTGCGTGCCGAAGATCTGCCCGACTCCCTCGGCCAGATCCGCAGCGCCATCGAAGGCGCGGTGCCGCACGGCCGAACCGACAACGGAGGCAAAAACGATCGCGGCGCGTGGACCGACGTACCGACGAGTGCCAGCCAGCGCTGGACCGCGTTGAAGCCTCGGTTCGACCGCATCTGCGAGAAGCACCCAGCCATCGCCAAGTCGAACAACAACCGACACCTCGGAACGCTCGGCACCGGCAATCATTTCATCGAAGTCTGCCTGGACGAAGCCGAACGAGTGTGGGTGATGCTTCATTCGGGCTCACGGGGCGTCGGCGGACGGATCGGCTCCCATTTCATCGCGCTAGCGAAAAAGGACATGGAAAAGTGGTTCATCCGTCTGCCCGACGTGAACCTGTCCTACCTCGCCGAAGGCACCGACCACTTCGACGACTACTGTTTCGCCGTGGAGTGGGCGCAAGAGTACGCGCGCGCCAACCGCGACATCATGCTCGAGTCGACCATGCAGGCCATCTCGACCGCGATGTCACGGCCAGTGAGCGTCGAGGGCACGGCCGTCAACTGTCACCACAACTACGTGAGCCGCGAACGCCACTTCGGCAAGCAGGTGCTTCTGACGCGCAAGGGCGCGGTCCGAGCGAGGGAGGGAGACATGGGGATCATTCCCGGAAGCATGGGCGCCCGCTCGTTCATCGTCCGCGGCAAGGGCAACCCCGAAAGCTTCCACTCTTGCAGCCACGGCGCCGGCCGCACCATGTCCCGCACCGAAGCCAAACGCCGCTTCACCATCGAAGACCACGCCGAAGCCACCAAAACCGTCGAATGCCGAAAAGACGCTGATGTCATCGACGAAACCCCCGCCGCGTACAAACCCATCGACGCGGTGATGGCCGCACAAGCCGACCTGGTCGACGTGGTGCACGAGCTGAGACAAGTGGTCTGCGTCAAGGGCTAGGCCCCGCGACCAGTTCTATCCACCCCTGGTGGCCCAACGTTCGAAACGCCGGATGCGTTGGGTCGCTCTGTGCGAAGGAGAGGACTTGAACCTCCACAGGGTATTAA
>JAJDAH010000097.1 GCA_029261965.1 Polyangiaceae bacterium
GGCGAGGGCGGCGACGACGCCGTTGGCCAGCAGCCGAGCGATTCTCCGCGGACTTCCGAGCGGAGAGTGCGCGATGAGCGCGATGTCGTGCTGCCGACAGTAGTCGACGACGCCGCCGCGGATGGCGTCGTCGTGCACGGCGCTGAACTCCACTTGGACGGACGCGATGTCGGTGATGGTCCGCGCCTCCGCGATCTGACCGACGGTGACGTTGCAGAGACCGATGTCCCGCACCTTGCCGCTTTTCCGAAGTCGAGCCAGCGCCCGGACGCTCGTTCCGAGCGGCGTTTGCGGGTCGACGGCGTGGAGTTGGTACAGCTCGATTCGTTCCACGCCCAACGCCGAGAGGCTGGCTTCGCAGGCGGCGACGAGATGTTTGGCTCGGCCATCCGGCACCCAGCGTCCGCCCGGGCGCGTCAGCCCGCCTTTGGTTGCGACTAGGATGCTCTCCCGATCTCCGCCCCATTCGTCGACGGCGCGCGCGATGAGCCGCTCGTTGTGGCCGGTGTCTGTTTCGTCGTGGCAATAGGCGTCGGAGGTGTCGAGCAAAGTCACTCCGGCGTCGAAAGCGGCGTGCAGCACCTCGATGCTGCGCTCGTCGTCGCGGGCGCTGATCGTCGAGAGGCGCATGCCCCCGAGTCCGATTCGGCCGATCACCCCGTTTGCCACGGGGAAAGTATTGATCGAACATCCAGGCTGAAGGGCACCGATGTCCGTCGAGCACCTCCCGTCGTCCGCCGCGCCCGAGCAGGTCGCCGAGGCCTTGGCGCGTGATGGGTGCGTCATCGTCGACAGACTCGTCGCGTCGGAAGTGACGACACGGGTACTGGCAGAGATGCAGCCGTACCTCGAAAAAACCGCGCGCGGGCCCGACGACTTCAGCGGCAACTTCACGCGGCGAACCGGAGCGTTGATTGCGCGCTCGCCGACGGCCAGGGATCTCATCCAGCACGACCTGGTACTCGGGACGGTCGATCGCGTGCTGGCCGACGCCAAAAACTATCAGCTGCACTTGACGCAGGTCATCGCCATCGGACCGGGCGAGACCGCGCAGGTGATCCATCGAGATCAGTGGGCATTCGACTTCTTCCCGTTTCCGACCGGGTTCGAGGTCCAATGCAACGCCATCTGGGCGGCGACCGACTTCACGGAAGAGAACGGCGCGACCCGCGTGATCCCGGGCAGCCACAAGCTGCAAGACAAGCTGCGGTTTCGACGCGAGGACACGGTCGCTGCCGAAATGGCGGCCGGCTCGGTCATGTTCTACACCGGCGCGCTTTATCACGGGGGAGGGGACAACCGCTCCGACGAGGTTCGCGCCGGTTTGAACATCACCTACGTTCGGGCTTGGTTGCGACAAGAAGAAAACCAGTACCTTTCGGTGCCGGCCGCCATCGCCAAGACGCTCCCGGAAAAGCTCCTGCGTTTGATGGGCTACGCCCGTGGGGCCTACGCGCTCGGCTACATCGACGATCTCAGAGATCCGATCGCCGCGGTGCGACCGGATCTGGCCGATCGGGGACTGGGAGCTCAGGAATCCAGCCTTCCGGACCGCTCGGTCGCCACGAACGCGCCTCAACCTCTTGAAAAGAAAGAGGGAAAATGAAATCGCCAAGGCGACACTCCTAAGGTTGACAGTTCGCAATGTCACAGTTAAGGTTGGGTCAATGACAAGTGCTGAACCAACCGCCGCCCTCGTTCCCGTGGAGCTTGCGGCCGAGGAAGACCACTCGAAGCGTGAGTGGCTTCGAGCGATCAAAGCAATCTATCGCCTCGCGCGGAACACCGAGGACACCACCCAGGTGTTCGAGATTCTTCACGCGCTGAGCGGCGACAACATGCAAAAAACCTATGAACGCGTCGCGGCGATGCCCGAGGGGCAAAAATTGCTCCGTCAGCGGCCGTCGCTCAATCGCTACCTCGACGACCCACGATATCTCGCGTCGCTCCCCGAAGGCAGCCTGGGTCGCGAGTATCTCGAGTTCATGACCGCCGGGGAGCTCACCCCGGACGGCCTGATCGGAGCTCAGGACGTCGCGCGCGAGCACGACTCGGAGCCGCCGAGCGCCACACCCGATCGCTTCTATGTGGAACGACGCCTGGTGGAGCAACACGATCTCTGGCACGTGCTGAGCGGCTACGGGATGGACGACACCGGCGAGCTCGCGAACCTGTGGTTCTCCTACGGACAGTTTTCGCAGCTTGGCATGGGTTTCATCGCGCTAATGGGCACGGTGGATGGGCCCGTGGAGCTGGAATGGTACCGTTTCATGCGAGAGGCCTATCGCCGGGGGAAGGCGGCGAAGTTTCTCGTGGCGACTCCAATGGAGGAGCTGCTTCCGCTGCCGCTCGACGACGTCCGCCGCATGCTCGACATCTCGCCGCCGAGCGAAGCTCATCCCGGTGGCGTGCTGACTGGCGACCGAAAGACCGACGGCATCGGACGTGGGCCGCGCAGATTGGCCGCGTAGCGGGTATCATCGGCGCCATCGCCGCCATCGGCGAGCGTGAGGGGTTGCCCCCACCGTGTACAAGTCGCTCAAGGCTCAATCCCTCCACTACTTTTCGAGGCCGCACCGCCGTCCGCTGCGCACGCCGTTTCCCGGACCTGCCGCGTGGCGCGGGAGCAAGCTCGTCACCACGCCGGAGCAATGGTGCGCCGAGCTGACTGAAGCGGAAGTCGACGAGCTGCTCGAAGCCGTGCGTCGAGCCGAGGGGACAGGGAAGCCGACGCGCGATCTCACGGCGGCGGAGTTCCCTCTGCCGTTGTTGGCGCGCCGAATCGGTGAGTGGCGACGCGAGGTTGGAGACGGCCGCGGGTTCCAACTGATTCGCGGGGCCCCGGTCGACAGATGGAGCCAGAGCCAAGCCGAGGTCTTTTTCTGGTGTTTTGGGCTTCATCTCGGCACGCCCGGAACGCAAAACCCCGAGGGAGATCTGCTCGGCCACGTGGTCGACACGGGGGAGGACCCGGCCGCGCGCACGGTGAGACGCTACCGGACCTCCGCGAACATCGCCTATCATTGCGACGCGGCCGACGTGGTGGGGCTCTTGTGTCTGCGCAAAGCGAAGACCGGCGGGCAGAGTCGAATCGTCAGCTCGGTGTCGGTGTACAACGCTCTGCTCGACGCGCGGCCCGATCTCGTCGAACGGCTCTACGAGCCGTTCATGCTCGACGCTCACGGCGAGGGCGGTCTCGACTACTTTCCCGTTTCGCCCTGCCGTTACGCCGGGGGACGACTTCGCACGTTCTACCACAGCGACTATTTTCGTTCAGCGATGGCCTACGAAGACGTGCCGAGGTTCACGAAGAGGGAGCAAGAGCTCGTCGATCTGTACGAAAAGATCGCTTCGTCGAGCGAGCTCTACCTCGACATGGATCTCGAGCCCGGCGACATCCAGCTCGTCTCGAACCACACGGTGCTGCACGCACGCACGGGCTATGAAGACTTCGAGCAGCCGGAGAAGAAACGGCACCTGCTTCGGCTCTGGCTTTCGCTCGAAGAACCGATGCCGCTCGCCGAGCGAGCGCTAAGAACTGCGAGTGCGGCCGGCTTTGCCGCCGCGTTCGTTCGGTATCGCGCGCGCCGGCTGAAAAAGGGTGCTTCGGCTAGGCGTGCTCAGGTCAGCTCGTAGGCGCGGAGATCCACTTTCCTAGTCCTCCACCAATACGCCAGGGTGCCTCGGGACCAGTTGTTGGTGATGCGGCCGCGCTCGTCCTTGTACCAACTCTCCTGGATGTCCGCCCAAACGGTGCCGGCGAGCTCCTTCTGGAGGGTGGCGTTGTATTCGCGCATCGCAACTCGCTT
The DNA here is from genome assembly GCA_029261965.1 of Polyangiaceae bacterium. Taxonomy (GTDB): domain Bacteria; phylum Myxococcota_A; class Polyangia; order Polyangiales; family Polyangiaceae; genus JAJDAH01. Next base: position 3,810 of record JAJDAH010000097.1, read on the forward strand.
GAGGTCGAGCCGCCGGGCGCCACGCCTGACCACCGTCTGCAAGCACTCGACGATGTAGCGTCCTTGGCACTCGAGCATGAACAGAATTGAATTGTGGCCGAGGTTGGTGTTCGGGCCGTACATCATGAAGAAGTTCGGATAACCCGCTACCGAGATCCCCAGATACGCTTCGGCTCCGTGCTTCCAGGTTTCGTGAATCTCCTCTTGGGGACCCTCGATTCGCATCGGCACCAGAAACTGCGTGGTTTGGAAGCCCGTAGCGAGAATGATGGCGTCGACCTCGTGCTCGCCGCCCTCGTCGGTGACGAGCGAGCTCCGTTCCACGCGCTCGATCGGGTGAGTCACGATCGAAACATTCGGCTTCTGAATGGCCGGGTAGTAGTCGTCGGAGATCAGGATCCGCTTCGCCCCGATGGGATAGTCCGGCGTCAATATTGCGCGGAGCTCCGGATCTGCGACCTGAGCCTTCAGATGATCGAGGGCGATGGTTTGGGCGCGGTCGCCAGCGAGAGGATCTTTTCGGATGACGGAAAAGCGCAGCTCGAAAGAGAGCCAGATCCAAAACCGGTAAAGCAAAGCCAACAACCGAAAAGTCCCGAGGCACCATTTTTCTCGGTCGGAGTACCGACGATCTCCTTTCGGAACCACCCAGTTCGCGTGGCGCTGAAAGAGGAAGAGATGCTCCACGTCGTCGACGATTTCGGGGACGAACTGCAACGCGCTCGCCGCGTTCCCGATGACGGCAACCTTCTTTTTCCTAAGGTCGTACTCGCGGTTCCATTCGGCCGAATGGAAGCATTCTCCTTGGAATCGCTCTAGACCGGCGATTGGCGGGGACGCCGGCCGGTTGAGTTGGCCGACGCAGGAGACGAGAAAATCCGCCGTCAACTCGTCGCCGCCGACCAGTCGCGCTCGCCAAGTGTTCTTCCCAGAATCGAAACGCGCGGATTCGACTTCGGTCTCGAAGCGGATGTGTTCCGCGAGGCCGTACTTGTCGACGCAATGCTCGATGTATCCGAGGATCTCCGGCTGCTTCGCCCACTTGCGGGACCAGTCGGTCTTTTGCTCGAACGAATAACAATACTCGAACGAGGGGCTGTCACACGCCGCGCCAGGGTAGACGTTCTCGCGCCAGGTGCCTCCGACTCGGCTCGCTTTTTCCGCGAGGGTGAAGGAATGGATGTTCGCCTTCTTGAGCTGGATGGCGAGGCACAGTCCCGCGAACCCCGCACCGATGATGACGACACGGGGGCTGTCGCTCGGCGGCATCACCCGAGACTTACCACGCGCGCCGGCTAGTTCGCGTCCTCGACGATTTCCAAGAGGACGCGGTCGGGTCCTCGCACGAAAAAACTGCGCATGCCCCAAGGCGCCCTGTCGGCGATGGGGTCGACGATTTCCAACCCGGCCCTTTCGAGCCGAGCAAATGCGCGATCGAGGTCGCGATAGGCGAAGGCGATGTGACCATGCGGGCGGTCATCGGTTGGTGCCGGCTCTGCCGGCGTCTGGCTGAAGTCTCCGAAGATCTCGAGGGAGACGACGTCGTCGATGGGCAGGTTGTTTCGGGTGAACAGCCCGCCGAAGCTCATCGGTTCGCCAAAGAGAGGGGTGAGGTCGAAGACGTCGCGATACCAACCCGTTGCGAACTCGAGATCGGTGGCCAGAAGGTGGACGTGGGCGAAATCGTCGGTCGGGCCAGAAGTGGTCTCGATGCGCTCCCCGTTTGGTCCGCGGAAGTACATGAAGACGAAGTCCGGAAAGAGCGGCGTAGGGGGTGTTTCCACCGTGATGCCTCGAGATTCGACGTCGAGGAAAAAGCTCTCCGCGCTCGTCCGAGTCCAGCCGACGTGCTCGAGCGTGGTCTCGAGGGCTGGGTCCGGCGGTGAGAGTACTTCGTCGAACAAGATGAGCGCGTCGCCCGCTCGGACTGCTCGTTCGCGACCATCGAAAACGACCGGTGCCGCGTCGAAGTACGTCGAATAGAAACGAACGCTGTCCGCGAGAGAGACGGCGTTCATGTGCACATGGTGAAATCGCACCGATTGAGGGGCGAGGGCACCACCTTCTCCACCCGCACCCGCACCCGCACCCGCACCCGCGGCGCCGGCACTCGCCCCAGCGCCAGCGTCTCCTCTCGGCCCGGGATCGGTGCTCGACGTGCCCTGGGAGCACGCGCCGACGGCGCTCGCCGAAATCAGAGCCACGATGGCGCGGACGGACCGTCGGGACTCCACACGGGGATTGTAGCTGGGCGTGGGACTCGGTCGGGCCGTATACTTCCGAGAGTGCTGACGAGTAGCCGCGGAAAGTGGGCCCTGTGGGCCGCCACGGCGATGCTTTCTGCGACGGCGATGCTCTCTGCGACCGCCTGCTCGATCCTGCAGGACACCTCCGACCTTTCGGTAGGGGCGTCGGAGGTGGAGCAAGACGGTGGTGCGCTGGCGCCCTCGCACTGCGTGGATGGCGTGGCCAACATCGACGAGACCGACATCGACTGCGGAGGCAGCTGTTCTGCTTGCGGCCCTTCGGCGGCTTGCGCCGCCGCGGCGGATTGCCGAAGCGCGATTTGTACGGGCGGGGCTTGTGCCGAGCCAACCTGTACCGACGGCGTGAAAAACGGCAACGAGACCGACGAAGATTGCGGCGGATCTTGCGGGGCGTGTGCTTCCGCCAAGTCGTGCGGGGTGGGGGCGGACTGCGTCAGCGAATCGTGCGTCGGGGGACTGTGCGGCACGTCGGGCTGTGCGGATGGAATCGACAACGGGGACGAATCGGACATCGATTGCGGAGGATCGTGCCCGCCCTGTGGAACCACCTTCCATTGTGTAGCCCCGACGGACTGCCAGAGCGGAGTTTGCGCGGCGAATCGCTGTCAAGGGGCGAGCTGCGCCGATGGCGTCAAGAACGGTAACGAGAGCGACCGAGATTGCGGCGGATCGGTGTGCGCGGACTGCGACGACGATGCGGCATGCAACGATGGTGGCGACTGTCAAAGTGGCGTTTGCAGCTCGGGGGTGTGTGCCGCGGGGAATTGCTCTGACGGCAGGAAAAACGGCGCCGAGACGGATGTCGATTGCGGTGGTTCCTGCGGTGGGTGTGACAACGGCGCGAGGTGCTTGGTATCCGGCGATTGTCTCGGTGGGTCCTGCTCCGCGAGCTCCACTTGCCAGCCCGTCGGGTGCGCCGACGGAGCGCTCAACGGCGATGAAACCGACCTGGATTGTGGCGGCTCCTGCGCTGGGTGCCCGGCCGGAGGCGCCTGCACGCTCGTCGACGACTGTGCGAGTCTGATTTGTGAAAGCAGTGTGTGCGGCGAGTCGAGCTGCACCGACAACATCAAGAACGGTCTCGAGTCCGACATCGACTGCGGCGGCGGGCTCTGCGACGGCTGCGCCGCTGGTGCGCGCTGCGCCGGCCCGGGAGATTGCACCAGCAACGTCTGCGATAGCGACGTCTGTGCGGCGCCGTCGTGCAATGACACCGTGCTCAACGGGGACGAGTCGGATGTGGATTGCGGCGGCTCGTGTGGCGACTGCGCGCTCGGGCAGACCTGCAGCGCTGGCGTCGACTGTTCGAGCACCGTGTGCACGGGCAGCGTCTGCGTCGAGTGTCGGACGGCGCTCACGATGGTGCGCGACGTGGCGGCGGTCGCCGAAGAACTCGGTGGAGGTCAGGCGTGGAGCAATCCGAGCGGGGCGACCGCCATCGACGCTGCCAGCGCGAGCAAGACGCGCAACGCCTTTCAGCCACCTCAGATTACGCGAATGCTCGCCGTGCGGGACTTCGCGTTCGCGTTGCCCGCGTCCGCGGAGATCCAAGGCGTCCAGGTCGAGTGGCACCGCGGGACCGGCACGTCCGTTGGTTCAGTTTCGGACTCGGCCGCCCAACTCGTCAAAGGAGGCAACCTGGTCGGCACGAACCACGCCGCAGGTGGCTTCTGGAGCCCCGGCCAGTGGGTCAGTTACGGCGGCGCCTCGGATCTCTGGGGGGCGACCTTCACCGTTGCGGACATCAACAGTTCCGGCTTCGGGGCGGCGCTCTCCGCCACCGTGGGCGGATTCATCAAGAACCCCAAAACCGCCGCGATGGACGGAGCGCGGATCACTGTCCACTACATCGGGCCATGCCCCTGATTGGCGCTCCGGGCCGATTCCGATAGATCTTCGAGCGGGAGCTCTTGGTGGTTCGACGCATGCAGGCCAGAAACGGTGCCGCCCTCGGGGCGCTCGGAATGGTGCTCGCCTGCAGCTCGTCGGATCCCACCGAGCCAGATCCGCCGGACCAAATCGAGCACACCGCTGATTTCACCGATCCGAACGTGTGCGCGGGGTGCCACGAGCGCCAGTTCGCGGAGTGGCAGAGCTCGATGATGGCCTACGCTTCGGTGAGCCCGGTTTTCAACGCTCTCGAAAGCGCGGGCAATCGATTCACCCATGGCGAATTTGCCGCCGACGGTGAGGACCCGCTGTTCTGTCAGAACTGCCACTCGCCGATCAGCGTGGCGCAAGAGGAGTTCCCGAGCTTCGTCGACATGTCCGACCAGCCGTCGCGGGATTTCCAGAGCGAGACCGGTAAACATGGAGTTTCGTGCGACTTTTGCCACCAGGTCGTATCGCCCGACTTCGACCGGAGCTTGTTGGGAGACGGCATCGCCAACGTTTCGCTCACGCTGAGCCCGCGAGCGCCCAAGCAAGGGCCCATCCGTGAACCGGTGGACAACGGCTATCACCTGATGAAGCAAAACGGCTTCATCCAGACCTCGGGGTTCTGCGGGGGGTGTCACGACGTCCGCCTCTCACCTCCGGACGCGGTGACGGGGGAGCCGTTCACCCGTCTCGAGAACGCGTTCACCGAGTGGGCGACCGGGCCGTACGCGACGCCGAACAATCCCTACGGCAAGGTGACGACCTGCCAGGACTGCCACATGTCGGCTTATCCCTACGACGAGCCCGGAGTGTACTTCGAAGGTCGGGTGGCGGTTTCCCCGGCGGACACTCCGATTCGTCGCGTCGCGACGCACTACTTCACCGGCGTGGACATCGCGTTCATCGACTTTCCCGGCCAGGACGACCCGTCCCTCGACACTCACGGACTTCCCATCGGGCAGAAGCAGCGGCGCGAGGATCTCCTGCGTGCGGCTTGCACCGTCGAGATCGACGCCGCCGACTCCGCGACCCCTGGCACGGTTTTTCCGCTGGGCGTGACGGTGACCAACGTCGGCGCCGGGCACAACGTGCCAACGGGATTTTCTCAGGAACGCCAGGTTTGGATCGAGCTCACCGTTACCGACGGCTCCGGGGCTCTCGTCTACCAGTCCGGTCACCTCGAAGACGTCGCACATCCGGAAACCGGCGAGATGCAGCCCGACGGCAATCTCGACGACGAGGATCTGCAGAACATCATCGGAGTCATCGACCCGGACACGTTCGAGACTCCCCACGAAAATGGACCGGACTTCAACCAGCGGCCGGCCAAAAATCTCGGTCTCGTCAACTTCGGCAACGAATTTCGCCGGGTCACGCCGGACGGCGACGAAGAGGTGTTCATTCCTTTCATCGCGAACGTGATGGACAACGGTCATTCGCTGCCGCCCATGACGCCGGTGAGGAATCAGTACGACATCGAGATCCCGCCCAACGCGATCTCTCCGATCTCGGTGGCGGTGCGCCTGCGCTTCCGCCCGTTCCCGCCGCGGTTCCTGCGAATGTTGGTGGCTGCCCGGCCCGATCTCGTGAGCGAGAGCATCGTCGACAAGAACGTCACCGTGGACATGGCGGACAGCCAGCTCTTGATCCCCCTCGGATCGCGTCCGTAGGCATTTCTTGGCCCTCCGGCGCGGGCGCCGCGCCCGCCGCGATCGCGCAATCTGCTCGAATTCGGCTGACCGAACCCCGTTCGGGCGACCCCAGCGAAGCTCAGGGCTCGCTACGCTGGGGTCACCTGGTTGACGCCGCTCGCATCGGTCCGCGACCATGCAGGGCGTTTTAGCTTCGGCCCCCGATCCCTGATGAACGAAAGCTGTCTCCAGTGTGGCAACACCGCCCAGGTCGGTCGGTTTTGCTCGGTTTGCGGCGCGGAGCAACAAGAGCAAGAAGCGAAGGCCGACCCGCTGATCGGCCGAGTTTTTGCCGACCGGTATCAGGTCATCGAGCTCATCAATTCCGGCGGGATGGGGCGGGTCTATCGTGGAGTGCAGCGGATGCTCGATCGTGGGGTGGCCATCAAGTGCATCCACCCGCATCTGGTCGCGGAAGAAGAGGTTGCCGCGAGGTTTCTCGACGAAGCTCGCGTCGCCAGCTTGCTGAACCATCCGAACGTCGTGAGCATCTACGACTTCGGTCGAGTCTCGGCGAAAGACGGCGGCTATCCGTTCTTGGTCATGGAGCTGCTCTCGGGGACCGATTCCGAGATGCTCTTGCAGGGCGAGCTGGCCAAGGTCGAGGACGTCGCGGACATCATCGAGCAGACGCTGGCGGCTCTCGCAGAAGCGCACGAGCACGGCATCGTCCATCGGGACGTCAAGCCGGGCAACATCATGCTCGAGCCACGACGGCGCGGCGGCTACCACGTCAAAGTCATCGACTTTGGTGTCGCCAAGATCCGCGACAACCGCCGTCAAACCCAAGTCGGAATCATCGTCGGCACACCGCAATACATGGCGCCAGAGCAGCTGCGCGGCGAGTCGGTCGGCGCGGAGGCCGATCTCTACGCGGTGAGCGTGGTGCTGTACGAGCTCTTGACCGGGCGACTACCGTTCGAAGGTCCGGGGCCAGCCGAGGTGGCGATTCAGCAGGAGGAGGCCGGTTCGCTCGATCCCCGAGACGCCGCTCCTGACCGCGAGATCCCCGAAGCCCTGGCGCTAGCGTGCGCCAAGGGGCTCACCATCGATCCGAAAGAACGCTACCCGGACGCTGCATCACTCGCCAAGGCGGTGATCGCCGGGGTGCGCACACTCGAGCACGACGCCTCGCTCTTCGGAGCGAGTGGCTCGGACACCGATCACCACGACCTCGTCATCACCGGCGCCCCATCCACCGCGAAACCTTCCACCCGCGAGCACGAAGCCGTTGGGGACAAGAAGACGGGGCTCTTGCGACGAGCACCGTGGGCCGGCGAGCTGCTCGACGGCTCGCATGTGGTTTGGGGTCGCGCGGGGGTCGGGCGCTCCTGGCTACTCGCTCGGGCGGTCTCGGTGCTCGAGGAGGGCGGAGCGCGCATCTGCTCGCTCGAAGCGCCGCCGTCACCGCTCGACGAAGTCGGTTTTTCCTCTCTCCGACTCGTCATCGAAGCACTCGCCGGCTGGTCATCCAGCCAGGAGTCTCGAAAGGCGATCGACGAGGAGCCCGATATTCGGCTGCGAGACGCGCTCGGCACGATTTTCGGACACAGTACTGGCGGCACCACGCCGGCGTCCGTGCGAGAGGGGGCGTTGGCCGCTCTAGAGTGGGCGGCACGACGCGCCGTCGAGCTCGCCGATGGCGGCAAGGTCGTCCTGTCCGTCGACGACGTGGACCGATTCGACGGGGCGTCGCTTCGGGCACTTTCGGATCTGTTGAGCGAAGAGGCGGGCGTGAAGGGGCTCTCGGTCCTGATGAGCAGCGGATCGGCGCTCGACCGTCGATTGCCACGAAGGGTTGCGCGGCATCGACTCGATGGGTGGACCCGCGCCCGGGCCATCGAGAGACTCGGAGGAGATCCGGCGGCGATCACCCGAACCGACGACGACATCGAGCCGATGTACGTCGACCAACTCGGCGCGTGGACGAGGGAGGTCGGTGGAGAGCCACCGGAGAGCCTGGCGGCACTTCTCGAACAGCGGCTTCGTGCGCTCACCCCGGCGGCCATGAGGACGCTGCAGGCTATCGCCGTGTGTGGCCGGCAGGAAATTCGAACTCTGGCGAATCTTCTCGACCATCCCGAAGAGGTGAATGCCGCGCTCTTGCCGCTTTCCGATGCGGGGTTCATTCGAGTGAGCGCCGGCGCTGTGAGCATGCGGTACGACTTGATTGCACAACTCACCCTCGCCGCCGCCCCAACTGGTGTGATCGCGTCGCTTCACGAAAAGGCGGCGGATGCCGTCGCCGAGAACCCCGCGAGGGCCGAGCTTCAGGCCTACCACGCCATTCGCGCTCGTCCGGGCTTCGAGGCATTCCTGCTCGTCGAAGAAGGCGCTCGTTTGCGCTTGCTCCGTGACGATGTCGATGGCGCCGTCGACGCTCTGCGCGACGGGATTGATGCGGCGCGCACCTTGATGATGCGCGACGAGGACGAGATCGCCAAGAGCGGTTGGCTCGTATTCGGTCGCAAGCTCGGCGCGGTGCTCCGGGAGGCGAATCGCCTCGACGAGGCCAACCGCGTCTTGAGCGAAACGTTGAATCTCACGGCGCCAGCGTCGTCGGCGCGAGCGCACATTCTCGAGCAGATGGTGACCGTCGCACGCGAGCAAAACCGCGCCGTCGAGGCGGACATCCTCGCCGGCTACGCTCTGTCCCTCGCGGAAGAGGCCGGAGAGACGGAATTGCTCGAGCGGTTGCAATCCGGGGCGACCGCGCCGATCTCTCGGCAGCCGAGCGCGCGGCCCGCACGGCGCAACCGCGACCGTTCGGAAACGCGCACCCGGCCATCGATTCTTTTGGTCGAAGACGATCGCGAAGTCGCCCGTGCTCTCGAGCGCTGGCTGCGGCGACAGGGTTATGCCGGGGAGGCCGTGTATTCCGTTGCGGAAGCTCGACGCGTCAAGGGCAAGTTTGCCTGCGGCATTTTCGATGTCGGCCTGCCCGATGGGGATGGCATCGAGCTGGCGGAGGAGCTGCTCATGCGGGGACAGGTGGGCCACGCGGTTTTCTTCACCTCGTCCGAAGAAGGATCCGTGGTCAAGCGAACGCAAAACGTGGGCTCGCTCGTGCGCAAGAGCAAGGGCATCGTCGCTTTGGAAGAAGTCGTCGGCGCCGCTCTCCGCAAGACGAAATCCGACCGGCCTTCAGCGCGCATTCCGCGTTGAATCGCCTCAAGCGGCCCAGCGCGCTACCAGAGAGTCCACCAGGGCACGGAGCTCGTTGATGTTCACGGGCTTTTCGATCGCGAGGTTGGGGATCGACGCCAGAAAGTTTCGAGCGGCGTCGGTGAACGCCCCGCCGGTGACGAAGACGATGCGCTTGGTCATTTCCGGCCACCGATCCTCGACCGCGGCGAAGACCTCCATGCCCGTCATGTCGGGCATCATCAGGTCGCAAAGAACGATGTCGAACTGGGTTTGCTCGAGGTGTTCGAGTGCCGCGCGTCCGCTGTTGGCCACGACGGTGTCGTGGCGCCCGAGCGCGCGTTTGATGGCGCGCGCGACCAACGGTTCGTCGTCGACGATGAGGATCTTGCCGGTTCGAATGCGAATCTCCCCGCTGCTGGCGGGTTCGGGCGCCTGAACGTCGGCGTAGTCGACCGTCGGTAGCACGATGCGGAACGTCGTCCCACGGTCGACCTCGCTGTCCACCGCGATCGTTCCTCCGAGCGAGGTGACGATGCCGTGCGCTATCGACAGGCCGAGGCCGGTGCCCTTTCCGACGGCTTTGGTCGTGACGAAAGGATCAAAAATGCGCGGGAGATCCGCCGGAGAAATCCCGACGCCGGTGTCGCTGATTTCCACCGCCACGCCGCGACCCGGAACAGTCTCGACGGTGACGCTGATCTTGTTGTCATCCGCACGCCCTTCGTGAATGGCGTGGGCCGCGTTGATCAGGATGTTGATGAACACCTGTCCGAGCCGCGCGTTGCTCGTGTCGATGGCACCGGTGCTGCGGTAGTCGCGGTCGAGCATGGCGCGATGCCGGATCTCGTTTCCGGCGATCTGAATGGCCTTTTCGAGCGCGTCGCACACGTCCGTGGGGCCGAAATCCGAGTCGTCTGAACGAGACAGCGACTTGAGGTCGTCGACGATTCGTCGGATGCGGTCGCAGCCGTCGCGAGCTTCACCAACGAGGGAGATGCAATCGCTCAGGCGCTCGTCCGGGTGTTGTTTCGAGACGTCTTCGAGCTGTTCGGCGGCGAACACGAGGTTCGCGCTCACGTAGGCGAGGGGATTGTTGATCTCGTGCGCGGTGCCGGCGGCCAGGGTGCCGACCGATGCCAGGCGGTCGGACTGCATGAGCTGGGCCTGCATCTTTTTGCGTTCGGACAAGTCTTGAACGGCGAGAACCGCGACTTCGTTGCCGCCGATGCGGCTCCTCGAGCCGACCACTTCCACCGCGACCTGGCTGTCGTCGTGGCGCCGAAGCTCAGCCTCGGCCCGTTCGCTACGAGCCGTGAGTAGGGGCGCGATCTTGTCGTTGGAGGCCTCGTCGAACATGTCGAGAACGTTACGGCCGATGATTTCGCGACCCGAGAGGCGGAGCATTCGCGCAAAGGCGACGTTCACGTCGACGATGCGGCCCTGGTCGTGCACGACGATGCCCTCGAGTGTCGAGCTTGCGAGTTGTCGAAAACGGGCTTCGCTCGTTCTCAGGTCGTCGAGGGCGCGTTCGAGGCGGTGCTCGTTTTCCACGATCTTGGACGTGCGCTCCTCCACGGCGTCCTCGAGGCTGGCGTATCCACTGTCCATGCGACGCATCCCGAGGTAGCTGACCGCTATGGTGACGAGGCTGTAGCCGTATTCGAGCAGATGAACGCTCTTGTAGACGCCGGCGGCCATGAGAGCGTCGTTCGTCGCAGTGCCGACGAGCGCGACTACGAGCAAGAACCAGGTGGTCCGATAGACGCCCTGCGCCTGTTGCTCACGCCGAACGATACGAATCAAGTAGGCCGCAACCCCCACGATGTATGGGCCCACCAAAAGTGCGTTCAGCGTTCCAGGTCGGAGGGCGTAGTAGCTCACGCCGGTGATGTCGGTGCGCAGGTACGCTTCGGAAGTGACGACGTATGGCGTGAAGAGGGTGACGGCGACGCAAGCGAGACAAGCGCCCATGAGGGCGCGGTGCAAGGTGGGTCGTGCGGGGAGCTTCCAAGCGGCTCGCAGGGCGCCGGCCGCGATGGGGCCGATCATGAAGGCGCAAGCAAACATCACTCGTGTGGCCGCCGCGGCGACGCCAGGATCGGGAACGCCGCGCTGAAGGATGCGAGCGGAGATGAACGTGAGGGCCAGGGTCGCCCAGGCGGCGGCCCACGAGTGCAGATGCACCCCTCGATTGGCGCGCCACAAGAGCAGCTCGTTCAAGACGATGTACGCCACCAGTCCCCACATCGCGAGAAGCGGGACGACGTTCGGCGGCAGGCGATCGAGCACGATTTTGAAAAAGCGGACTGGGCGTAAATTCGCCCCAATCTGCATTATCGGGTCTATGAACGAGTCTGTGGGCCGTTTCTTGAGCGTCACCCTGCGCGGGGTGACGTCGTCGTGAGCAAATCCCTGTCAGGAAAACCCGAAGGTGGCTCTGCCGCGTCGCCTGTCCCGGCGGTACTTCGCGCAACCGTTGCGCTGATCGTCTTGCTCTACACCGCGGCGATTGTTCGCTTCGTCGGCAGCTACAGCTACTTCGTGGGCGACGACTATCTCGCGTTCTGGTCGTCGGTGACGAGCTCGTTCAGCACTTACCTCGTCCGGGCAAATACGGTCCATGTCGTTCCGCTCCACCGCATCGTCACGCTCGCTACCTACGGAATCGCCCCGATGAGCTACGGATTCGGGCTCGCGGTCCTACTCGTCTTTCACGGTCTCGGTGTCGTCTACCTGTATCGAACCCTCGAGTTGCTGAAGCCGAGTCGACTTAACGTGTTCCTCGTCGGTTTCTACGCAACCAACGTCTACCTAGGTGGGCTGATGTTGTGGTGGGCATCCGGGCTGCTTCGCCTTCCGTACGTCGCGTTTTCCCTCATGGCGATTTACTACTACCTCCGGTACCGGCGAGACCTGTGGTCGGCGAATCGCCGGGTCGGTTTCGCTGCGCTTGTCGTTGCCTGTTGGGTGCTCGCCGTCGGCTTCTACATCAAGTCGGTGCTCATCCCGTTTTATCTCGTTGGCGTCGAGCTCTGCGTCATGCGCCGTGGCGCATGGAAGGCTGCCATCCGAAATCTCGTTCCGGCGGGTGTGGTGTTGCTGCTGACCGCCGTCTATCTCGTTTGGTGGCGCTCCGGTGGAGATCCGCGCACCGGTGATATCAATCTCGTCCTGCACAAACACATCGAGTTCTTCAAGCAGAGCTTCGCAGTGCTCGGATTCAGCGCTGCGGGTATTCCGTACACGTCGCCCGGAGCCCCCATGCTCTCGTGGCTCGCCGTGTTGGTCGGGTGGGGGAGTCTCGTCGCGTACACGGTGGTGAAGGCACCGCGGAGCGCGCTCGTTTGGGGCGTGGGTGTCGGCCTCGTCGGGGTCAACTTCTTGATGGTGGGCCTGTCGAATCGAGTCGTCTTGTGGGGCCACGTCGTAGCGTTCTCATTTCGCTTCTATTTCGAGCTCATCTTCCTCGTCGTGCTTTTTGCCGGCATGGCGCTGCATCGAGCTGCGGCGCGCCCCATCGCGACGCCATGGATCGCGCGTGTCGTCCCTGTCTTGGCGGTCGTGGGCATGGCGGGGATCGCGGTGAACGGCTACCAGCGGATCACGCACGAATTTCGCACGCACTACGCCTACGAAGGTTTCGGAAAGGCCAGGCGTTTCGTGGAGAACCTTCTGCCGGCGCTCGACGAGCTCGACGCCAGGGCGGAGCCGGTGACGATGCTCGACGGACGTGCGCCGATCTACATGGGCGACGGTCTCAGGTACTCGGTGCTGATCCGATTGCTCGGTCGCGACAAGAACATGCTGTTCGACAACGAAGTGGCCGACTATCGCATCACCGACACAGGAGCCATCGTGCCGTTCCGCTGACTGCACGCTCGAGAACCGCCGTCGCCTCGAGAACCGCCGGCAGGAGCCTTAGCCCGGCAGAGGCGAGGCGGGGACCAAGATGTCGAGCAGTTGTTTGTGCTCGATGTTGCTGCCGTCTCGGAACAGCTTGTCGAGCGTGCCCTGCAAGTCGAGCAGAAGATTGGTGAAGGGATCGTGCGGCGCTGGGCGCATGTGCACGTAGATGGTCTTCGTGCTGGGCACGACGTCGACGAAGTTTTGTCCGATGCCCTGATAGCTGAAGAGATCCGATGGTGCCTGGGGGAACATCATTCCCGGCTGTGGCTCCTGGGTCGAGTTGGTGTAGGGCGTGAACCCGTTGAGCCAAACGTAGTGACTGTGGCCGGCATTGACCGAGCTCGAAGGCGTCAGGGACTCGACGATGTAGTCCCGATCGATCACCTGCTGGCCGTTCCAGTGCCCGCCGTGCAAGTAGAGGTAGCCGAGTCGAGCGAAGTCGCGGCAAGTGGCGTTCACTCCCATGAATGGCGCGACGTTGCCCGATCCGTCTCGCCCCCAGCTGGTCATCGGCCCAAAGCCGAGAGGCTGCCAGAGGTGCTGACGTGCGTAGTCTTCGATGTCCACGCCGGTCGCTCCGTCGACGACGGGCTCCATCACCTGCACCCCGTGGTTCGAGTACTCGTAGACCGTGTCCGGCGGGTGGGCGACGGTGTTGTTCACGGCCTCGGCGCTCATGTCGCTCGTGAACACGGTCCAGGTGTTGTCGCTGACGAGCTCGAAGGTCAGCCCGCTCACCATGTCGAGCAGATGGCGAATCGTAATTTGCTCTTTTTGCGGATCGCCCTTCCACTGCGGCACGTAGTTCGCGACGGGTTCGTCGACGCTCTGAATCTCGCCGCGCTTGAGCATGATCCCGGCGACCGCGCCCGTGAACGACTTCGCGATGGACCAGCTCTTGTTGAGCGTCTGCTGCGTGGCGCCATTGTAGTAGCGTTCGAAAATGATCTTCCCGTCGTGGATGACGAGAGTGCACAAGCCGCCGATCGACTGAGAGAACGCTGCGGCTCGCTCGAGACCAGCGGGATCGAACCCGGCCGCCGCGGGATCCCCGAGGTCCCAGTCGGGCATCGGGTACGAGCCAGCGGCCCCGCCGATGTTGGGGCGAGCGCCCGTTGTTGGTGTGGTGCCCCCCACGCCGCCGGTTCCACCGCCAGCACCCCCTTGGCCACCGACGCCACCGCCAGCACCCCCTTGGCCACCGACGCCACCGCCAGCACCCCCTTGGCCACCGACTCCCGCGCCACCGACTCCCGCGCCACCGACTCCCGCGCCACCGACTCCCGCGCCGCCGACTCCCGCGCCGCCGACTCCCGCGCCGCCCGTGTTGGCGTTCGTGCCATCGCAAGTCACCTGGCAAACGGGGGTGTTGCCGGTGTGGGCAACGCAGTTGTCGAAGCAACTGGTCGTTGGCGTGCCGGTGTCAGCACCGCCACAACCAACGCTCGCTACGGCCAGCAATGCGGTCGCGAAGATTCGATTTCTCATGGCTCGAGCTCCCTCGAAAACGGCGTGCGGACATGCACGTACATGCAGGCAGGTATGTTTTCATTTAGAGCCTCGTGCTTATCGAGGTCAAAATCCTTCGTCAGGAAAACCTCAGAATATCATGGGATTACAATTCTTCATCGTAGGTGAAATCCGACCCCTTGGGACGGCTGCCTAGAGGCAGACTTCAAGCGAGCCTGACGGAACACCCATGCAATCGCTCTCGAGCGCCGCGCACCGGCCTCCCGAACAGCTCAGCTCGCCACACCGGCAGATGGCGGGGCACCCGATGTCGCCCTGCCGCTTGCTCCACTCGGCCAGAAGCTCGTCGAGCTCACCCCGATCGCCACCTTGGCCGATGAAGCTCGACGAACACAGGGGGTAGCTGACGGAAACACAATCCTCGACCGTAGTGCACTGGTTGAGCTCGCCGAGCGTGCGCTCGATCTCGGTCGCAAGCTCCGCGTCGGTGACGCGTGAGCCACCACCTCCGCCGCCGCGTTGGCTACCGCCATCGCTCTCACCCCCGCAGGCCCCGAACGTGAACGCCAGAAGGCCGATCGCCGTGCATTTTTTCATGGCTTCCATCTTGCCCGAGCGTCGCTCTCGTCGCCAACCCAGTGCGCGACGCCGAGAGCGGACGCGGAGCCTATGCTCGGAGGTTGAGCAGGCTTCCGAGCTGCGCGCCGGGCTCCGGTTGGTTGACGCCCCGAGGCGTTTCCAGGCCGTGCTTTGGCGTCGAGCTGTTCTGCAGTGTCACCGGCTTGCTCGGATCGGAGCCGCGCTTGGCGACCGCCTCTTCAGCGCAGTTGCGGCAAGAGTGCCCGTTGACCATGCGCAGTGTCATCGGTCGCTGAACGACATCGGGGCCCGAGCCTTGAGCAGAAAAGCTCGCTCGATTGGGGATTTCGGCCGATCACGCTTCGACAACGGCGGGTGGCTCGGGGGTGACCGAGAGCAGCACCACGTGATCGCCCGCGCGTTTATACCAAAGCCACAGATTCCAGCCGGTGACGCGCCGAACGTACACGCTGAGCGAGGGGTGAATCGTTCCCCGTGCGTCCTGAGGCCCTGGCAGGACATCGGCGGCCGTTAGGGCGGCTACGGTGGCGCCCACCGCTCCCGAACGCGCGGTGCCGCGCACCACCCCGGCCCCGCGAAGCCTTCGTAGGAATCCCGGCGTCAGCTTGGCGACTCGGGCCACTCGCCGCTTTCCGCCCATTCGGCAATGGCTTGCGCGCTCAACGTCAGAAGCGAGCCCGGATCGCCTTCAGCTTCCCGCGCGGCTTCCGCCAACTCTCGACGGTTGGCGGCAGTGGCCTCGACCTGGCCCGGGCCGGCGCGTTTTGGGTGGGGTTCGCTCACTGGGGCGTCCATCCTAACGAGCGCGACGGGGGAATCCAGAAACCCGCGAGTCCGCCAATTCCGCCGCTATTCGGACCGGATCCGGGGCGTCGCCTCGAGCTCGCCAAGTGTCGTGACGATTGCCTGCTCGTACGCTCGAATCGTCTGCAAACGCATCTTGCCGCGAATGTTGCGCCGCGCCGACACGGCGCCCTGGGGCATCGATGACAACGCCTGCAAGGCGCTGATGCGGCTTCCCGCCACGAGCACGGCCTCCAACAGGCCGATGTGCTTCTGGGCGCGAATTCGAGCCAGCGCATTCTTGAGGTCCGGATCGGCGTTTACCACGGCCTTCTTCTGCTCGATTCCGTCCGCGAGCACCGTGACTTTCAAACTGCTCAACGCTTCAACCCGCACCTGCTGCTCGTGCTGCCGTTCGATGATGTTTCCGGTGTCCTCTTCGGGCAGGTCCGCCGCGGTCAGAGCGGCGGAGTGTGCGTCCGTGCGAAGCGCTTGCGCTGCCAGCAGGAAGCTCGGGTGGTTGCTTGGCGGCTTTCCCCCGGGGTCCAGGTGCAAGCTGTCCAGCACGGACAGATTGTGCAGCACCTCACGTTCGAGAAGGCGGAGCGAGACCGAGCGAGCGTGCGCGGCTGACTGGTCCGTTTTGTAGAGCGTCCAGGCGCCGACGATCAGATCTTTGATGAGCGCGGTTTCGAACATTCGCTACGCCACGGGCTCCTTCGGGCGAGAATCGGTGGCTGCGGTGCGGGTCACCACGTGGTGCTTCACTTCACGGCCGATGGCTTGAATCAGCTCGCCGATCACCGCCACCCGCTCGTTCACGTCCCCCATCTCGCGCGCCGCGTCCTGGTGATCCGCCTCGGCGCCCGAGTCGGCTGCCAATGTTGCCGCTTTCGTGGCGCGCTGAAGTATCGGCCTGAGCTCGGTCAGCTCGTTTTCGTACGCCTCGAAGAGCACGGCCACCGGCCGCGGCGTTGGCTCCAGCGCCGCGAGTCCCTCCCTCAGCTCGGTATCGAGCTTGATCAGGGCGTCGCTCAGATCTTCGGCCATGGTGCCTCGCTCCAGGGGGGGACTCCGGGGGGGCATCGAGCGCCCCCAACCGGCGCGGCGGTCACTATGCCACGACCGCCACCGAGTCTGCCGAACGGCCGGTAGGCCACGAACGAAGCCCGAACAGCGCTATTTCCGGCTACGGTCCCCTCTGGCCGCCTGTCATGGCAATCTCCCCGAACCCCCAATCGGGCTCACATCATGCCTCCGTCAATCACCAGCACCCCAGAGCTGAAGGCACACCTCGCCGAGGCGTCGCCGGCGCTCGTCAAGCAGTTCCGCCTGCGGCGCGCGCTCCGCTACAACAACAACCCTGCCGGTTTGCCCGTCAAGAAGCGGGGTCAAGCCGCGTACCGTTTGCCTCCGCCGATCGGGCTCGAGCTCACGCTCGGTCGGGTGAGCCATGCCACGGGGTTCACGTTCGACACCGCCGCGTCGATTCTGACGCATCCGGTGGTCGCCGAGTTGCCGGTTCGAAAGCTCATCCTCACCGTGCCGGAGCGCGCAAGCGACATCTCGGTGAACAAGATCAAGGACGCTTCGATCTTTTCGGGAATCACCGACATCGAATGGGTCTGGGACGGGGAGTGCACGAACGAAGCTTTGCTGTTCAAGTTTCTGGACGCGGCGCCAATTGAGGATCTCCAGTCGCTCTACCTGCACGCTCCCGCTCGCGACAACGGCAACGCCATTCCCCGGCCCGCCGACTTCACGGAACGGCTGGTGCAGTCTGGCGCTTTGCCTTCTCGGCACATCTACCTGGGTGCCGTGCAGCCGGAGACGGTGCGCCCGGTTCTGCGGACGGCGACACTCGAATCGTTCAAGCTTTCACACTCCCGTTCACGCGACTGGTCCGATCTCGGCGGCGTGCTCGCCGACGCCGAATCACTCCGGTTCTTGGAGATCCGCGAAACATTGGCGGGAGACGAGGGACTGACGGAGCTCTTGGGTTCGGGTCTCCCGGCGCTTCAGACACTCGTCCTACAGAAGGATCGGCTGACCGATGACTCGGTCGACGTATTCGAAAAGCAATCGTCGAAACAGTGGAAGCTGCTCGATGTGGCTGAGAACAAGTTGACCGCCGAAGGCCGGGCCAGACTCAAGACTCACTGCGGCGGTTCGGGCATCAAGCTCATCGACGATCCCCAACTCGGTGGCTGACGGTCCCCAGAGCTCGGGGCGACCGCGGGCCCCTGGGACGCGGCATACGGGCGGCAAAGGGCCATTAATGCCAGGTTTCTCCCTGATCGGCGGTCCTGTTTCGAATGTTTCGCCGGCTCAGAGCTCGTCGTAGTTGACGAAAACGGTCAAGGCTCTAAAGTTCGCCCCCTGTGGTGGCAACCGGAACAGGTCGTACTGGAAGAGGCCGCAGAGGAAACTACAGAGGAATACTGCGAAATGGCTGAAGGAACTATCAAGCGTTTAACGGACAAGGGCTTCGGATTCATCGACACCGGTGGCAGCAAGGACCTGTTCTTCCACATGTCGGCACTCGACGGGGTCTCCTACGATGAGCTCCAAGAGGGTCAGCGCGTCACGTTCACCGAAGGAAGCGGTCCGAAAGGCCCGCGAGCGGAGAACGTCAAGCCTGTCTGATCCACGCTGACGATCACAATCGGGAGGAGCCGACGAGAAATCGTCGGCTTCTTCGTTTTGTGCACCGGTGCGAGGCCTCCGCCTCAAAGAGCAGTTCAACCTTCACTGCGGCGCTGGGCGTAGCGTGGCGGTCGTTTTTCGAGAAACGCGTTCAGCCCCTCGGCAGGCTCGGAGGACGCGAACGAACGGCTGAACTCATCGATGCTGATCTGATATCGCTCTTCGAGCGGCAAATCGGCCCAGGCCCAGAGCAGACGCTTCTGCGCACGAATGGCCTCGGGGCCGCAGACGAGAATGTCGTCGACAGCACCTGCGACGGCGCGGTCGATCGAGTCATCGTCGGTGAGCTCGTCGGCCAGACCGATCCGGTGAGCCTCGGTACCGTCGATGATGTTGCCTCGATACAGGAGACGTGCGGTCTGCCCCCATCCGACCAGCCGCGGGAGGAGCGCGGCTTGGATGACCGACGGGAGGCCGACACGCACCTCCGGCATGCCCCAGCTGGCCGAGCGAGTCGTGAGCCGAAGGTCGCACGCCATCGCCACCTCCATGCCGCCGCCGAGGCAATACCCCACGCCCCGGGCGATGACCGGAACCGGAACGGCGACGATGGCGAGGCAGAGATCATGGAGCTTCGTGATGAAGTCTCGCGCCCCATCGGGGGTGAGCCCCGCCATCTCGTTGATGTCCGCTCCGCCAATGAACGTGTTTTCTGGTCCTCGAAGAACCACGACCCGAAGCGTCGGCTCCCGCGCAACGTCGTGCAGCGTGCGAGTCGTTTCGGCGATCGCCGAGCTGTCGATCACGTTGAGCTTCGTGCGACCACACACGGTCACTATGGCGATCTGCTCGTCGGCAGCGAAGCTCGGGTTTCGAGAGGGTGAGTTCATGTGAAGGCTCCTCCAGCTGGTTTCGTATGGGGGATGACCGCACGGGACAAGTGGCATAAACCAGGACCAACATGGCCAATCTTCTCGAGCTTTCCGCCAAGATCATCGACAACAACGAGCGTTGGGGGGACATGCGCATCACCCAAGAGCTCTCTGAAGTGGGCGACCGCATCGCGATGGTCGAGTCGTTTTCGCACCTCGTCGTCTTCAAGACGGACGATGGCCTCGCGATCTTCGACACGAGCTTGCCCATGACCATTCAGCCTTGCGTTGCCGCAATGCGCGGGTGGAGCGACGCACCGGTTGAGGCCATCGTTTATACCCACGGGCACACCGATCACGTCGGCGGCGCGAGATTTCTAGTCGACGAGGCCAAGGAAAAGGGCCGCCGCGCGCCGCAGATCATCGGTCACGAGAACGTCCCGGCTCGGTTCGATCGCTATGGCTTCACGAGTGGATACAACAAGGCGATCAACGAGCGGCAGTTCGGCTTCAAGATGCCCGCGGAGCGCGAGTTCTTGAACCCCAAGACACCGATGCCGACGATGACTTTTCGCGATCAAACGCGCGTGGACATC
>JAJDAH010000098.1 GCA_029261965.1 Polyangiaceae bacterium
GGAGAAGGCCAAGCGACGGCGTTTCAGCGCAGCGAAGAAGCTGCAGTTCCTTCGGGAGTACGAAGCGACCCCGAAGGGGGAGCGAGGGGCGTACCTGCGCCAGCACGGCCTCTACTCCTCCCACATCGACACGTGGCGCAAGCAGGTGGCGAGCGGCGAGCTGAACGCCCTCGAGCCGAAGAAAGCGCGGTCGGAAGCGCAAACCGCAGCCTGACCCGGAGAACTCGGGACTCGTTTCGTAAGAACTCGCCGTAGCCCGTCCTGACAAGCCCGAGCGGGCGTGCTGAGGTCGCGTCGCGCAGAGATGGCTCGGCGAACGCGAGAAATCACATCAGTCCGACGGGACGTCGAGCAGCTCGGCGACGGCCCACAACGGCGGTATTCGCCGGACTTGCGGCGGAAGATCGAAGAACTGGCGCGGAACCTGCGCCATGACGGAGCAAGCTTTGCCGTGATCAGCGAGGAGACTCCGACAGTGGCTCGAAGCGCAGCCCGTCCTCAAAAGCACGAGCATCGGCGAGGCCATCCGCTACACGCTCACCTACTGGTCCCGACTGACCCGCTTCCTCGACGACGCGCGGATCCCCCTCGACAACAACCGCACCGAACGAGGGATCCGAGGTCCGGTTGTCGGGCGGAAGAACCACTACGGCTCAAAGTCTCGTCAGGGAACCGAGGTCGCGTCGATCCCGTACTCGCTCGTCGAAACCGCCAAGTTCAACGGCGTCGATCCCGCGAAGTACCTGGCGGACGCTGCGCGTGCGGCAAAGCGCGGCGAAGTGCTCTTGCCGTTGGCGACCAACTGACGCTCGTCGCTCACGAAACAGCCTCGGCCGCTGTCAAGACGGGGCGCGGCGAGCTGCTACGTAGAAACGGTAGCCTCACACGAAGGGCACTTCCGTTCTGCAAGCTCCACGCGCGGTCTCCTGCCGGCTCCGAGAACTGGCCATCGGAATCCCGCCCGTGCGAAGTGCACGGCCCAGACTGCGGACGACCGGGCGGTCGTCCGCGACGGCTCGGAGGTGAAGGTCCGGGCCGTCTCCTTTTCTGAGGCAGCCCTACGCCGCTACGCTGACGCCCTCGGCTCGGACAAGAAATCCGGGTGCCGCCTAAACCGGCGGATCGACCCCACGCTGCGCGATCGAAACGCCCCGCTCTTGGAGGATCGTTTCCCCTGGAGCCGACAACTCGCAATGCATCGCCCCGTTGTCAGGGGAGCGCCGATTGATCTATCACCGCGTTGGCCATGTTCCTTGAAGTACTCAGCGTCTGCCTCGCCTTGGCAGCAGCGCAGACAGTCCTCGCAGGACTCGGCTATTCGGTCGTCTATGCCGCGAGGTACTGGCCCGCGAACGAAGACTCTAGTTCGACCAGCATAAGTGAAGCTATCGCCCATTGTGCGCTCGTCCTAGCCTGCACAGCTGCCTGCGCGCCTCTGCTGCTGGTCTTGAAGACGATCGCCGACTCCCTCATGTGGGGTGTCGTCGCAGCTGGGGTAGTTGTCGGACACTGCCTACATGCGCGCCGCAACAGCCAGAAAGCCATAGGTCGAGTACTAGTCTACTTCTTCACGAGTTTTTTCGTGCTCGTCGCGACGCACGGCTACTGGCACCAACCGGAAACTCTGCACGACGGAATCGCCGAAGTCCACAACGTGTACTGGGACTACTATCCTCATCTGCAACTCCAGCAGCATCTCGCTTTCCACCACGAGGGCGGACCAGTATTGGCTCCAGGGGGGTATCCAGCTGCACTTACAAAAAACTCCAACGTAGTGTCCACCTTTTCGTCTCTTCCCGTCGCGCTCGCGACGCTTGGCGATCCTCGCAACTGGACGTTTTCACTCGCGATGGCGGCCAGTACGTGGGGCGTGCAGTTGATGTTGCTGGCCGTGCTCGCCATCCTTCGCGGCACACTGGGGCGCGCATGGTGTGTCGTTGGGGTCGCGATGCTGCTCGTGGGATATCTGGGTGAAATTACCGTTCCCACGCACTGGCTGTACACTCACTTTGTTGGTGGCAACAGTGGAGTGTCCATCGCCTTGTTTCTGAGTGTTGTCTGGTTCTGTAGCCCGAGTCCATTTGCGTCGTCGGTGCCGGAGAAACGAGCCAGACTACTCTTGCTCGCGGCTCCGTGTTTGCTTTGGAGTCGATTGACGTGGGTGCCCTTCTACGGACCGTTTTTACTCTTTTTGTTTTTCACCTTGATACGATCACAGGTGGCCATGGGGGATAAGGTCCGAGACGTTCTGCGCCGCGTCGTGCCCAACGTGGTGGTCGCAGCAGGTCTTGCGCTACTCGTTGTGACGAACAATGACATATTCGGACGCTCGCCAGGGAAGCTTGAACTCGAGACTACGCCGAGTCTAGATCACTACCTCCACTATCTATCGTGGTCGCCGCGCTACCGCGCCTTCGCAATCGAATTCGCGAGGGGCAACCTGCTGCGCGGAATGGCGTCCGAGGTATTCCTCAACGCTGCCACGGCACTTGCGATCGGATATATTGGCCGCTCGAAGACCTTAGGCTGGATCGGCTTCGCAGCACTTTTTTTTCAGAGCGCTGCGATGTTTCTCGTCAAGCCGCTAGGCGAGGCGTTCAAGTACGGGAGCGGTGAGCCATTGGTCTCGTTTATGATGCTCAGAGAACGGCTTCTGCCCCTACTAGCTGTTCTCTTGCTTCCTTGGAACCGCTTTTCCCTCGGATGGTTGGAACGATTCTCGAGCAGACACGGGTGGACTCGGCATGCACTACTCACCCCGGGAGTGGTCGTCCTCTGTTCGCTCTCTTGGTTTGGGAGTGACTCGTTCAAGTACTCCCCAGCCTTCGTCGTTCAGTCTCAGGCGATCACGCAGCTGCGCGCCGCGTGTCACCGTGGAGAAGTTCGCGGAGTATACTGGACGGGCCGAGTCCGAGGTCCGAGCGGGAGGTATGCGAAGGGACATCTGCAGCGCTCGTTGATGGCCGCGTACACCGGGTGTCTGAACGTTGGTGAGGAGCGCTACAGTCACAAGCTCTCGTCCACCGATGCGCGGCTGGAGTTTCAGAAGCTAGGAGATCAAGTCATTCGAGACTGCGGTAGGGAGAGCCGAGCTGGAGCACGAATTGACAGTGCCAAACGGGCGTTGAGGGGTGCTCGAATCGCAGTTGCCAGACTGGATGGTCGATGCGCCTGGTGGTGACAGAGACGTAACCGTTCAGCCCCCTGCTTGAGCAAGCGATCTCGGTGTGCGATCGGGACCGCATGACGAACACCAACACGACCCAGGAACTGGCCGAGCGCATCGAACGCCTGGTCCAGGAACACATCTCGGAAACCCAGGTCGCTGCGCAGGCCGCTGTCGAGCGGGCCTTCGCTCCGACCGGCGGCGCGAAGCGGCACTCGACGCGTCAGCAGCGCTCGTCGCACCCGAAGCGACGTCGCGGACCGCAGGAGCTCGAGGCGATCGGCGAGCGCTTGTACGAGGCCGTCTGCGCGAAGCCGGGCGAGACGATGGCGGTGCTGGCGCCGATGGTCGGCGGAACGGCGCGTGAGCTGAATCGACCGATGATGCGGATGAAGCGCGCGGGACGTGTGCGGGTGGTGGGCACTCGCAGCTCTGCCCGGTATTTTCCGATGGCGAGCGGGGTCCAGGCGGCCGAGTAGACCGTCGCTCAAGCGGCGAAGAGCGAAGGTGTGGGACCATCGTCGCGCTGCGCCTCACAGCATCCGATGAGGAACTCGAACACGTTTCTCTTCTGCTTGCGTGCCGTGTGCGCGACGGTCATCAGGCGTTCGGCGAAGCGATTGCCGCGCTCACTCTGCGTGCCGAACGAACGCTTCCTCCACAAGACGAACGCGCGCAGCTCTCTTTCGCCGTGATTGTTGGTCGGGTCCACGCCGTCGTGGTCGACGAACATCCACAGCGCCTGCCTGTGCTCGAGGATGTAGGCGCACGAGCCCGACACGCCCTTGATGTCCGCAGCGGCTGCGCGAGCGAGCACGCCTTCGACCTGCTCCCGGACCGGAGCCATCCACGCGACGAACTGCGGGCGGCTCATCTTTTCCGCTTGGTAGTCGTGCCACCAATCGAACACGAGGGCGGAGTAGTCGAGTAGCTCTCGACCGATTCGAGCTTCGGGACCGTCGCGCTCGGAGAACGAAACGAACTTGCGGATGAGGTGGCTCCAGCAGATTCGGCGCCGGTCCATCGCCCAGAAGTTGAGCGCCTTGGCCCGATCGCTCACCAGGATCCCCTTCAGCGCACCGAAAAGTGGCTGGAGCGTCTTCTTGCTGCCGTCCGAAACGATCTTGAACGCGGTCGCCGCCTTCGTCGCGATCGTCCACAACGAGAGCAGGGCGCCGGCCTGAAGCCACGTCGTGCCGTCGGTGTGCTTCACGCCGTCCTTGCCGACCTGCTTCCACACCTCGGCGACCGGCGCCTGGACGGCCTCGCTGATGCGGCCCTCGACGGCGCTGAGTCCACCGAGGGATACCGTCACGCCGAGCACATCGGCGAGCAGGTCCTGCGTCTTGCGCCGGCTCAGATGGTAGATGCCCGTGAGCATCGCCATGATGGCCATCAATCGGGGCCCGAAGGGCGACGACGGGATTACCGACTCGTCGTAGGCGGCCCGGGTCCGGTGTCCGCATTTGCCGCAGGTGCAAGCGTGGCGCCGCCACTCCGTCGTGTACGGCTCGACGGGGGGCAGGTCCGTCTGCTGGTGGCGCATCGGTGACGAGTCCGGCGCCGGTGACAGCGGCTCGAAGCAGTGTTCGCACTCCGATGGATACAGATCGACGAACTTGTTGACCTTGTCCTCGGGCACGAGACCTCGATGAGCACCTTGGTGTCCGGGTTGGCCGCCGCGTTTGCGCTTCCCCTTGCCCTTCTTCCGCTCGTCCTTGCCCTTGCGCTTCTTCCGCTGACCCGGTGAGTCGCTGGACGGAGGCAGGTGCGAGTTGCGCGAGTTTTGACCGAGCCGCTCGGTCAGCTCCGCCACCAGCTGCTCGAGCTTCGCGATGCGCTCGTCCTGCTCGGCGACCCGAGCCTCGAGCCTCGCGACCTCGGCGATGCGCTCGTCCCCGCGCGGCGAGCTCCGCCTCGAGCTCGGCAATCCGCGCAGTCGCGCCAGTCCGTGGTCACGAGCTACGTGATCCACGAAAGAAATCGTCATGGAAAGGACGAAATTTCTTATGGAATGATCTCGATCACTTACGCGGCCGTCAGACCCCCGGGTGAACGGTTACTGTGGATCGGTCTCGTGACAAAGGCGGTCTATCCTTCCGCGTGAAAAGCAACACGCAATCCCGTGGTTGGCGCCACGGGCGGAAGGCAGGCCACCCGATGCTGAGAATAGTCGAAGAAGGCCGATCCGGAAACGAAGAACGTACTGGGCTCGACGAGCTCGCGCGAGAAGGAGCAAGACGGATTGCTCGTCGCGGCCCTCGAAACGGAGGTGACGCAATACCTCGAGGCGCACCAGGAGCGCGACGAGCAAGGCCATGCGCAGGTCGTGCGAAACGGGAAAGCCAAGGCCCGGAAGGTGACGACCGGGGCCGGTACCTTCGAGGTCGAGGCGCCGCGAGTCAACGACAAGCGCACCGACGAGGAGGGCGAACGTCAGAAATTCACGAGCAAGATTCTTCCGCCGTACATGCGCCGGTCTCCGAAGGTCGCCGAGGTGATTCCGATCCTGTATCTGCGCGGGCTCTCCACCGGCGACTTCCGCGAGGCGTTACCCGTACTGCTTGGCGAAGATGCAGCGGGACTCTCGCCGACGAACATCGCGCGGCTCACGGCGGTTCGGCAGAAGGAGTACGACCAGTTCAATGCGCGCGACCTGAACGACCGGGACTACGTCTACATCTGGGCCGATGGCATCCACTTCAACATCCGGTTGGAGGAGGACAGGCTCTGTACGCTGGTAATCATCGGCGTTCGGCCGGACGGGACGAAGGAGCTCATCGCCGTCGAGGACGGCTACCGCGAGAGCACCGAGAGCTGGCTCGGCGTGCTGCGCAGCCTCGAGCGCCGCGGCATGCAGGCGCCACTCATTGCGGTGGGCGACGGAGCGCTCGGTTTTTGGGGGGCGTTGCGCGAGGTCTACAGCTCGACGCGCGAACAAAGGTGCTGGTGCCACAAGCTCGGAAATGTCCTCGATGCTCTTCCGAAGCGCCTCCAAGGCAAAGCCAAGAAGGCCCTGCACCAGGCGATGTACGCCGAGACGAAGGAGCACGCCGAGGAGGCGCTCGACCGCTTCGTCGCCGACTACGAGGCGAAGTACCCGAAGGCGACAGCGAAGATCGAGAAGGACCGGGACGCCATGCTCACGTTCTTCGACTACCCCGCCGAACACTGGAAGCACTTGCGCACGACGAACATCATCGAGTCACCATTCGCCACGGTGCGGCTACGCACGAAGGTGACCAAAGGTGCCGGCTCACGCATCAAGGGTCTGACCATGGCCTTCAAGCTGCTCGACATGTCGCAGGCTCGGTGGCGACGCTTGAACGGACACGAGAAGCTCCCCCTCGTTCGTGGCGGAGTGAAGTTCGTCGATGGTGCTCAACTCGAAAGGAACAAGGATCTCGATGCGGAGGATGCCGCCTGATCATGCATGGTCGATCCACAACATTTGACAATTTCTCAGACTTCTTCCACTGGTACAACACCGAGCATCACCACAGCGGCCTGGGCTACCTCACGCCGCAGCAAGTGCATGAGGGCCGCGCCGAGCAAACTCTCGCCGCGCGCCAAGGCGTCCTGCTACGCGCCTACGAACAGCACCCTGAACGCTTTCCGAACGGACCACCACGCGTGGCGAGTCCGCCGACCGAGGTTTGGATCAACCCGCCACACCGTGAACGCGACGACCTCAACCCTCCTGCCTCCGGCGTGGTCGTGAAGTCGATCACCCGCGGCAACATCGAACCGGTTGCAGAGCAACGCTCCACTAATTCATGAAAACGCGTGTCTCAAACTCGTTGACATTTTCCGCGCTTCTCGAGGTTTCGGATGGCGAGGAAGAGTAGCTTGACGGCGGCCTCGTCCGTGGGGAAGTGGCCGCGGTAGTAGACGAGCTTCGCAGCGTCGAGTTGAGCGACTCGATGGCGTTCGTCGTGTAGATGATCCTGCGGACCTCCGGCGGGAAGTCGAGGAACGGGGCGATACGCTCCCAATTTGCTCGCTATGAGCCAATCATCGGGTAGCGGGGTTTCCCACTTGTCTTCGAAGGCCTCGAGCGCGTTCTCTGCGTCGTCCACGACTGGCGGCAGTGTAGATGGGCTTGAGGTCACGGACCACCTCACGTCGGTCCTTGTAGCTCACGAAGCGCACGGAGTTGCGGATGGCGTGCACGATGCACGTCTGCACGACGGTGTTCGGGAACACCGTCTCGATGGCTTCGGGGAAGCCCTTGAGCCCGTCGCAGCAGGCGATGAGGATGTCCTCGACGCCTCGGGTCTTGAGACTCGTTGACGACTTTGAGCCAGAACTTCGCTCCCTCGGTTTTGCTCGATCCAGATGCCGAGCACCTCCTTGCCGCCGTTCACGTTGACGCCGAGTGCGAGGTAGACCGACTTGTTGCGGACAACGCCTTGGTCGCGGATTTTGACCACGAGCGCATCAAGGTAAACGATGGGGTAGATCGAAGCGAGCGGCCTCCCCTGCCAGCGGGGGATGTCGTCGGCGAGGTGGCCGTGGATGTCGCGAACCGTCATCCCGCGGGCGTACAGCGCGATAATGCGATCGTCGAAGCCGGCCAACCGACGCTCCCGCTTCTTGATGAGTTGCGGCTCGAAGCTGCCTTCTCGGTCGCGGGGGACGTCGATGGTGGCGTCTCCCTGGTCGGTAAGGACCGTCTTGCTCGTGTAGCCGTTGCGACCGTTGGCCTTGCCGTCTGGTTTCGCACGGCCGCTCTCGTAGCCGAGGTGCTCGGTGAGCTATCGCGCCGGTCAACTGGGCAAAAACCTCCGAGCGCGACGACGTGCGCAAGACGCTCTTGCTCGACCCTACCGCGCCATCAGTCTCGGCATCGGGGGGAGCCAGCAGACCTAGCCCTGGACTTCCGGCGCTTACAGCACGGAGGCGTTGAACGGATACCGAGGAACGCGTCGGCGCTGATCGTCAAGCCGGCGTCAATTAGGATGAACGGAGAGCATCTAGCGGTCGGTCCCAAATCGCTCTTGCTCGACGAGCCGGGGCGCGGTATCCGGGGAGTCCCATGCCATTGCCACGAGTGCTGGTTACGGGCGCCTCCGGATGGCTTGGCCGGAGTCTAGTCCAGGCGATTTGTAGCGGTGTACGAAGCGGCCCTGTTGATCGCCCGCCGGAGCCGGTACGCGTGCTCGTCCTCCCCGGCGAGGACACCGAGCCGATCACGGGCCTCGGTGCTGTCGAGGTAGTGACTGCGGATCTGCGACAGTCGGGAGTTCCTGTTGAAGCGTGTCGGGGCATCGAGACGCTGTACCACTGCGCCGGGGTTATCCATCCTAGGCGGATCAGTGACCTGTACTCGGTAAACGTAGATGGCTCCCGAAACATCCTCGACGCTGCGATAGCCGCGAAAGTCCGACGATTCGTTTTCGTGAGTTCGAATTCCCCAGCCGGCGTCAACTCCAGTCCGACTCGCCTCATGGTGGAAGACGACCCTCCACAGCCCTACCTCAACTACGGGCTGAGCAAGTTGCAGGGCGAGTGGCTCATTCATAGCGCGCATCGCGCCGGTCGCATCGAAGGTGTCATCGTTCGCCCATGTTGGTTCTACGGCCCCAATCAGCCGCTGAGACAAACGACGTTCTTCAAAATGATCAAGGCCGGACACCCTCCCGTGGTCGGCCGCGGCGACAATCTGCGTAGCATGAGCTACGTCGACAATACGGTGCAGGGGCTACTCCTCGCCGGAAGCCTTGAGCGAGCTGCTGGAGAGACCTACTGGATTGCCGACGCACGGCCGTATTCGTTTATCGAAATTTTGCAAACGGTCGCGCGTCTACTCGATGTCGAGCTGCGACCGCGATATCTGCCGAAACTGGCAGGCGATACCGCGCGCCTCGTCGATTCGCTTCTCCAAATGGCAGGGCTGTACAAGCAAGAGATCCATGTCGCAGGTGAGCTGGGTGAATCGATAGCCGTGTCGATCGACAAGGCGCGACGGGAACTTGGGTACGAGCCTCAGGTCGAGCTTGAGGAGGGCATGCGTCGTTCGATTCTTTGGTGTCGAGCCCACGGCGTCGAAATCTAATCTGTGACTCGCGCCGCTCTTTTCTTCGCTATTCTCACGGTGTTGCTCAACGGCGGAGGCCAATTGTTGCTGCGACAGGCGGCGTTGAGCGGAGCCGAACCCACGCGTCCGCTCACGCTCTTGGCGAGCGGATGGTTCCTCTCAGGCGTTGGTAGCTATGGTGTGAGTGTGCTCACCTGGCTCCACGTGCTTAGAGATACTCCACTGAGTATCGCAACTCCTTTTATCGCTATCGTTTACGTCGCTGTCCCTCTGGTGAGTCGCCCATTGTTCGGCGACGTTATTTCTCTGCGGATGGCGCTCGGCATGTTCCTGGTAGTTGCCGGCGTGACCCTGGTTGGGAGTGAGACCTGGGAGTAGTCGTCCAGCGCAAAGGCCACTCGGGATCGCCGCGTTCGGTGGGCTCGACGAGGCTCTCGAGCGTCGAGCCGATGCCGGGTCCGTCTCGATGGGCGGCTTGCGCCCGGCACCGGGCCGACGGATTCGCTGTTGCTGCGGCGGCTCGCTCGGCTTCGCGCCTCGATCTCGCGCAGGTCCTTTGATCCCAGACGCAATCCTCCTTCCTGCGGTTCCGCGATCGCCGAGTTGCTCGAGGAGACTCCAGTGCATTGGGCGAGGAGGATCCCGGCGAAGTTCGCAGACGGCGATTCGCCTGCGCTGCGCCTTGGCTCGCGCCAGGCTCTGAGGTATGCTCAGTCGCCAAAACGAAGTGCCCCCCGCGTGGCTGGAACCACCGAGGGGCTTGGCCAGAACCTAAACGGGAGGTCCTGACGTGAAGACGCGTAGCATCCATCGAATCGCCCTGGAATCCGCCGACGTAGACGTCGGCCGCACCTTCGAGGCCGCCGCCCGAGCCGGAACCGTGCTCGGGGACATCGGCGCCGACACGCACGAGGCAGCCACTCGCGACGCCCGCCCCGACGACCTCGACCATCGGGCGACTCGGCTCCGAGGTTGCGTGCTGAGCGCCCTGACGACCGCCGTCGACGACGCGGGCCGGCTCGAGCAGCTCGCCGAGATCTGCCTGGTCGCCACCGAGCTGGGGGCTGGCCGATGACGAAAGCACTCGCCTACGCCCGCGTCAGCACGACCGAGCAAGCCCAGGGCATGTCGATCGATTCACAGTTGGACCGCATCCGTGAATACTCCGCGCAACGCGGACTTAAACTCGTCGGCGAGTACGTCGACCGGGGCGCGACCGGGACCAGCGACGAGCGGCCCGAGTTTCGCCGCATGCTCGAAGTGTTGCTCGGCCCCTCGAACGAAATCGAGGCCGTGGTGGTCCTGCACACCTCCCGTTTCATGCGCGACGTCGAGTTGGCGCGACGATACAAGCGCGAGCTGCGGCGCCGAGGCGCCCGCGTCCTCGCCGTTCAACAAGAGGTCTCGGACGACGCCAACGGCGAGCTCATGGAGGGGATCTACGAGCTGTTCGACCAGCACGAGTCTCGGATCATCGGGATGCGCGCTCGCGCCGGCATGAAGGAGAACGTCCGTCAGGGCTACTTCAACGGCAGTGTGGCGCCCTTTGGTTTCAAGGTCGTCAAAGTCGCGGGGCCGAACGGCAAGCGCCAGAAGTCGAAACTCGCGCCCGACGACGCGGAGTGCGAAGTCGTACGCCACATCTTCGACCGCTACCTCGCCGGTGCGGGCGTGAAGACGATGGCCCGCGAGCTGAACCAGCGGGGCACTGACTACCGGGGCAGGCGCTGGAATCGCGACCTCGTCCTTGGGGTGCTCGGCAACCCTGCGGTCGCCGGCACCTACGAGTGGGGTCGGAAGGACAGTGGCAAGAGCGAAGCGCCCGTGACCACGAAGGTCGTGGCGATCGTGAGCCCGGCCGCCTTCGAGCGGGCCCAGACACTCCGCGAGAAGCGCGACCCCGCGCGGAGCAAGGGCGGCGGCACGCACACGACCCAGCTCCTCGGCGGGGGCCTACTCCGCTGCGGCAAGTGCGGTGCCAGCTACCAGTTGGAAACGTCAGGTAAGTCCCCACACTACCGCTACTACAATTGCCGGGCGTTCTGCCGCGCCGGCCGCGAGGCGTGCTCGGGGTACCGAATCGCGACCAAGACCCTCGACGAGGCGGTTCTTCGCCACCTCGCCGACGAGCTGTTTACCGAGGACCGGTGCCGGGCGCTTCTCCGGGACCTGACGGGCTCCCAGAGCGAAATTCGGCGTGAGAAGGCAGAGCGCCGGAAGGCCCTGGAGGAGGAGCTGGCCGGCGTCGGGAGCGCCATCCAACGCTGGTGCGAGGCGTTCGAGTCGGGCACCGGGCTGGCCGACCTCGGCACCGATCGGCTTCGGACTCTTCGAGACCGTCAGGCCGAACTGACCCAGGCCCTCCAGGAAGCCCGGCCGCCGCCGGCACTGCCGCCCTACCTCTTCAAGCCAGCGGTCGTCGCGCGCTTCCAAGAGCGCCTACGAGCGGCCCTGCTGGGCGACGACCAGCAGCTCGCCCGCACCTATCTCTCACGGTTGGTGGAGAGCATCGAAATCACCGATGGCGACGTTCTGGTTCGAGCTAAGGCCGCCGGTGTCGTCGAGCTCATGGCAGCGAAGGGCGCGAAAGATGCCGCGGGGCTGGTATCCCAAACCGGAAGGTCAAAAGTTCGTACACACGTCGTACATTGGCACGCCCGGCAGGATTCGAACCTGCGACCAGTGGTTTAGAAATCCACGGCTCTATCCAGCTGAGCTACGGGCGCTTGGGTTCTGGCGAGCCTAGCGCATCACGCCCTGGTCGCCGAGACCGGTCGCGGTACACTGAGCGCAATGTCCATCGTCTCCGCGGCCGTTCGAGCTTGCCTCGTGTCCCTCACGTTTTCGGTAGCCACCGGCTGTTCGGACAGCTCCACCACCGGGTCGGACGGCGCGGGCGGCGCTGCTGGTACGACGGGTACCGGCGGCAGCGCTGGTACGACGGGCACCGGCGGTAGCGCGGGCTCGGCCGGCACCTCGGGCGCGGCAGGCGCGGTGTCGACCGATCTCTTCTCGGAGCCGCGCACCCTCAACATCGCTCACCGTGGGGGCCGGTCTCTCGCTCCCGAGGCCACGTTGCCGGCTTACGAAAATGCCATGCGTGTCGGTGCCGACGTGCTCGAGATGGATGTGCACGCGACCAGCGACGGGGTGCTCGTCGTCATTCACGACGACACGGTGGACAGAACCACCGACGGCACCGGTGCGGTCAAAGACATGACCTTCGCCGAGCTCCGTGCTCTCGACGCGGCTTACGACTTCAGCCCCGACGGGACGACCTTTCCCGAGCGCGGCAAAGGCATCCAAGTGCCCACTCTCGAAGAGATCCTCGATGCGTTCCCCGAGGGTTGGTTCGTCATCGAGATCAAGCAGTCGGAGCCGAGCATCACGGCGGAGTTCGCGCAGCTCTTGGCGAACAAGCAGGTCGAGGATCGAGTCGTGGCTGGCTCGTTCGACGCGAACGTGAACATCGAGCTCCGCGCGCTCGCGCCGAGCTTGCGCACGAGCTTCGGGTTGACGGAGGTCGTGGATTTCTTGTTCCTCGAACCCATGGCCGAGGCTTCCTACGTGCCGCCGGGCGAGTTCCTGCAGGTGCCCATCGAGCAATCGGGCGTCGAGGTGATCAGTCAGGACTTCGCGGACAAAGCGGCGCGGTTCGATCTCGGCATCCACGCGTGGACCATCAACGATCCCGCCGACATGACGTGGCTCATCGGCCTCGGCGTCGCCGGCATCATCACCGACGACCCGGCGCTCTTGGCCGAGCAGCTGTAGCCGCGCGGCTCAGCTTGCGCCGGCGCGGGCTCGGGCGCGGTCGAGTGGGTCGAAGCTGTGGCCTTCTTTGACTTGCTCGCTCGTCTTGCCGAAGCGCCGCTCGCGCGACGCGTAGTCTTCGAGCGCGCTCAGGAAGTACTTCTTGTCGAAGTCCGGCCACATGAACGGCACGAACATCAGCTCGGCGTAGGCGGCTTCGTACAAGAGGAAGTCGCTCACGCGGCTTTCGCCGCCGGTGCGGATCAGCAAGTCCACGTCGGGCACCTCGCGGGTGCTCATCTCGCGGTGGAAGAACTCCTCGTCGATCTCTTCCGGCAAGACGAGGCCGGCGCGGGCCCGAACGGCCAACGCGCGCGCCGCGTCCACGATGTCGCGGCGGCCGCCGTAGGACAGCGCCAGGGTGAGCGTCATCTTGTCGCAGTCGGCGGTGTACGCCACGGAGTCTTCGACCGCGCGTCGGGCGAAGGTCGGCAGGTCTTCGAGCTCACCCACGACTTTGACGCGAACGCCGTTCTCGCGGAGCTCCGCCTTCTCTTTCACGGCGAACTCGACCAGCAGCTCCATCAGTCGGTCGATTTCGGGCCGCGGCCTCGCCCAGTTGGCGATGCTGAACGCGTACAGCGTCAGGTACTCGATGCCCTGCTCGCGGGCGGTGCGCACCGATGCACGCACGGCGCGGGCGCCCTCGGCGTGGCCCTCGGAGCGGTCCAGACCGCGGGCCTCTGCCCAGCGACCGTTGCCGTCCATGATGATCGCGACGTGCCGCGGCACGTGGCTGAGCTTGCGTTCGCCGTTTCCGTTCCCGTTCGAGCTGGTCAATGTCGTCCCTGTCTTTGTGGCCCCGCGGACCGCTTCGCTTGTCCCTGCAGAAGGGTGGCAGAGCCTCTCAAGTATTGTGGGGACCGATTGTGGAGGTTCCGAGGAAAAAAACCGCTTTCGGGGCGAGCTTCTGGTCTGACTGTCTGAGTTCACTGCCCCTCAAACCCGCTGGGATATCAGGGGTTTAGGTCCACTTCTTGGCACCCCCAGCGTGACAGTCCTGTGCCACTTCTTCGGTCTTTCTGGCCTCTTCTCCTTGCGGCAGGAGCTCAGCCGCGAGCGCCCGCCTCGCGCGCGGCGTCCGGCGAAGACCCGATGACGCCCCCGGCCGCTTCACGAAGCTGCTCGTCCACTTTGCGGTACGCCGGCGGCAGCGTCAGCCGAAGCTCGACGGTCGGCGGACCCGCCGCGGCGAGCTCGATGCGCCCGCGGTGCGACTCGGCCACCGCGCGAACGATCGCCAAACCCAGCCCCGAGCCGCCGTGCTCCGCGCGCGTCGTCACGAATCGGCTGAACAGCTTCGGACGCACGTGCTTGGCGACGGCTCCCTCGTTCTTCACTCGCACGACCACCGAGCCAGACTCTCGCCCGACCGAAACCTCGACGGGGGTACCCGCCTCCGAGTGTACCAGCGCATTGTCCACCAGATTGCCGATCGCGCGCGTCAGCCATTCGGGCTCGCCGCGCACCCGGGTGTCGCCGTCCGCCTTCACCGTCACTCTCGCCGCGCCGTCGAGCGACTCGGTTGCCGCCGCCGCCAACGCCCCCACCTCCACCGGGTCGAACTCCTCGACGCCGCGCGCCTCGATGCGCGCCAGGCTCAGCAGATCTTGCAGCAAGCGCTCGATGCGCGCCGTGGACTCGCGGATCCGCGTCACGAAGCGCCTCGCCTGCTCGGGCTCGTCGATGGCGCCTTCGTCCAGCACCTCGGCGCTCGCGCGGATCGCCGCGACGGGGTTTTTGAGCTCGTGGGAAAGGTCGGCGGCAAACGTTTCGACGAAGGGGCGGCCTTCGAGCTGGCGCCGCATCGAGTCGATCGATTCGGCGAGCCGCCGCACTTCCCGTCCCGACGCGAGCGGCGGCGACGCGGGCTCTCCTGCGCTCACTCTCTCACTGAACGCGCTCATCGCTTCGATCGGCGCGGCGATGGCGCGCCCGATCCACATGGCCGCAAGCGCCGCAGCGGCACCCAGCACGAGGCTGATGACGAGGACCGTCGGCGCAAAGTCCGCGAGCAAGCGCTTGGTCACCACCGTTTCTTTCACCACTCTGACGGCGCCCAGGCGTCGTCCGTCCACGACGATCGGCGCCTCGACGTGCACCGTGCCCGGTGTGCCCATCTCGCTCGGATCGCCCGCGGGAAACAGCAGCGCTCCGTCGCCGTCCAAGAGCTCGAGACGCAAATCGGCGCCGCGCGCTCGCTCCTGCTCGAGCTGCACCGCGATGTCACCGATGCTCGCTTGCTGCCGAACGACTTGACCGCCGATCATGCCGGCAATGGCGGCGGCTTCGTCTTCGGCGGCGGCGGTCGCCAGCCGAACGGCGCGGGCTTCGACTCGATCGATGACCATCACGCCGAGGCCCGCCGCGAACGTGCCCACGATGAGCGCGAGCGCGAGAAACACCTGCATGCGGATCGACATGCCGCGCGCTCGGGCCTGCACGAGCCGCGAGACGATGAACGCGACGAAGAGGATGACGCCGACGGAAGTCGCGGCGACGACGACGAGCCGAATCACGGCTTTTCCGGCGCCGGCTCGTCCGTCACCCGATAGCCGACCCCACGAACGGTCTCGATGAGGCCCGGATCGCCGCCGGCTTCCCCGACTTTTCGTCGGAGGGACTTCACGTGGCTGTCGATCGTTCGATCGGTGATGGCGTACCCGTCGCCCCACACGCGATCGATGATCTGGGCGCGCGTGTAGACGCGCCCGGTGCTGCCGAGAAGGCTCGCCAAGAGATCGAACTCCACGCGCGTGAGTTCGAGCTGCTGGTCGCCGACCCACGCTCGGCGCGTGTCGACGTCCACCCCGAGAACCGAGCCGCCTTCTTCGTTCGTGCGCGCGTCCGGCGCGCGCTGCGACCGCCGAAGGACCGCGCGCACGCGGGCGACGATCTCGCGTGGCGAAAAAGGCTTGGTCACGTAGTCGTCCGCGCCGGTTTCGAGGGCGGCCACCCGGTCGGCTTCGCTGTCGCGGCTCGAAAGCACGATGATCGGCGTGCGATTACCGTTGCGGCGCATTTTATCGATCAGGTCGAAACCGCTGCCGTCGGGAAGCATCAGGTCGAGGATGATCAAGTCGGCGGTGGCCTTCTTGTCGTCCGCTTCGCCGCAAGTGGGCGCAATCGATGCGGTAAACCCGTCTCGTTCGAGCGCGTACGACAGCGATTCGGCAATCGCCGGCTCGTCCTCCACGACGAGGATGCACTGCGCCATCTCTGCGGCAGAACGTAGCACGCGCGCTCGGCCCGAGGAGCCAACCCTCTCGCGGCTTGCAACGCCCCCCAAATGGCGCGACCCTATCTCTACGGGCGTGCGCTCTTTTTCTCTCTGACGCGCGGCCCTCGTCCTTCCTGGAGGTTGCTTGAAATGTCCGCCCGTCCCCATCGCCACGGCATCCTACGCACGGCGTTTTCTCTCTGCGTCATCTCGGCGTTTTCGGTCTCGGCGCTGCAATGCTCCGGCGGGGGAAGTAGCCGGCAAGACGGTTTTGGCGGCGCGTTCGGTGGTGGCGGCGGCCAGGGCAACGCTGGCGGCGGCGGCGGTCTCGCGGCGGGCGGCGGCGGCGGTCTCGCAGCCGGCGGCACCGGTGGTGGTCTCGGAGTCGGTGGCGGCCTGCTCGACGCTCAGGGCGGCGTCATGGACGTGTCCATCGACGCCTTCTTCGTCGACGATCCGCCCGCGCCGGCGTGCAACGGCAACATGAACAACCCGACCAACCCCGGCGGCACGCCGCGGTGCCCGAACGACAAGAACCTCGAAGGCTGCCCGTGCGATCCCAACCTAGCCATGCCCGCCGCGTGCTGGCCCGGTTTCCGGCGCCACCGCAACAAGGGCGCGTGCGCCGACGGCGAGGCCATGTGCGAGCGCGTCGGCGAGAACGACTTCCGCTGGGGCCCTTGCGAAAACTTCAGCGGCATCGACCCGATGACCTACGAGCCGCTCGGCACGGCGGGCGCCGCCGCGTGCGGTTGCTTCAGCGGTGGGTTCTGGAACATCGCCAACTTGAGCCCGTGTTTCATCTTCACCGGCGGGGCGGGCTCGACGACCGTGTCGAATGCGCTCAACACCGTCCAAGACATGGCCGCCCCGGGCGGCGCGCGCTGTCCCGACGCATCGATGGGTGAAATCGACGCCATGTTGTCCACGCTGCCCACCAAGCCGTTCTCGACGAACGACGTCATGGCCGACTGTCCAGGCCAGTTCAAGCTCTGCTACACCTTCAAGGCCCTGTCCGCGCCGATGTCCATGCGCATGCCGGACACGGATTGCGAGATGAAGCAGATCTGCACCGAGTCGCAGTACTCGTTCGATCCCACGACGGTGCCGCCATTCCCGACGGTAGACTTCCCGGTCCTACCCGCGTGGATTACCGATACCCCGAGCGAGCGCGCTTGCGCCCAAGCGTTCGTCGACAACGGCGGCTACGCCGAAATGAGCGTCGAAGGCCAGAGCGACGAGTGCGACATGGTCGACAAGGTCTTCCAGACCATCAACTACTGCCCCACCAAGTGCAACGACCCGGCGAACGCCATGGACGCCGAGTGCATCAACTGTTCGAACGGCGCCGGCGCTCCCTTCTAGGCCGAAACCACCGCCTTCTGAGCCGAACCGCGCGTTCTTGCCCGTGACGGGGGCGTCACGGACAAACGTCGATCTCATCCGCCGGGCTGCCGTCGGGCTCGGTGGGGTCGCTGCAGACTCCCTCGCGGCCCGTCGTCATCGTGAACGCCGCGTTGTCGACCGGATTGCAGATGAGGTCGGTGTTGGCGCAATCCGCGTTGCAGCTGCAAAGCGGAGCACAACTTCCCAAGTCGCCGAAACCGGGGCCACCGTTGTCGATGACTGCGCCGAAGGCGAACAGGCAGAACGCGTCGGCCGGCCCCGTGCCTGGTCCGTTCCAGCCGCAGCTGCCCTGACCGGAGTTGCCCGCTCCCGTAGTGCATCTCTCCCCGCACATGGAGGTGGTGTTGCCCATCGTACCCAGCGCGAAGTTGCCGCAGCTTCCGCGACAAGTTTCGGCTCCGCCCGGCGCAGGGGGTAGGCACGGCGCGCCCACCGGGTCGCCGGCACGGGGAGTCGTGCCGCACAAGCCAGTGGCTGGATCACAGAACAGAGCTCCGCAGTCCGCGTCGGAATTGCACTGAGGGATGCACGCCGGCACCACGACACCGGAGTTGTCCGTCAAGGGCGAGCAAGCGACATCGGATCTCCCGTGGCACTTGTTGCTGGCGAACGAGGTGAGCGACGTCGGACCGAAGGTGCAGCCCGGTATGCAGAACGCGTTGCCGTTGTCGAAGCTCAAACACACCGAGGTCGGATCGAGCGCAGAGCAGCGCTCGAGGTTGCCGGCGCAATCTGCCGTGCACAAACCGCCCGCCGGGCCCTGTCCGTCGAAGCTTCTCGAGTCAGGCGCCACGCACCCGAGTCCGACACCGCATTCCGCGTCGGTCGTGCAGCTGCGGCCCAGGCGATCGTTCACCATCGGCGTTCCGCCGGTCCCGCCGGCGCCGCCAGTCGGGTTGCCGCCTCCAA
The DNA here is from genome assembly GCA_029261965.1 of Polyangiaceae bacterium. Lineage (GTDB taxonomy): Bacteria > Myxococcota_A > Polyangia > Polyangiales > Polyangiaceae > JAJDAH01. The sequence goes on from JAJDAH010000098.1 coordinate 18,556, forward strand.
CGCCCCCCGTTCCACCCACGCCGCCGCCCGCGCCGCCGGTGGCCGATCCGCCCATCGCGCCGGTTCCCCCCGCACCCGCGCCGCCGGTGCTCGTGCCGCCGGACATTCCACCTGCCCCCGCGGAGGCGCCGCCAGTACCCCCCGCGGTGTTCTGCGTGTCCGACGTCCCGCCGCACGCGGACGCTCCGCTGATTACCAAGAACAACGCGGACCAGATCCCGACCGACTTCTTCATCCTGTCCCCCTTCGTGCGACGGTTGCCGCCCGTCGACTTCCGACCTGTCGACGAACTGAATCTTAACCCGCTCACCGCGCCGTCGGGGAGTGTGATCGACCAGAGACTGCCGCAGAAGGTTTTGGGGGTTTTTGGGGGAGCCGCACCGCGACGGTGCGCGTTGCCTCCCGGCCTACGTCGGGGAGCGATGCGGCTCGTTTTCCACGCCGGGGGCGGTCGTCCCGGCGTCTTTCACGCGGGGGCGGTCGTCCCTCGTACTGCTCGGTCAGGCGGACGAGATCGGCGGTCACGTCGGCGAGCTCGAGCGCGTGCGAGGGCGCGCTGTGCATCGCGGTGGTCGTCAGCTCGGTGGCGTCGGCGCGAAAGCCGCCGTGGGTGCTGCGCGCGATGTAGCCGCGGTCGACGATGCGTTTTTGAATGGCGGAGCCGCGTGGGTCCGGCGGCACTGACAAAAAGACGGCGGCGACGAGGATCGAGACTTTCTCGCCGGTGAAGTCTGGCGACTTCGACGCCGATGCGGGCCACGTGGTCGAGATCCGCCTCGAGCGCGACGATGAACGGCAGGATGTAGCCCAAGCCGAGGAACATCGCGGCGAGCACGGGTACACGCCGATGTGCAGAAACATCTCGAGGCGCGGTCCGAACATCTCGAACAGGCCGCGGCCTCGCTCGGACCGAAGCGCGAGGAGCCTCGCGTTCCGCGCTTGGGTCTCCGCGGCGCTCAGCCCGTGAGCGATCGCCCGTTGGTTGGCGAGCAGCGACTCGCGGCAGTATCCGCAAGTTTCGATGACGTGTCCTTCGGCGATGACGTTGAGCCCACCGCACACCGGACAGATGACCGTTTCGGCAGCGCCGACCACGCCTTGGCGCACGATCTCGTGAGCCTGCCGTCGGCGGAGCGCCATGTAGCCGAACACGCCGAAGAAAATCAGCAGACCCGACAGCGCGGATGTGGCGCTGTCCACCGTGCGCTGAGTTTCAGTCGAGACGAGGTCGCTGAACGCGAGCGCCTTGTCGATCGCGGCGAGCACCAGCATCGGCCCGAACATGATGGCGAGGCCCGAGGCGTCGAACGGCATTTCGGCTCGTTGCAACCGGTGCCGAACGGCGTCGTTTTCGTGCGCCAGGACTTCGGCGGCTTGCCTGGTGAGGTTCTGCTCGTAGCCGCGAAGCTCGTCGAGGAGCTCGGTGGGGACGGCGCTTTGGTGTCGGCAGTGCGTGCAGGTGACGACGGGCTCGACCGAGGCGACCGCGATGGGCGCTCCACACGCGTCGCAGTGGATCGTGCGGGCTTCGCCGTGCGGACGGGGGGTTCGTCCTCGCGGGCCAGCGGTCACTGCGGATCGAAAAACGCCGCGAGCAGTCGTGGCCCGGAGCTCCGGAGGCGGTCGAGCTCGGTCGGTGTCGGTTTCACGCCGGCCCAGTGCATGACGAGACCACCGGGCCGAACCTCGAAGTGACCCGTGAATCCCCATTTTCCGAGCTTGGCGCGCACGGCGGGTGGAAACGCCGCGGCGGCTTCCGCCGCCGAGGCAGCAAAAGTCGCCATCGCCGCGTCCCACACCGGGTCACCGATTTCCACTCGGGGCGGCGGAGGGTTTTCGAGGAAGGCCACTCGGGTGTTGAAGTGCTCGCCGCCGCGGGCGGCGGCGCGACGGGTGAAACCCGTGTGCGTGAAGAACAACAGGACGGCGCGATCGAGCGGCTCCGAGCCGGGCTCGGCGTACCAGGGTTCCGCGATGGTGCCGGTGCCTCCGGGGATCGGCCACGAGACACTGTTGAAGAACGCCGAGGCGCTGACGAACGTGTCGTTGGGCTCCCACTGACGAAACCAGGATTCGTCCGGGTACTGGGCGTAGATGAGGCCGTGAGTTTTCGCCCAGTTGGCGACGTGCGCCGAACCTGGCGGCAGGGGAGGGCGCTCTTGGGGTTCGTTCATGCGCGGTTCCGAAGGGAAGACTACCTTGACGCCCCGGACACTGCCCGTGCTACCACACGCCCATGTTGGTTCGAGGCTCGGGGCGCGGCTGGGCCGGCTCGCTCGTGGTATTTTTTCTGCTTGCGGGCGCCGGCTGTGCGTCCGATCCCCCCAATCCCAAGGTCGTCGCCGAGGACCGCGACGAGGACCGCGCGGCACGCCAGCTCGCCAAAGCGAGGGAGACCAACGACGAGGCGCGCTACCGCCTGTTGATCGAACGCTTCCCCGATACCGAAGCCGCTGGCGACGCGCGCCAAGAGCTGGCGACCATCGTCGCGGTGCAAGCCGAAGAGGCGTTCAAGTCTGGGGATCCTCAGACCGCCGAGGCCAAGGCGGTGGAAGCGAAGATCCACGGAGATCTGGCGACGACGCGCAAGGTCCAAACGATTCTCGATCAGATCGACGATCAGCGTTCCGAGAAGCTCGCCGACGAAACGGCGGATCTAGCCGTGCAGGGGCGGTGCGCCAGCGCGCTCAAGGCCGTGGGCACCGTCATGCGCAAGAAACCGCGTCAGCGATTTCGGGACGCGGTCCAGAAGAAGACGCAGACCCAGCTCATCGAGTGTCTGGGTAAGAAGATGGACGCGGCCATCGCCGAGGGCAACGTCGACCAGGCCCGCATGATGCTCGAGTCGAAGGACGCCACGAGCTCGTTCTCGAACGAGGGCTACAAGTTGGCGAATCTGCGGCTTCAGAAGGCGATCGTTCGGCAGAGCATGGGGGAAATCGACCCTCTGTTGAATGCTCGGAAGTGGGCGGACGCCATCGGAAAGATCGACGCGCTGAAGGCGAAAGGCACGTTCAACCCGAAGGAGAGAGACGTCGCTTTTTCGATCATCCAAGACGCCATCCACGGCGTGCTCAAGACGATGGTGGACAAGTCGATGACGTCGAAGACTCCGATCGCCGACTGGGCGGCGATCGAAAAGGAGGCCGCGTTCGCCCAGTGGAAGGCGCTCCCGGACGACATCGTCGCGGCGAAAAAAATGTTGGACGTGAACATCCAGTGCGAAAAGCTCGGCTGCAAGTACCAGGCGCCAGCAAAAGCATGGGCCTGGGGCGAGATCCCGGTGCACCCGCGGCGGGATGCGGAAGGTTCGAAGTCCGGGGACATCGCGCACGCCGACGCAATTTGGGTGACGGCCAAGAGCAAGACGAAGTGGCTCGTCTCGAAAGAGAAGCCGGAGAAAACGAAGGGTGCCGAGCTCTACCAGAGCGTCGACGGCTGGGCGCCGGCCGAAAACTTCAAGAAAGTCGATACCGAGACGTGGTTGCCGCCGCGCGAGCAGATGGTGGGTGTTCGGATCTGGGGCCCGCTCTGGGATCAGAAGGAAAAGAAGGACGAATACATCCTCGGCACGGTCACCAAGGTGGACGGCACGACGCTCACCGTGAAGCGCTTGACGGACTCGAAGGAAACCGATGTCGACTGGAAAGACATTTTCCTCGGCAACTTTCCGAAGGGGATGAGGGTTTTTGCTTTCTGCATCGACGAGCTCCACCCAGAGGAAGCGAAGATTCTGAAGGTCGTGAGCCTCAAGGGAGCGAACCCTCGCGTGAAGGTGGATTGCACCAAGGGTAAGAAGACGCGGGTCGAGGTGGGCAGCGGCCTGTCGACGCGGAAGGCTTGGCTGCCCAAGCGTAAGCCCTGAGCTGATGCCTGCCGAGCTTCCCGACAAGAAGGACGTGTGCCTCGCGCTGCTCGAGAAGGCCAGCGTGTTCGTCCACCTCGATCCGCGGAGCGAAGAGGTTCATGTGCCCAAATGGTTCAAGAAGCAGCCGCAGCTGGTGCTTCAGGTGGGGCTGAACATGCCGGTGCCGATTCGAGATCTCCGGGTCGAAGACGACGCGGTGTCTTGCACCCTGAGCTTCAGCCGGTCGCCGTTTTTCTGCTTCGTGCCCTGGGGCGCCGTCTATGCGCTCGTGGGCGAGGACGGGCGGGGGATGGTGTGGCCCGAGAGCGTGCCCAAAGAGGTGGCGGCGCAGAGTCAAAAGGCGGCGAAGCCCGCTTCGCCCGGGCTCCGCGTCGTCTCGGACGACACCGAAACCGAAAACGCTGCGGATGAAAAGTCCGAAGGATCTGCGGACACCGCTGGTTCCGCCGACACCGCTGGTTCCGCCGACACCGCTGGTTCCGCCGACACCGCTGGTTCCGCCGACACCGCTGGTTCCCCCGACATCGCTGGTTCCGCCGACACCGCTGGTTCCCCCGACATCGCTAGTCCCCCCGACATCGCTGCTTTGGACGACGCCGACGCCTCCGCGGACACCGCGCGGGGAGCCGACCTCGAGGAAACAGCCGTCCCATCGAAGGTTGCTTCACTCGAAGCAGTGAGCTCCGAGTCGAGCCCCGCGGTCGCCGAGGCCGATGACGGCGCCGGACCGGAGCAGAGCGTGGAACGCGAGAGTCAGCGCCCGAAGCTCGGGTTGGTTTCGGGCGAGAAGCCGCTCGAGAGCGAGCCAATCAACATGACGCCCATCGACGGCACCTCCGCCGAGAAACCGAGCGAGCCGCCACCCGCCGACTCGGACGACAAAGGGAAAAAGAAGCTTCCGCCCTACCTTCGGATCGTCAAATAGCGGATAGCGCCCGAGCTCAGGGCGTCGAGCCCGCGGTGCCCGCTACGCCGGCGGTTCCGCTCGCGCCCGCTGCCGCCGAGCTTCCGCCCGAACCGGTCATTCCCGCGGCGCCCGCAGCGCCGGTCGAGCCCGATGAGCCGCCGGTTCCGGTGGCGCCGGCGGCACCCGCTGCGCCCGTCGAGCCCGAGGCGCCGGCAGAACCGGTCGAACCCGAAGCGCCCGCGCTTCCCGTCGTTCCCGCTGTGCCGGCCACTCCGGCAGCACCCGCAGCTCCACTCGAGCCAGCTGCACCGCCACCACCAGCTGCACCGCCGTCGCCAGCCGCACCGCCGCCGCCAGCCGCACCCGCGGTCCCGGAACCTGCAGCACCGGCGGTGCCCGCGGCGCCGGATTGGCCGCCGGCCCCGGCGCTGCCCGCGCTTCCGCCTTGACCGCCGCTTTGGCTCACGCAGCGATAGTCATCGCCCACGATGCGGCATCGGTACCCGGCGACGCACCCGTGAAAGCTGCAGTCGCCCGATTTGCAGATCCCTTGGGGATCGCACGTGCTGTTTCGTCCGCAGTCCGAGGGCTCCGAGCACTCGGGTTCCGGATCGGACAAGCGGCAGATCCCGGTGGAAAACTCGCAGCGGTAGCCGTCGGCGCACTCGGCGGAGCTGAAGCACCCCACACCTTCGTCGGGGAAGATCGGACAACCGGACAGGACGAGGGCCATCGGCAGCGGCAGGGCCATGAACAATGCGCGTTTCATCGCTTTTGCTCCGTTTTGAGACTCTTGGTCCGCAAGAAGGGCCGCCTTTCGATGAGGCGCGAGGACCGTGCCCCCAAGAGCGTAGCAAGCGTCGTGCCCCAGACAAGGCGACCAGGCCCCCGGGAATCGACTCGAAAAGTGGCGGGCAAGCCGCTGGATCCGGCAGGGAAGCTGGTAGAGAGTGAAGAGGTGTTCACGGGTGTGCCGTAGTCCCCACGGTGTTCGCCCCGAAAGTGGTAGGACGGACCCCCCCGCGTGTTAGATTTTACGGCCGTTTTTCCGAAGGTGAAGTGAATGGACGTCCGGTGCGGCCGGTGCGGTACCGAGTACGAATTCGACGATGCCCTGGTGAGCGACCGGGGCACGTCGGTCAAATGCACGAATTGCGGGCACCAGTTCAAGGTGCATCCGGCGGGTGGAGTGCGCGGCGCGCCAGAGCGTTGGGTCGTTCGGACCGTGCATGGCCGGGAGCTCGTGTACACGTCGCTGCGGGATCTTCAAAAAGGCATTGCGCAACGGCAGGTTGGACCCGACGACCTGCTCAGCCGATCGGGACACGCCCCGCGCCCCTTGGTCAGCATCGCGGAGCTCGAGCCGTTCTTTCGATCGAAAACGGGCGTTCAGCCCGTGCAGTCGCCTGGCACCCTCGTCGGGGTCGCGCCGCCGCCGACCTCACCGGGTGGCGCGGGTGCCGCCCCACCGCGTAACCCGAAGTTCGAGTCGACCCACAAGGCCGAGCCCGCGCCGGCCATCGCCGTGGCTGCTGCGGTAGGCGCCGTGCACGCACCGCCGGAGGCCGCCGCGCCGGCGCCGCGGGCGGGCACGCTCGCCAGCACCATCGACATGCCCGACGGTGCACCGGAGAAACGGTCGCACACCGCACCGATGGAGCAGCCGGCGCCCGGTGCGCTCGACGCGCCGCCGGAGTCCGAGCCGCCAACGCTGCCCCGAAACGAGCGACCCGCCGACAAGCGTTCTTCGGCTCCGCCGCCGGTGTCGCCGCGGCCGGAATCGGATCGCCAACCGCGTCCGCCGCGCGACGACGTGGTGATTCGCGACACGAATCCTCCGATGATGACTCCGACGCCGAGCGACGTGCGTCAGAGCTACCGCTCCTACGACGACCTCGGGACCGATCCGCGGTTCGTGAGCGGACCGCCACCCTCGCGGCGAGCGAAGTCGCGATGGATCGTCGGTTTGGTGGTCGTCGGCGCGGTCGCGTTGTTTGCAGGAACCGCCGGGCGGCAATACCTCGAGCGCTTCATCAAGCCCTCCACCGAAGGCGAAACCAAGACGGACTCTCGGGTCGCCGAGATGATAGAAAAGGGCAACGAGCGGCTCAACGACGGCGATCTCGAGGGAGCCAAAGAGCAGTTCGACAAGGCGACGGCTCTGGCGGACCGTGATCCGAAGGCTCGGGCGGCGCTGGCCCGGTTGTCGGCGGCGAGAGCGGACATTCTCTGGCTCAAGCTGAGGTTGCTCGACCCCGAGGCCGAAGACCTCGTGAAGACGACCCATCACTTGTTGTCCGAGCGCGTGAACAAGGCGGACGTCGCCGCGCGCAAAGCCGCCGAGACCGCGCCGGACGATCCCACCGTTCTGCGCGCGCGCGTCGACGCCCTTCGGCTCGTCGGCAAAGTCGCTCAGGCGCGCGAGCTCGTGTCGAAGATCTCCGGCAACGCGAGCGATCCGGAAACCGCCTACGTGCTCGCAGCGCTCGATTTGGCAGAAAAAGAACCGGTGTGGTCGAGCGTGGTGGACCGTTTGCGCACGGCCGCTGCCGGAGAGCGCGGTCTCGGCCGGGCACGCGGTGCGCTCGTCTATGCGCTCGCGCGCTCGGGCGATGTGGATGAAGCAACAACCGAGCTCGAAAAGATCGAAGCCGCGAAGCGACCGCATCCGCTGCTCAACGAACTCAAGACGTTCGTGCGGAGATTCAGCGATGCGCGCGCCGATGCCGGCGCTGACGCGGCGCTCGAAGTGGCAGCGGTCGACCCCACGGCGTTGCCGGTGATTCGCGAGCGGTCTGGCGGCGAGGGTGAGTCGGCGGGTGGGGGCGTCGGCGATTTTCGGGCGCTGCTCAAGAAGGGGGCTCGCGCGCTCAAGGCTGGCAACTTGGACGAGGCGGAGAGCTACTATCGCGCTGTGCTTGCCGAGCACCCCGGCAACACCGAAGCCATCTCGGGTCTCGGTGACATCGCGCGGGCGCGAAACGATCCGAAGGCGGCAGAAAAAGAGTACGACCGAGTGCTCGCGAACAACCCGAGCTACCTGCCCGCTCTGATTGCCAAGGCGGACTCCAAATGGGATGGCGGCGATCGCGCCGGCGCCGTCGCGCTCTATCGCCGGGTGCTGGAACAGGCCGGAGCGAGCTCGTCCTATGGGGCGCGAGCGGCTGCGCGACTCGCGGAGGCTCGGAAATCCGGCGGCACCAGCCCGAAGCCGCCGGACGATCCGCCGACTGCGCCCGCCCCGGCGCCTGCGCCGGCCCCGGCGCCCGCGCCCGCGCCCGCGCCGAAACAGCCCGAGATCGACACGACAGATCTGCCTGACTTTCAGTGAGCGCCGATGGTGGCTCGGCTCGAACGACTGCTTTGCCTGACGCTGGTGATGCTGACGATTGCGGTGGCGTCGGGTTGCGAAGGTCGCGCGAAGATCAGCAAGGCTGACGACGACCCGGCGGCCGACGAAGAGCGCGAGCCTCGACCCGGTAAGCTCTCGACCTTCGACCTCACCGGGGGCGCTCCCGAAGCGATGGGGGAAGGGGGCTTGTTTGGCATCCCCGCACGGCGGACCTTCGTCGGACTCGTCCGGTCATTGGAGCGCGTGCGCGAGGACGAGGAGGTCACCGGCCACTACGTCAAGCTCGGTGGGTCGAGCTTGGGTTTCGCCCGCGCCGAAGAGGTCGGTCGGGAGCTCCACGAGCTCCGGGAGACCAAAAAGCCCGTCGTGTGCCACGCGCACTCGCTTTCGAACTCCAGCGCATGGATGGCGCTTCGGGGTTGCGACCGGATCTGGCTGAGCCCGACCGGTGACGTCGACACCGTCGGCATCGCCGGGCAGGTCGTTTACTTCAAGCGGCTGCTCGATCGCTTCAAAGTCCGCGCGGACTTCTTGAAGATGGGTCGCTACAAGAGCTTCGCCGAGACGTTCACTCGTGACGGGCCGACCGAAGAGGCGCGCGAATCACTCGTCGGCACGCTGCGTTCGCTCCGCTCGAGTTGGCTCGACGACGTCGAGGAGGTGAGCGGCAAGAAAACCCGCGAGGCGATGGAGCAGGGACCGTGGACGCCGGCGGAGGCCAAGGACCGCGGATTGATCCACGCCATCGGTTTCGAAAGCGACGCGCTCGAAGACGCCAAAGAACGAGCCAATGCGGGAACGACGTCGGTGGGATTCGGTCGCGGCGCCGAGGCGAGCGGCGCGGGCATCGTCGAGCTCATCCGGGTCATGACGGGGGCGGACGAAGCCACCGGAGGCCGACCGCACATCGCGGTGCTCACTTTGAGTGGCTCGATCACGATGGCCGGTGGCGGCTTGTTCAGCCAAGGGGGCATCAGCGCGCAGTCGCTCACCAAGACGCTCCGCCGAGTGGCGAAGGACAAGTCGGTCGAGGTGGTCGTGCTCCGAATCGACTCGCCTGGAGGTTCGGCGTTGGCGAGCGATCTGCTCTGGCACGAGCTGGTCGAGCTCAAGAAGAAGAAGAAGGTCGTGGCGAGCGTCGGCTCGATGGCCGCCAGCGGCGGCTACTACCTCGCGGTAGCTGCCGACAAGATCCTCGCGGAGAGAACGAGCATCGTCGGGTCGATCGGCGTCGTCGGCGGCAAGTTCTCCATCGGCGAGGCGCTGGATGAATTCGGCGTGTCGAGCGAGACGTTTCCGGCGAGCCCGAAGGAGGGCGCGGCGGCCCGCGCGGCCTACGTGTCGCCACTCTTGGCCTGGGACGACGCGACACGCGACCGAGTGCGTGCGCACATGCAGAACGCCTACGACGTTTTCCTTTCACGGGTCTCGGACGGGCGCAGCATGGCCGTCGACGACGTCAAGAAGCACGCCGAAGGTCGCATTTGGAGTGGTGCACAGGGGAAAGACCGCGGACTCATCGACGAAATCGGTGGGCTCGGTCGCGCCATCGAAATCGCCCGCGAGCTCGGCGAGCTCGACGAAGAGGCCCCCGTCATCGTCGAAGGCGGTCGCGAAACACTGATGGAGACGCTGCTTTTGGGCGAGGGCGCGAGCGCGTCGGAGATCGACTTGGCGCTAGCGCGCTACCGCGCTCGCCAGCCCGTGGGTCTCGAGCTGTTGGCAGAGCCATTGCGCCCTTACGCCGGCGCGGTCGAGTCCCTCGCCCGCGGCGAAAAAGTACTCGCGGTTCTGCCCTTCGCGTTGCTCGTTCGCTGACCCCAACGCGTCTTCGGGGGCTTTGACGATGTTTCTTGACGGCCGGACGTTCGAGGGTAGTGTCCTACGCCCGCTTGGAGAGGTGACCGAGTGGCCGAAGGTACCCGCTTGCTAAGCGGGCGTGGGGATAAAACTCCACCGAGGGTTCGAATCCCTCCCTCTCCGCCGAAGCTGCTGCCCAAACCCCAAAACGCCCATGTTGCGTCTTCGCCCCGACGTTGCCGAACCGAGCGCTGCGGCGCGGGCCAAGGCGCTCACATTGCTGGGGCGTCGACTCGGGGCGTCCAAGGTCTTGACGGACGCCGACGCGTGCGAGCGCTATTCCTCCGACGAGTCGGAAGCAGCGCCGCGCGTGCCAGACGCCGTCGTGCTGGCCGAGAACGAAAACGACATTCTGACTGCGCTGGCCGTGGCCCGCGAAGCCGAGGTGCCACTCACCCCGCGAGCGGGAGGTACCGGGCGAACTGGCGGTGCGGTTCCGGTGGCCGGCGGCATCGTGCTGGTGGTGACGGGCATGAACGAGATCAAGGAGATCGATCGCCGCGAACGAATCGCCGTCGTGCAACCCGGTGTGATCCTCACCGACCTGCATGCCGCGGTCGAAAAAGAGGGCTTGTTCTATCCGCCGGACCCCAATTCGCTCGTGGGGTGCTGCCTGGCGGGCAACGTTGCGGAGAATGCTGGCGGTCCGCGGGCGTTCAAATACGGCGTGACGCGCGAATACGTGCTTGGTCTCGAGGCGATGCTGATGGGCGGCCAGCGCATCCGCGCCGGCAAGCGCACCGCCAAGGGGGTCACCGGGTACGACGTCACCGCCACGCTCGTCGGCAGCGAAGGCACGCTCGGCGTGTTCGGCGACATCACGCTTCGCCTCATCCCCAAGCCCGAGAGCGTGATGACCCTCATGGTGCTCTTCGACGACGTGCACCAGAGCGGTCGCTGCGTGGGGGAGATGATCGCGGCGGGACTCGTGCCGCGATGCATCGAGCTGCTCGACTCCGCGACCCTTCAAGCGATGCGCGACGCGGGCAACGCGATAAACCCGGCGGCCGGCGCCATGCTGCTCATCGACGTCGACGGCGACGAGCGCACTTGCGAAAAACAAGCCGAGCGAGTGGCCGGCGTCTGCGACGATGTCGGCGCGCTAGAGGTGCTGGTGGCCCAGGACGCCGCTCAGCGGGATCGCCTCTGGGCTGCGCGCCGCGAAATGAGCGTCGCCGTGCGGCGCCTGGCCAAACACAAGCTCGCCGAAGACGTCGTCGTGCCGCGGCGCCGAGTGCCGGAGCTGCTCGACCGCGTTTACCGCTGCGCGGAGGAGCAGGGAGTGCGGAGCCTCACCTACGGACACGCGGGCGATGGCAACTTGCACTGTAACTTTCTCTGGAACGACGACGACGAGCTGCCGCGGGTCGACGCTGCCATCGAGCAGCTCTTTCGCGACGTGATCGATCTCGGTGGAACGCTGACCGGCGAGCACGGCGTGGGTGTTCTCAAAGCGCCGTACCTCCCGCTCGAACAGTCGGCAGAGTTGATCGCGCTCCAGCGCGACATCAAGCGTGTGTTCGATCCCCAGGGACTGCTCAACCCCGGCAAAATCTTTCCGACCTCGGGCCACGGCCCCTGCTGATTCAGATGTCGCAGAGACCGTGCGTCGGGTGGCCGATGTTTCTGCAGGGGCTGCTGCAGACGATGTTGCTCCCTGCAAGCTCGCAGAGCCAGCCGCAGGTGCCCTGGTAGCACTGTTCGTTTTCGTTGCAGCTCGAGTTGTCGCTGCAAGAAGTACCGAGCACGGGGTTGCCGCCGGGACTGTCGCAGCGGCCGCCGATCGAGTCGATTCGACAGGTCAGGCTGCCCGGGCAATCGAATCCGCCAAAACCGATTTCACTACACGGCTGGCCCGCCGAGTCCGCCGCGCACAGTCCCGGCACGGTCGAAACCTCGGCGCAGCTGCCGCCGCCGCCCGTGCCGCCCGTGGATGCCCCGCCGGTGCCTGCTCCGGCGCTGCCGCCGGTGCCCGGAGCTCCGCCTGTGCCCGGCGTTCCACCCGTCCCCGGAGTGCCGCCGGTTCCCGGAGCTCCGCCAGTCGATGGCGCGCCGCCGGTTCCGCCTGCGCCTCCGGTTGCCGACCCGCCGCCCGTCGCCGCCGTGCCGGCAGATCCACCCGCGCTCGCCCCAGCGGCTCCGCCCGCCCCCGGGGCGCCACCCATCGGGCCACCGTCGACGCCCGTGCCGCCACCGAAACCGATCTGCGGCGGTCCCAGGCCTTCGGATTGTGCACACGCCGCTGCCAAGAAGACGAGCGGCACCGAGGCTCGGCGGAACACGGCGCGCATGCTACCGCATCGGTGCGGCGGCGGCACGGCGAACCGTTCAATAACGCTCGCCCCGCGCCGAGCGCCGGAAACTGGCTCGATCACACCGTTGGTGCGCTAAATTGTCGAAGCGCGATGAACCAACCTCCTCGTCCAGGGCAACCGCCCGCCTCGCAGGCACGCCCGGGCGCGCTCAACGTCGTCGTCGTCGATGACGACGAGCGCTATCGCGAGCTTGCCGCCGAACCGTTTCGGGCACGGGGAGACGTCGTGCGCAGCTACGCCGACGGCCTCGGGGCGCTGAGCCAGTGCCTCACCGATCCCCCGGACGTGATCCTGAGCGACGTGAACATGCCGCGCATGGACGGGTGGCAGTTTCTCAGACTGATCCGCGCGCGCCCGCAGCTCGCTGCTATCCCGGTCGTGTTCTTGACTACCCTCGGCGGAGAGGCCGAACGCCTGCTCGGCTACCAGCTGGGCGTCGATGCCTACATCCCCAAGCCGTACAATCCGCAAGAGATGCTCGTGCGGGTTCATCGCATCGTTCAGCGGTCCAAAGGCTCGCCCGCGGCCGCCGAGCTCGAAAAGCTTCTCCGCGGCGAGCTCGAGCACGTCGCGCTCTCTTCGCTGCTTTCGTTTTTCGAGGTCGAGCAAAAATCCGGAGTGCTGCTCGTCATCGGTCCCAACGTCGGCAAAGCCGAGGTGTGCGACGGGCGGGTCTACCGGGCGGAAATCGAAGGCGGCGCTTTCCACAACTCCAAATTCGCCCTCAAGACCATGCTCGATTGGCGGGAAGGCCAATTCGAGTTCACCCCTGGCCCGGTAGAGGGACCCGACGAAGTGCGGAGCACGATCACGGCGATCTTGCTCAATCACGCTCGCCAGGAAGACGAAAAAATTCCGAAGTAGCGCCGGCGGACTACGGTACCGCGGTGGTGCTCGAAGCGGAGCCGGCCTCGTGACGCCTCAATACTTTTTAACGGTGCACGAATCGGCGGCGGTGCAGGGCGATTGGCGATCGCGCCGCTGGGTAGCGGTCGACACTCGTCCGATCGAGCCTGAAGATGGAGCGGTCGTCGCTCGTCGATGCTCCTGAGGAGGAGAGCCAGAATGCCCTATCTTGGAAGCACACTGTTCGTCACGTCGTTGCTCGTGGGGCTCTTCGTGTCGATGACGGCCTATTTTCTCTTGGTTCGTGCGGTCTGGCCGAGGTTTGCCGAGCGGGTCACCCTGCGCTGGCAGCAACACCCCGTTCGTTCGTTTTTTCTCGGATTGCCAATCGGCGTCGTGCTCTTCGGAGCGAGCGCGGGCCTCCTGAATCTGCCCGGTGGGGCGAAGGGCATCGGGTTCGTGGCGGCATCGCTGACGGCGGGGTTCACGTTGGCGGGCATGTCGGGACTGGCGGGCCGGATAGGAGCCGGGCTCGCGAAGCCGAACGACGAGGGGAGCGAGTGGCGTCAAACGCTCCGAGGCGGGGTCGTGCTCGTCATCAGCTGCCTCATGCCGCTGCTCGGCTGGTTCCTCATTTTTCCGATCGCGCTCGTCGGCGGTGTGGGTGCTGCGGCCCAGGCTTTGTTCTCCAAGAGCAAGGCACCCGCTCGGGCGGACCTCGCCCCCCATCTTCAGGTGATCCCAGCGGCTCACGCCGAGCAACAGCGTGCCCAGTCGTCGTGATTTTCTAGGCGCCGCGAGTCTCGGCGCCGCCGCGACCGCTCTCGGCGGGTGCGACTCGGTGCTCGGCGCCGTGAGTCGGCGGCTGGGTGCCGATGTGCCGGACCGGATCGTGGCGCCCTCGGGCCCCCAGATCGACGACACGCATCACCTACTCGACCGCGCGGCGTTCGGACCGTGGCCGGGGGACGTCGAGCGGGTCAAAAAGCTCGGGGCCGAGCGTTGGATAGACGAACAACTCGATCCCGAGAGCATCGGCGACGCGGCATGTCGGGTGCGCACGGCGGTCATCGATACGGTGCATCTACCCAGCAGCTTGCTTTTCGAGGTTCGACCAAAGTGGGTCGAGAAGCAGCTCGTGACCCATACGCTGCTCCAGGCGATCTACTCGAAGCGTCAGCTGAAAGAAGTGATGGTCAGCTTCTGGACGGATCACTTCAACATCGCCATCGGCAAGTCGCTCTGCCGGCACCTCAAGACCGGCGACGACCGCGACGTCATTCGGCAGAACGCGCTCGGGAGCTTCCGGCGGCTGCTCGGAGCGAGCGCCAAGAGCGCCGCGATGCTCGTGTACCTCGACGGTCGAGACAACAAGAAGAGCGAGCCCGAAGATCGCCCGAACGAGAACTACGCACGAGAGCTGCTCGAGCTACACACTCTCGGCGTGCGCGGCGGCTACACTCAAAACGACGTGATGGAGGCTGCGCGGTGCCTCACCGGGTGGGTCGTCCGAGAGAAATGGGCCCCGGGCACCGTCGAGTTCGACGCCAAGCGCCACGATGACGGTAAAAAAATCGTGCTCGGCAAAACCATCGCGGCCGGAGGCGGAGCAAAAGACGTCGACTCGCTGTTGGACGTGCTCGTGGCGCACCCGGCCTGTGGGCGATTCCTCGCGCAGAAGCTCTGCCGATTTTTTGTTGCCGACGACCCCCCACGAGCGCTCGTCGAACGGGTGGCGGCTGCGTTCGAAAGCTCGGGCGGCGACATTCCGACGCTTCTGCGGACGATATTGACGTCGGTGGAGTTCCGCGGCTCGAAAGGACAGAAGCTCAAGAGGCCGTTTCGCTACGTGGTTTCGTCGCTTCGCGCTCTCGGCGCGGATGCACACGCCCGAGGGGAGCTCCAACGATACCTCGAACGGATGGGGCACAAACCATTCCAATACCCGACCCCCGACGGCTACCCGAACGTGGCCGGCGAATGGCTCGCCACCATGCTCTGGCGATGGAACTTCGCGCTCGCGCTCGCCGAGGGTCGGTTGGGGGACGCGAAGATCGACGTCGACGAGTTGCTCGACGCGCTCGGGGCCGACAAGAAAAACCCGGTGACGCCGGTCATGCGTCACCTGCTCGGCCGTGATCCGACCCCGGCGGAGCGCGAGGCGCTCGAAGCGTACCTGGCGTCCGAACCGGGACAGCGCCAACCGCGCCGGGCACTAGCGCTCGCCCTCGCTTCCCCGGCATTTCAGAGGCACTGATGGGCAAGCGCCGCGAAAAAGAAACGACCCGCCGGCAGTTCCTCCGGCTCGGCGACGGTAAGAAGAAAGACGTCGTCGTCGTCGTTTTTCTCCGCGGCGCGGCGGATGGCCTGAACCTCGTCGTCCCGCACGCCGAGCCCAGGTACTACGAGCTTCGGCCCACGCTCGCGGTTCCGCGGCCCGACGACACGAGCGCGGACGACAGCGAGCGAGGTATCGCGCTCGACGACCGATTCAGCTTTCATCCGTTGCTCTCGCCGCTGCTTCCTTCGTTTCGTGCCGGGGAGCTCGCTGTCGTGCACGCCGTCGGTTCGGACGATCAGACTCGCTCTCACTTCGAGGCGCAGGATCGCATGGAGCACGCCGGACGCACCGAGGGATCCGAGAGCAGCGGATGGCTCGCACGCTACCTGCGCCAGAGCGGAAGAAAGTCCGGGCTGTCGTCCGCGGCGATCGGCACCCAGTTGCCCGAGTCGCTCCGCGGTGCGCCGGCGGTGTCCGTTCTTCAGACCCTCGACGACTACCGCTTGGGAAAGGAGCGAGATCCAGAGCTCGAACGCGCCCTGCGTGCGCTCTATGCCCCCGCGCCCGCCCCCGGGGACGCGCTCGCGCCCGGGGACGCGCTCGCGTCCGCCGGTGTCGACGCTCTCGGAACTCTCGCGCGGCTCGAGGCCCTCGGCGTCGCGGGCGAGGGCCACCGGGCGGCGTATCGTGACGACAACTTCGCCCGAGGTCTTCGGGAAGTCGCCCGACTGATTCACGCCGACGTCGGGTTGGAAGCGGCGTCGGTGGATCTCGGCGATTGGGATACGCACTTCGTGCAGGCGAATCTTTTTCCGAGCAACGTATCCACCCTCGCGCACGGGCTCGCCGCTTTCCGCGAAGATTTGGGCGACACGATGCAACGGGTCACCGTCGTGGTGATGACCGAATTCGGGCGGCGGGCCTACGAGAACAGCTCGCTCGGCACCGACCACGGCCGCGCCGGCGTGATGTTTCTGATGGGCGGCGCCGTGCACGGTGGCCGGGTAATCACCGACTGGCCGGGGCTCGCGGAGGACCAGCTCGAACAACCGGGGGATCTCGCGGTGACCATCGACTATCGCGACGTGCTGGCCGAGCTCGTCGAACGGCGCCTCGGGGCGGATTCGAGCACGATCTTCCCCGGTCACGAGGCCACGGACCGGGGCGTCTTTCGGAAGTAGACTGCGCTCATGCGCCGATGGCCGCTCCTGTGCGCGCTCGCGTTCGTGGCGTGCGACGCGGAGCCGACCGTGCGCCCTACCTCTCCGCCAGTCCTTCCTCCGACGAAGGAAGCCCCCGTTCGAACGCGACCGAACGCTTCGCCGGATGCCGCCCTTCCGCCCGGGGATACCCTTCCGCCGCTCGTGCAGGAGCCAATCACGGCTCGGTGCAAGAATCTCGATGACCCGAAAAAGAAGCAGGTAGCGGCGAAGCTCGACGCTGGTCCTTTTCGTGTGCCGGAAGCCCACGACTCCCGCATCCGCGGCGTGGACGTCGGCTCGAAGGCCCCGTGGCGAGACATTCGCCAGGCGGGCTTCCGGTTTGCGTACGTGCAAGCCGCGTATGGAATCGCCAAGAACGAAGACTTCGAAAGCAACTGGCGCATGGCCAAGGAGTGCGGGGTGCTCCGAGGCGCGTACCACTTCGTCACTCCAAAAAGAGATCCAAAGGCACAGGCGCGCGTGTTCGCGGAGCTACTTCGAGACGACCCGGGCGAGCTGCCTCCGTCCGTCGACATCGAGCGCCCGGTCGAGTGCAAAAAAGACGAGTGCTGCGAGCTGACTTGCGCCGAGTGGATCGCGCTCGTCGACGTCTGGGTGGCTCACGTGGATCGGGCCCTAGGGAGAAAGGCGCTCGTCTACACCATCGAGCCGCATTGGAACCAGTGCCTGTGCGGCACCGAGCGATTCGACGACCGTGCGCTGTGGCTCGCCGGTTGGCCGAAGTTCGATTTCCCCGCGAACCTGCGTTTCGGGGGCTGGAAGAAGTGGACGTTCTACCAGCACGCCGGCAACGTTCGTTTGTCCGGCACGGTGGTCGATCTGAACTTGTTTCGAGGCACCGAGTCGGATCTCGGTGCCCTTGCGGCGCCGCAGTAGCCGCACCCTGACGAACGCTCCGCCCTTCGGCTTTTTTTTCCAAAGTTCGAGACATCGGGAACCCCGGCGCGTGGTCGCTGTCGGACCGAGGAAGACAGCGAGGTGTAAACGATCATGCGACAGGAAACTCTCGCTCAGGCAGAGCCGACTCCGGGCCCCGCGGGTCAACTGACGTCGGTCATGCGCGCGGCGGTCCAGGCGGGCCCCAAGACTCTCCGCATCGGCGTGGCGAAGGAGGGGCGCGTCGTGGAAGAGCGTGTCGTTCGCGGCCCGGAGGATGTGACCGTCGGTCAGAGCGAACGAAGCCAGTTCGTGGTCCGGGCAGCGCAATTGCCTGGCAGCTTTCGGCTCTTTCAGCGAAGCGGACGCCGCTACTATCTCTGTTTCACCGAGCAGATGGTCGGCCGGGTCGCGCTCGTGGACGGCGTGGTGGACCTGCACCGGTTGAAGGGCAAGGTCGAACGCACCGCCGGCGGCGTGTTCCGCGTTCCTCTCGACGAGTCGTCACGCGGCAAGGTCGTCATCGGCGATACGACATTCCTCTTTCAATTCGTCGACCTGCCGCCCAGTCAGCCCAAGGCTCAGCTGCCCGCCTCGATGACCCGTGGTGCGGTCGGCGTGGATTGGCCCACGACCGTCATCGCGGCGGCCTCGTTCATGCTCCACTTTCTCGCTCTCGGGGCGGCGTACTCGGACTGGCTCGATCCCATCATCGACCAGAACGTGAACGTCGTCGGGATTGTCGACAGCTTGCCGCGGCTACCGGTTGCGCCGATCGAAACTCCTGAAGAGGGCGTGGACCCGAAACCCTCGACGGAAGACGCTCCGGCGGCGACGGACGCTCCACCGTCGGCATCGCCCGCCCCGAGCGGCGCGACGCCCGAGCGCATGGCGCCCTCGGCATCGCCGCGCGCCGAGCTCGAAAAGCTCGGCATCGACATGCTGCGCGCGCTCGCACCGGGTGATGGAATTCGCAAGCTCGAGCGCAGCGAGGTCCCAATGGGCACGCTCGACGATGTGGCGCGCCGGAACAATCGCGTTTCGAGCGACAGGGGGCTCGAGCTCGATTCGAGCTCCGGCCCGATCCGCGTCGGGCGTGACAGGACGGCGCTGGCGGATCTCGGCAATCGGTCGCGAGGCGACCGCTCGCGCGGCGAGAAACAGGTCGTGGATGCTCCGCGTCCGAAGCCGGGGACCGCTGTGGGCGGTCCGAGCGTGACCGGGGTCGTGCCGGGCGCCGAAGGGGTCATCGCATCGCTTCGTGGACGGTTCCGCGCTTGTTACAACCGCGAGCTGGCGACGAATCCAGACGCGCGCGGCACCGTGCGCCTCACCATCCGGGTTGGTACGGACGGAAGCGTGCACGGCGTTTCGGCTCATCAAACGGGCACGCTCGGATCGACGGGGGCTTGCGTGCAGAGCGCGGCGCGATCGGCGCGATTCCGTGAGCCTGTCGGTGGCAGCGCGGCCGTGGTCGTGCCGGTGAGCTTCTTCCCTCAGCGCTGAATTCCGCAGGCGTTTGCTCGGAGCCCGGCGGAAGAGCTGGCGCTCGGGCCACCTTCCGCATACCGTAAAAGGTGGCGTGAGAGGCGCCACCAGAGGGCCGTGGCCAGCGACGACGACTTGCACCACTTCGAGGACGATACCGGCGAAGCCACGGCGGTCATCAACATCGACGACGTCAAGGCGGCCGCCGCGAAGATCCGCAAGGACCGGCGAATGCTCATCCGCATGGATGGCACCAGCGTCGGTCAGGTGGTGTCGCTCGGGGACAAGGTCTGCACTCTCGGTCGGCTCTCGAGCTCGGACGTCTGGCTCAACGACGACGGCATCAGTCGACGGCACGCGCGGGTCTACTTCGCCGAAGGCGTTCACGTGGTCGAGGACAACGACTCGGCCAACGGCACCTACGTTCAAGGGCAAAAAATCAACGGGCGCCGCACGCTCCGCGATGGGGACGTCGTCCAGTTCGGTCCGACGGTGATTTTTCGTTATTCGGTCACGGATTCGGACGAGGAGCAGATGCTCCGCCAGCTCTACGAAGCCGCGGTCCGCGATCCGCTGACCAACGTCTTCAACCGCGAGCACTTCGAAGAACGCATGAAGGTAGAGGTCTCCTACGCGAAGCGCCACAAGACGGACGTCGCGCTCGTCATGTTCGACGTCGACCACTTCAAGAACGTCAACGATACCTACGGTCATCAAGCCGGGGACGCCGTGCTCATCAAGATCGCCGAGCTGGCGAGCGCGGGGCTCCGGACCGAGGATGTCGTCGCGCGGTATGGCGGCGAAGAATTTGCTGTCATCCTTCGAGGCATCGATCTCGAAGGAGCGGTGCGGGTGGGCGAAAGACTCCGGGTCAGGGTCGCGGCCAAACCCATCGAGGGCAGCGGCCACCAGGTTGCCGTCACCGTGAGCTGCGGTTGTGCCGTATTGACCGAGTGCCCGGAGCAATCGGTCACGGCGCTCGTCGCAATCGCCGACCGACGCCTGTACGCCGCGAAGCGCGGCGGGCGCAATCAGGTCGTCTCGATCGACTGACTCGCGGCCAACCAGAGCGCGAGACCGCCGGCGACTGAAGGCCGCTATCCGCTCCGTATGAGCTTCGAGCGGTAGTGTTTCATCTCGGAAATCGACTCGCGAATGTCGAAAAGCGCGTCGTGTGCGCCGTCTTTCGGCTTGCTGTACTCGGCTTCGCGACGCCAGGTTTGAGCGACGAGCTTGAGCGATGTGACGTCGAGCATCCGGTAGTGGAGGTAGCCGCCGAGAGCCGGCATGTATCGATCGATGAAACGGCGGTCGTAGCCAATGCTGTTTCCGGCAAGGATTGCGGGATAGGTGCACCAACCGGCGACGCGTTCGAGCAGGTCGCGCTCGGCGGCGACCACGTCGACGCGGCTCTCTTCGAGGCGCCCGAGTAATCCGGTCAGGGTGTGCATGTCGCGCACGAACGGCGTCATCTTGTCGAGCGCCGCTTTCGGCTGCCAGACGTCGCAGACGTATTCCTCGAGCGGGTCGAGGTCCTTGTTGGTGATGATGA
Organism: Polyangiaceae bacterium; assembly: GCA_029261965.1. GTDB lineage: Bacteria > Myxococcota_A > Polyangia > Polyangiales > Polyangiaceae > JAJDAH01. Next base: position 39,124 of record JAJDAH010000098.1, read on the forward strand.
GCGCGGCTTGAATGATGACGTTTTCTTCGGGATCGAGCCCGGTCATCTCGAAATCGAGCCAAGCGAGGTTTTCGGAGCTTTGCTTTCTGGCGACCTTCTTCGACATCGGCGCCCAGCCTAGCAGGCGCCTCGACCCGTGACCTGGGCTGCGGCATCCTTCGCCGAATGCGGATTCTTTACGGCGTCGTTGGAGAGGGCATGGGGCACGCGACCCGGAGTCGGGTGCTCATCGAGCACCTGGCGACCGCCGGTCACGAAATACGGGTGGTCGTCTCGGGGCGGGCTCACGGTTTTCTCGTCGACCGGCTCAGGCCGCATTCGAACGTCACCTTGCACGAGATCCACGGGCTCACTCTTCGGTACTTCGACAATCGTGTCGACCGCAGCGAGAGCTTGTTCGAAAATCTTCGCAAGGCGCCCAAGGGCATCAAGAAAAACGTCGAGGTCTACCGCAAGGTCGCCGAGGAAGGTTTCGAAGCCGAGTTGGTCATCAGCGATTTCGAGTCGTGGGCCGCGCTCTATGGGCTCAATCGCCGAGTTCCCGTCGTGAGCGTCGACAACATGCAGATCATCAACCGGTGCCGACACGACGAGGCCATCCGGAAGGCGGGCAGGCTCGACTATCGGTTGGCCAAGCTCGCGGTGAAAATGAAAATGCCCGGGGCGTATCACTATCTCGTATCGAGCTTCTTTTTTCCCGAGGTTCGGAAGAAGCGCACCACCCTCGTTCCGCCGATCCTTCGCCCGGAAATCCTCGCCGCAAAACGAGAGCCTGGTGAACATGTGCTCGTCTATCAAACCGCCGCGGGAAACGAGAGTCTGCTCGAAGCGCTGAAGAAACTCCCGTTCGAGTTCCGCGTGTATGGCATGGGAAGGGAAGGCAAAGATGCGAACGTCGAGCTTCGGCCCTTTTCCGAGACGGCCTTCGTGGACGATTTACGCACCGCTCGCGCCGTCATCGCCGGCGGAGGTTTTTCGCTGATGAGCGAGGCCGTCACTCTGCGTGTCCCGATGCTGAGCGTTCCGGTCGAGCAGCAGTTCGAGCAGCAATTGAACGCCGCCTATCTGCAACACTTGGGTTATGGCCGTCACGCGAAACGGCTCGAGCCCGAAGTGATGCTGGATTTCCTCGAGCACGTCGACGAGCACGCTCGCGCGCTGGAAAGCTACGAGCGCCGTGACAACTCGACGGTTCTCGCGTGCATCGACGAACTCGTGAAGCGGCGGGAAGCCGGCGAAAAGAGACCGTCGAAGCTCGACGCCGGGCGCTGACGGGCGTGCCGCTCAGCCGATGTCGCGAGCGGCAATGTGGGCGGCGTTGAAGCCGCACATGCCGTGCACGCCGGCTCCCGGGTGGGCGTAGCTCGAGCACAAATAGAGGCGTTCGACCGGCATGCGATAGCGAAAGTACGGAAACACCGGCCGCCAGATCAGCTGCCGATGCCAAGCGTTCGAGCCGCCCCCGAGATCGCCGCCGACCAGGTTGGCGTCCATCTTCTCCAAATCCGGTGGGGCGACGATGCGCCGGCCGAGGATCTTCTTCTTGAAGCCTGGGGCCAAACCCTCGATGCGGTCGTCGACGCAATCGGCGAATCGTTCACGATGTGCGCTCCAGCCGCCTTCGATGGACGGCGGAACGCGGGAGTAGCACCAGAGCGTGTGCTGGTTGCGCGGTGCGCGGGTGGGATCGGCGAGGCTCTGCTGCCCGACGACCAGATAGGGTTGCTCCGGGAGGTTTCCGCTTCGCACGCGCCGGGTGAACTCGGACAGGTCGTCGAGGCTCTCGCCGGCGTGCACGACCGCGCTCTTCCGGGCGAGCTCCGAGCTCCACGGCACTGGCCCCGACAGTGCCCAGTCGAGCTTGAAGGTTCCCCACCCGCGAGGAAATGCACGCATCTTGCCGAGCACCCGTCCCGGCACCGCTTCCGGCGGAAGCAGATCGAGCAGCAAAGACGGGGCGCCGGTGTTCGCCAGGATGGCTTCTTTGGCCGCTATCTCGTCTCCGTCGTCGAGCTGGACGGCGCTCGCCCGTCCGCCACGAACCACGATTTTCGAGACGCGACGTCCGAGCTCCACACGGCCCCCGTGGCGCTCGACGATGCGCACGAGCGCGTTGGCGATCGATTGTGCGCCGCCCTCGGGCACGGGGTAGCCGCCAGTCGTCGCGGTGAGGCCGAGCATGTAGCCGAGCGCCGCGCCGAAGCGGTCGTCGGGACCGACGTCGACGTGCAGCGCGAGGCCCGGAAGCACGCGTCGCGCCGCTTCGCTCTCGAACAAGCGGCTCGAAAAACCGCGACCGCTCGACGTCATGATGCGGATGAGCTTGAGCGCGTTGAGGAAGCCAATGCGGACCATCGGGCCGATGGCGGGCACCGGAAGCAGGAGCGCGTCGAGCAGTGTCGATTCGATCTTTCCGTGCCAGGCCGCGAGCTTGCGCCAAGCATCGCCGTCGGCGGCGGTGCCGAAGTGCCGAGCCGTCACATCCGGATCACGGGAGATGCACGCGACGCTCCCGTCTTTGGCGGGATGGCAGCTCTCGAGCTCGGCGTTGCGCCAGACCACGCCCTCTTCTTCGAGGCGGAGGTGCCGAAAGGCGGGGCTCGGCCGGCCGAACGGAAAAAACGCCGCGCCCACATCGTGGCGGAAACCCGGCAGGGTGCCCTCTTCGGTGCCGACCGCCCCGCCGGGCCGTTTGGGATTCGCTTCGAGTACGAGCACTTTGAGTCCAATGCCCGCGAGCACGCTCGCTGCGACGAGACCGTTTGGTCCCGAGCCGATGACGATGACGTCCGGATCTCGAAGCACGCTCGGGCAATGTAGGGACCCTGGCGCCTCGGGCCAAGCCACTCCGCGCCGTTCTCGACGGCGACGGCATTCTTTCCCTCACCCGCGGAGGCTGCTACTTGAATCCCGGTGATTACGGTTGGCATCGACCCCGGAACTCGTCGCCTCGGATGGGGCGTCGTCCGGCGCGACGGGAACCGGATCCGCCACGTGGCCCACGGGGTCATCGTTCTCGACCCGAAGAAGTCGCTCGCCCAGCGCCTGCATCGAATCGAGCTCGAGCTCGTGCGCGTGCTCGAAGCGCACCAACCCGACGTCGGGTCGGTGGAAACGCTCTTCTTCCACAAGGATGCCCAAGCGGCGGCGAAGCTCGGGCATGCGCGCGGTGTCGTGCTCTCCAGTCTCGTCCGCGTGGGCGTCGACGTCGCCGAGTATCAACCGACCCGCGTGAAGCGCACGGTCACCGGTCGCGGCCACGCCGACAAGAGGCAGGTCGCCGAGATGGTCCGCGCCCTGCTGTCGCTCGACGAAGTTCCGCCTAGCGACGCGGCGGACGCGCTCGCGCTCGCGTTGACCCACCTGCGCCTCGGCCCCGCCGCCGAAGCAGTCGCTGCTCGGCAGCCCACGGCTCGGTCGCGTCTGCCGGAGGCCCTGCGCCGTCGGCGGTCGAAACCCCGCCGCGCCGTCTGAGCCCGACCACCGATGGTGCCCCGTGAATCGGCGTAGCTTCGTTATCTGTTCCGTCGGGTCTCTCGCGACCGTCGGACTCGAAGCGCTGGGCAAGCCGAAAGACGACGGCGAAGAAGCTCGGGCCGTCGCGCGGGGGGTTCAGGCCCTCTACGACAAGGCGATCACGTTCGAGTCGAAGTTCCGGCAGCGGTTCCGGCTGCCCGCTCACAAAAAAATCGAAAACCGAACCGGTCGCCTCTATTTCGAGAAGCCGACTAAGATGAGCTGGGTCTACGATGACGGAGATCGCGTCGCGTCCGACGGGAAGATCATCAGAATCTTCGACAAGAAGGATCGAACGCTCTACGTCGGGCCGGTCGACCGCAGTCAGTACCCCGCAGCCCTCGCTTTTCTGAGTGGTGAGGGCAATCTCGAAAAGACCTTCGACCTCGGGCTACTCGACTCGAAGCGTGTGCGCGCCGCCGGCGCCCTCGTGCTCGACTGCACACCCAAGAACCCCACCCCGGTGTACCAGCGCGTACTGCTCTACGTCGACGAGAAGCAGCATCACGTTCGGCGTGTGCTCATGGTCGACGCGCAGAAGGCCATCAATCGCTTCGACCTCGTCGAGTCGCGCGTGAACAAGCGGCTGCCGAAAGGGATCTTCACCTTTACGCCTCCGCGGGGAACGCGCATCATTCGGCCGTGAAGCCGCTAGTCGTTCGTCACGCGACCAAAAGCACGACGATTGGCGAAGTGACGGTTTTCGAGGGGCCGCGCGGTGTGCTCGCGGTCGCCCGAGGCAAAACCGATGCGGCGGCCACGGGCGCCAGCATCGAAGAGAAGCTCGGCGCGGAGCTCCGAGTATCGCGACGGCTCGCGTCGCTCGACGAGCTCGTCGAGTACTTTCGCGGCAAACGGCGAGAGTTTGACGTGCCGGTCGACCTGTCTCTGGTCACGGGTTTTCGCCGCCGAGCGCTTCGGGCGCTCATCAAAGTTCGCTTCGGTCAGCTGGTGACCTACGGCGAGCTCGCCGCTCGAGCCGGTAGCCCCGGCGGATCCCGCGCCGTTGGTGGCGCGATGCGCACCAACCCCATTCCGTTCATCGTGCCGTGTCACAGGGTCGTCGCCGCGGACGGCTCCCTCGGTGGATTCACCGGCGGCCTCGACATCAAGAGAAAGCTACACGAACTCGAAGGAATCGAGCCCCGTGCCGGCGGCTGGCCGACGACGCACAAGAAGACGCGATGACCGCGCTCGCGCTTACTTGATCCAGAAGTGCTTCACGGCCCAGTCGACTTGGGCGGCGTGTTGCTCCATCAGCTCTTTGGTGCCGCCGGCTTCGTGGATGTAGATGGTGTCATCCGTCACGAAGAGGGTGACGTAGTACAGGTGCGGTCGCCCTTCTTCGTCGTGGCCGAAGCGGAGCTGAGTGCCGTCGATGCCCTGGGCGGTTTTTACGTCTTTGGTGTCGATGAGCGCGTATCCGCCTTGGTCGCGCATTCGGTTCTCGATGGCCCGCGCCCAGAAAGCACGTGAGCCTTCGGGATCGTGCTCGATCTCTCGCACGGCGAAGACCAGACCGTCGGCGCTGGCCGCGCGGTAGTCGAAGTCGTCGTAGTCGTTTTCGATTTCCACGAACTCCGGCGGCGTGGCCGCAGTGAAGCTCTGGCCGCAGGCAGCGGTAGCGGTGGCCACGACGAACGCGCAGAAAAGTTGATTGAAACGCATGACGATATCCCTCAGAGCTCGAGGAGTCGGCTCAAACCGAGCGAGCTGAGCCACCCGAACGGCAGGCGGAACTTGGGGTCGATCTTGTCGCTGGAGCGCGGCGCGAATTCGACGGTGATCGTCGAGAACGCAATGAGCTCGCGGAGCACCTTGAGCCGTCCTTCGAGTCTTTCCATTTCGGTGGTGACGCGCTCGAGCTCGCGTTGCACGGCGAGCGCCTCCTCGACGTTCTTCGCTTTGCCGAGCAGCTGCTCGAAGCGGTCGCGCACGGCGCGCAGATTCTTCAGCCGAGTCTGCATGTCGTAGAACTGCTCGGTGACGTCTTGCACGCTGACCTCTCGATGAATCACATCGCCGATCTTGGCGATCGTCTCGAGGGCGTCGTGGTACTTCTTCGTGGGGATCCGCACGACGATGACGGTGTCGTCGCGTCGAACCAGGTATCCGCCGGCTTCGCGGGCCAGTCGCTCGACCTTGTCGATCGACTTCTCCGTCTCGAACACGGCGACGTTCAGATGCGCCTTGTAGACGAGCAGCGGCGTGACTTTGCGACGGTCCGTCGAGCTCGCGGCGGTCGCCGACGTCGGTGATTCCTCCGTGGGTTTGCTCTTTGCTCGCGCCGGTTGTTGTTGCGGCGGCGGCGGGGGCGCGGGGGGGGGTGCTCCGGAGCTGCCGCCGCTGATCTCCACCTTCTTGGCGATGTCGCGGGTCGTGGCCCGAGCTGGCGCCGGGCTCGGCTCGCTGCGATAGTCCGCGGAGACCGTCCCCTCCATCATCTCGGCTTCGCTGTCGTCGTAGTCGCCATCCACGGCTCCTGCGGATTGGGGGTAGGCCCCGGGTTCCGCGGGGGACGTGGCGTAGTCTCCGCCCTTGGATTGGCCCGCGGCGCCGCATGCCATGGCGAGAAGGGCACAGAGCATGACGGCAACGAGCGGCAACCGTCCGCTTCGGCCGAGAGCAGGTTTTTTCAAGTATTTCGCGTAGAAGCTGACCATTGACCCTCCCGAGGAACGCGGCCGACGCCGGCCATCTTACACCTGGCGGCGATCGGCGCCAGCGGCCGCTTGGCGGCGCCCTGTAACGCTTCGGCGTGCCGTACCGTATGCGAGGACGATGAGCTGGCGCACGTGGGCTTGGATCGGCGTCCTGTCGAGCATCGGTTGCTCGCGGCCGACCGATACGCGTGCCGAGCTCGACCGTTCTCCGGTGGCGGCCAGCGAATCACTCCCCGGCCCCGCGCCCCGAGCGAGCAACGCGCCAGCCGCGGCGAAGCGCGCACCGATCGAGGCGGCGCCGGTGGCGGTCGTGGAGCTCTTCACGTCGGAGGGATGCTCGAGCTGTCCTTCGGCAGACAAAAATCTCGCGGAGATCGCCGAGTCTGCTGGCGACGACGTGTTCACGCTCTCCTTCCACGTCGACTATTGGAATTACCTCGGGTGGCGCGACCCGTTCAGCGACGCTCGCTTCTCCGCGCGCCAGAGGCGGTACGCTGCGGCCCGCGACACCCAGCGGGTCTACACGCCGCAGATGGTCGTCAATGGCGCCGCCGAGTTCGTCGGCTCGCGCTCTCGAAAGAGCTCGAGGGCCATCCGAGACGCCCTGAGCAAACCTGCCACCGCCACGGTCTCTCTCCGGGTCGAGGCTGGGCCGCAGGATCTCGTCGTGCACTACGCGGTGGGCGGAGAGGTGAGCGGCGCGCTTCTGAACCTCGCCGTCGTGCAATCGCAATCGGGCGTTTCAGTCCCGCGAGGTGAAAACGCCGGGCGCTCGCTGAGTCACGTCGACATCGTGCGAGTCTTCGAGACCGTTCGACTTTCGACCGAGGCCAAGGGCCGAGAGGTCCTGCTCTTACCGGTAGGCGTCGAGTGGAAACGGGCAGAGCTCGTGGGTTTCGTGCAGGACGCTCGCACGATGCAAGTCCGCGGCGGCTCGGCGGTTCGGGGCGGCTCGGCGGGAGTTCGATAGCGGCGAACGCCGCGGAAACATGGCCGTTTGGCGCTCGGGTTCCCCGTGGTAGTTCCCGGATCGCTGGATGATCGAGGTCGAGAATCTCACCAAGGACTACGGGACGGTCGTCGCGGTCAAGGACCTGTCGTTCCGTGTCGGCAAGGGTGAGGTCGTCGGCTTCCTAGGGCCGAATGGCGCGGGCAAAAGCACGACCCTGCGCATCCTCGCTGGATTTCTCGGCTCGACCCAGGGCCGCATCACGGTCAACGGCTTCGACATCGAGCAGCGTCCGATCGAAGCGAGAAGCTCGATCGGATACATGCCCGAGGCGTCTCCACTCTATCCGGAGATGCGTGTCCGGGAGTACCTCGGGTTTCGCGCCCAACTAAAGAAGGTCCCGCGCGCCAAGCGAGCGGATTCGGTCGGGCGAGCCATGCGGCAGGCCGCGGTCACCGAGATGGCCGACACGTTGATCCTGCATTTGTCGAAGGGCTATCGGCAACGCGTCGGTCTCGCCGACGCGCTCGTCGCTGGGCCGCCGCTCTTGATCCTGGACGAGCCGACCGCCGGGCTCGACCCCAATCAGATCCGGGAGGTTCGAAGCCTGATTCGCGACCTGGGAAAGGACCACACGATTCTGCTGTCGACCCACATCCTGAGTGAGGTGGAGTCGACGTGTGATCGCGCCATCGTCATCGATCGGGGTCGGCTCGTCGCCGAGGGAGCCATCGAGCAACTTCGGGCGCAGCGCCACTCGAACGTCGTGCGGATAGTGGTCCGAGACGCCGCCGCCGTCGCCGATGCCGCGCTCGAGCAGGTCGAAGGTGTCGACGACATCGACGAGGCGGAAGGGCGCGACTCCGAGGATGGCCAGCGGGTGCTGTTGATCACTCTGAAGGACGGGGCGGTTCACGGTGACGTCATTCAGGCCGCCGTGTCGGCGCTCGAAGCCGCCGGCGTCGGTGTTCGGGAGGCAGCGCCGGAAAAAGCGACCCTGGAAGACGTGTTTGCCCAGCTCACCCGGGCCGAGGAGCACGAGGGCTGAGCGCATGACGGGCTTTTTCGCCATCTATCGTCGCGAGATGCTCAGCTTGTGGGTGAGCCCGCTCGCGTGGGTGCTCACGTTCGTCTTTTTGCTGCTGCAAGGGGCGAGCTTCGCGTGGATGGTCAGCCACTTCGGCAACATGACCGATCTGTCCATCGACCGCGGGCCGGTTCAAGCGTACTTCGGTCAATCGATCTTCCTCATCGTCACGCTGCTCTTGATCTGTCCGGCGCTCACGATGCGGCTCTTTGCAGAAGAGCGCCGCAGCGGGACCATCGAAGCGCTCTTGACCGCTCCGGTCACGCCCGCCGGCGTCGTCGTTGGAAAGTACGCCGCTACCCTCACCACCTACGTGCTGATGTGGGCTCCGACGCTCTTGTACATCGTCATCCTCCGCAACACTGGACACGTGGACTGGCTCGTCGTCGCGGCGAGCTACGTCGGCGTGCTCGGCACCGGCGCGAGTTATCTGTCGGTCGGGCTCTTGATGAGCGCGATGACGAGGAGCCAGCTCCTCGCGTTTCTGCTCACCTCTTTGGTCGTCTTCGGCTTGTTCATCATCGGCGTCGGCGAATACATTTTCGAGCCGGGCCCGTTCCGTGAAATCTGCGCGCACGTCTCGGTGCTGACGCAGATGGAGGAGTTCTCGAAAGGCGTCGTCGACGCTCGTCGGCTCGTCTACTTCGCGACGATGATTGTGCTGCCGCTCTTCATCACCTCGCGGGTCGTCGAGTCGTGGAGGTGGGGCTGATGGCCGGCCCGGCGGTTTCTCTGGAAGAAGCCTCGCGGCGGGTCGCGAGACTGCGTGGGCTGACGATCACCGGCGTGGCGGCGGCGGCGGTGATCGCCGTTTGTTGCAATGTGCTCGTGGGCCGCTTCTACAAACGGTGGGATTGGACCTCCCAGGGGCTCTACACGCTCTCGCACGCCACCCTCGAGACGCTGCACGGTCTCGACGCTCCAATAGACGTCGTCGTCTTCTTGAGCGCGAGCGACCCGCTGACGGTGAGCGTGCGCCACATGCTCGACGCCTACGGGGCGGAGACCCGCATGCTCCGGCCCAAGTTCGTGGACCCGGACCGCTCGCCGGCGGAGTTCATGGTGCTGCAGGAGAAGTACGGCATTCGGGTCGAGGGCAAAACCGAGGACGGCCGACTCGTCACTGATGCGGCCCTCGTCGTGTCGAAAGGCAAGAAGCGCTGGTTTCTGACCGCGGCGGACATTTTTGCTTACGACGACGAAGGTCGGGTCAAGTCCAAGCTCGAGCAGTCGCTCACCGGCGGGATCCGCAACGTCGTCGGCGAAGAGCGGACGAAGATTTGCTTCACGCAAGGGCACGGCGAGATTTCGAGCGATGACGGCGGCGCTCAAGGGCTCGGCGAGCTCCGGTTTCGCCTGCAGAAGAACAACTACGAAGCCATCGTGGTCGATCTGGCGCAACCCGAGCGAAACCAGAAGCTGTCGGAATGCGGCCTCATGCTCATCGCCGGGCCCGAGCAACCCTTCACGAAAAAGGCTGCAGCCCGCGTCGACAAGTACCTCGTCGGTGGAGGCAACGTCTTTCTTCTCGTCAACCCGATGCTCGACGACGAGATCCGCATCATTCCTACCGGGCTCGAAGCGCTCGCTCGAAAGGGCGGCATCGAGCTCGGTGGCGACTTCGTGCTCGAACGCGACGGCAAGCACGTCTTGCCCATCGGCATCGGCGAGTCATTTTTTGCGCTGCCCGCGCCGCACGCCATCACCCGCGGGCTCATCGACGAAGTCGAGGACAGCAAGGTTCGGGTTCTCGTGCGCAACGCACAGAGTCTCAGGCGCAGCAAGGGAGAGCAGCAGCCGGTGAGCTTGCTGTCGACGAGCGGCGAAGCGTTCAGCGTGACCGACATTCGCCCGTTCGTTCAGGAGGGGGCGCTACTGGAGAAGGGACCGGGCGACGAGCAGGGGCCATTTTCCGTCGCGATGGCCGCAGAGCTTCCGAAACCGGCGGGCTCGGATGCGGCGCACGGCCCTCGCATCGTGGTCGCAGGGTCGGCGAATCTCGTTTGGGCCGGCAACTGGCGAGATCCGACGACCGTCGGTGATCGTGTGCTGGTGGAGAGCGCGATTTCGTGGCTCGCGGCGCGGCCGGTGATGGTGGACGTGCCCGAGAAAGCCGCGCAAGAGGCGGGACTTCGGCTGACCGAAGAGTCGATGAGCGACGTGCTCTTGTACGTTCTGCTCTACCTCCCCGGAGCGACGGTCATTCTCGGTGGCGTCGTGATGTACCGACGGCGGCTCGTAGAGCGACGCTCGCGGCGCGACCGCCACGAAAAATCCGCGCCAAAAAGCCGGCCATCGAGCACGGATGGCGACGACGCGGACGAGACCGATTCGAGCGACGACGATTCGAGCGACGACGATTCGAGCGACCGCGATTCGGACGAGATCGCTTCGAGCGACGGCGACTCGAAAGAGGAGAAGTCGTGAACCTCGATCGGTCCCAGATGGTGAACGCGGGCCTGGTCGCGGTGGCCATCGCTCTCGTCATCACGGTTTTTGCGACGTCGGGCAGTGTCACCACCTCGGAAATCGAAGCGCGGAGCGACAACGTGCTCGTCGCTTTTCGTGAAGACGACATCTCGTACGTGAAGATCGAGCGAGAGGGCGGCGACATCGTGCTCGACCGGCCGACGGTCGACGATGCGGGACTCGGCGATTGGTTCGTGCGAGAACCCGTCGAAGAAGAAGCCGATCCGGCGGGAATGCAGGCGTATCTCGATGCGCTCCGATTCGCGACCTGGATCCGGCGCGTCGACGACGATCAGGTCGATCGAAAGAAGTTCGGCCTCGAGTCGCCTCGGCTCGTGGTTTGGGTCCGCATGGGCAAAATCGGCTACAAGATTCGAGTCGGGGGCGAGGCCGCTTCCCCGGCAGGATCCTTCTACGTCGAAGTCGCGGGAGAAAACGCGCCGCGGGCCGGCGTCGGCATCGTTTCCAAGACCCTGGTCACCGAGCTCGAGACCACCGTCGACTCGTTCCGAGAGCGTTTGCTCGTTCGATACGTTTCTTCGTCGCTCTCCAAGATCGTTCTCGAAGGGCGCGGCGGTACCCGCAAGTTGCGCGCCACCGAGTGGGACGGTTGGCGGTTCGACGGCCAGTACGGGGACGCTCGAGTGAACCGGGCAGCGCTCGATCGTGTGCTCTTGCAGTTCGCCAGGACCAGCGCGGATCGCTTCGTGGACGTGTTGGTGGCGGAGAAGGCGCTTGCGGACGCCGACACGGTTCACATCACGCTCATTCACGAAGAGAAGGACCGGCCCAAGGCGGTCATCGAAGTGGGAGGCGTGTGCCCTACCAGCGAAAACGACGTCGTCGGTTTTCGGCGCGAGCCCGAGCCGGTGGCGGCTTGTGTGCCCCGGAGCGTGATGGATGGTCTGTCCACCGGCGCAGACGAGCTGCTCGACCGCAATCTTTTTTACATGCGCATCGACGAA
>JAJDAH010000099.1 GCA_029261965.1 Polyangiaceae bacterium
GGAGAAGGCCAAGCGACGGCGTTTCAGCGCAGCGAAGAAGCTGCAGTTCCTTCGGGAGTACGAAGCGACCCCGAAGGGGGAGCGAGGGGCGTACCTGCGCCAGCACGGCCTCTACTCCTCCCACATCGACACGTGGCGCAAACAGGCGGCGAGCGGCGAGCTGAGCGCCCTCGAGCCGAGGAAGCGCGGTCGGAAGCGCAAACCGCAGCCTGACCCGGAGCTCGTTCGTCTTCGTCGTGAGAACGCTCGTCTCGAACGCAAGCTCGCGCGAGCCGAGAAGGTCATCGAAGTCCAGAAAAAGTTGCAGAGATTCTGGGAATTCCCCTGAAGAGCCCCGACGACGAGGAGAACGATTGATGGACGCAGTAAACGAGAGCGCCGACGACCCCGGTGGAACGAAGGCGGCTGGCGAAGCACTCGGCGTATCGCGCGCCACCTTCTACCGTCGCCGCCGAAGCGAGCTTCCTGCTCCTCGTCGACCTCGCCGGCCGCGTGCAATCCCCGAGGCGGAGCGCCAGCAGGTGCTCGAGGTGCTCAACTCCGAACGCTTCGTCGACGGGGCGCCAGCTCAAGTGCACGCGGCGTTGCTCGACGAGGGCACCTACCACTGCTCGGTGCGCACGATGTACCGCATCCTCGAGGAGAACGAGCAGGTCAAAGAGCGTCGAAACCAGCTTCGACACCCGCAGTACAGCAGGCCCGAGCTGCTCGCGACCGGACCGAATCAAGTCTGGTCGTGGGACATCACGAAACTGCTCGGCCCGACGAAGTGGGCCTACTTCTACCTGTACGTCGTCCTCGACATCTTCAGCCGCGACGTCATCGGCTGGTTGCTCGCACACAGCGAGAGCGCGACTCTCGCAGCGCGGCTGCTCCGAGAAACACGCGAGAAGCAGGGCGTTGAGCCCGGCGACTTGACCGTGCACTCCGACCGTGGTCCGTCCATGACGAGCAAGACGGTCGCGCAAGTGCTCGCCGACCTCGGTGCGACGAAGTCGCTCAACAGACCGCACGTCTCGAACGACAGTCCGTTCAGCGAGAGTCAGTTCAAGACCATGAAGTATCGACCGGGACTTCCTGACCGCTTCGGTTCGTTCGAAGACGCTCTCGCCTTCTGTCGAGACTTCTTCTACTGGTACAACACCGAGCATCACCACAGCGGGCTGGGCTACCTCACGCCGCAGCAAGTGCATGAGTGTAAGGGATCACGCAGAAGCGCGGCGTTTCGATCGCGGCAAGCGCGATCGTTTTGTCATCGAAGCGCATCGGTGCGCAACGCGCTCGCATCGTGACGCGAGGACGTGAGCGGCGCAAGGAGAGTCGAGCGACGGTTCAGGGTGTCACTGGACCTCGCGATCCGAACGGCGTGACTTGCCGGCAATGCGGACGAGCAACCCCTTGTGCACGAGACGGTCGGCGATGGCGCTGGCCGCGGCGGCGTTGTGGAAGAGGTTTCCCCAATCCTTGAGGGGCAGATTGGTGGTGACGATGGTTGCCGCGCGCTGATAGCGGCGATTGAAGAACTGGTAGAGCAGATCGGCGCCGCGCGTGTCGAAGCTGAGGTAGCCGAGCTCGTCGATGAGGACGAGATCTGGGCGAGTCCAGAAGTTGAGGCGTCGAGCGAGGGTGTTTCGCTGGGCGGAGGCGACAAGCTCGTTGACGAGATCGGCGGCGAGGGCGAAGCGGACGGAGTAGCCGCGGATGCAAGCGAGCTGGCCGAGGGCGTTGGCGAGGTGGGTCTTGCCGACGCCGCTCGGGCCGACGAAGACGCAGTTGGTCTTCTGCTCGATGAAGTCGAGTGTGGAGGCCTTGACGACGAGGTCGCGATCGATCTCGTCGGGGTAGTCGAAGTCGTAGGTGTCGAGCGTCGTCAGGGGAAAGATCCCCGAGCGCTTGACCGAGGAACGGGCGGCGTGCTCGAGCTGAACGCGAAGCTGACGCATCAGATGGTCGAGCGGGGAGGTTGGCGAGTCGTTACGAGTGATCGCCTTCTCGGTGGCGGTATCGAGCTCGGTGGCGGCGTGCTCGAGATTGAGCTGGCGGAGCACGTCGAAGAGGGAGAGCTTGGTGACGGCGTCATGAGGCAGCGCCGGCCGTAGTAGAACGATTGACGAACGTACCGGGTTCGACGCGCCCCTTGAACTCGGGATAAGCGGACCGGTGCGGCGAGCGGCTCGAACAGGTAGTACCCGGCGAACGGCAGAAAGTTGGGATTGAACTGCACCGTGGTGCCGATGTGGTGCAGAACCACGCGCTTGAGGTTGTCATAGACGACTCGTCTCGGGACGCCATCGAAGTACTCGATGGCCTGCGGAAGCCGGCGCATCGTGAACGCCGAAATCGGCGCATCGTGAACGCTGAAATCGGCATCGTGAACGCCTAAATCGGGCATCGTGAACACGCCCGAGCGGGGCGAGGTGACGCGGGCAGTCGACTCTGAAACCGAGGTTCCAAAAAGGAGCTTTCGGAAATGGCAACGGAGCGACTGAGCATGAGACGGGTCAAGGAAATACTGAGGCTGCGGGAGCAGGGCCGAACGGTCCGCGAGGTCGCCCGTAGTCTCGGCGTCAGCGTCGGCTCGGTGTCGAAGACGACATCGCGAGCCAAGGCGGTGGGGCTGTCGTGGGCGGTCGCGCAGGCGCTGAAGGAGTCAGAGATCGAGCAGCGACTCCGCGGGCGGCGAGCTGCGCTCAGTTCATCGGATGAAAATCCACGAACGCCGCACGGTAGCCGCCCGCGCCCGCCGGGCCGCTTTGCACTGCGACACGAAGCGAGTAGCTGCCGTCGATGAAGCTCCGCTTGCCGTCGAGATCGAGCACGGCCTCGTACGCGCCCGGCTCACCGTCCAGCGCGTTCAGAGTCTGTCCTTGTCGGGCGAAGAAGAACGGATTCTCCGCCGCCGGCACGAACACACTCGGGTCGACGTACCGGTCCTTGAGTGGACGTAGGACGACGTTCTTGACTTCGTCTCCGCTGGCCGGTTCCACCGTTACGCGGACGACGAGCGAGTCGTCAGTGTCGTCGTATCTGTAGGACACACTCGTGATGTCGGGGCTACCGGCGATCGACACCTGCGGGTGCACGACCCAGAGTCCGCCGAAGAAAAGAGGGCTGGTGTCGATGTCGACGAGCGCCGCCATCACCGAGCCCGCGTCGTCCATCTCTCCACCGGAGATGCCTCGTCCACCGAAGAAGTTGCTGTGGGCCTTGACCCGCCCAGCTCCCGACTGCGCGTTTTCGAAGAAGCTGGTGTGTACGGTCGCGAACGACGACGGCTTGTTCAAGCAATGAATCAGTTGACCGTTTCCGCTCAGCGCCACGTCGGCAACGCCGTCGAGATCGGTGAGAATCTCCCTCACGACGCCGCCTTGCTCGCCCACGTAGGAGCGTACGTCCCCGAGACTCGGCCCCCCATACGTGTACGCCACGGTTTCGCCCGCATCGTCGATTTGCACTCGTCCGAGGGGAAACTTGTCGGTCTCGACCGCCTCGAACGTCGTCGACGGAATCGACATCCCGGTGAGGACCACTTCGTGGGTCTCGGTGTCGCGGAACTCGATGGTCGTCATCCACTGGCCGCCGTTGGCGCTGATGTCGAGGTCCTGGAACCGAACGTTGCTCGGAGGCGCGTTGCCGTTGAATCGGAGGTCCGCCTTCCTGCCGACCTCGAAGGGGACCCACCCTCCGGACTGGCTCATCCGCCAGATCGACGGGCCGGTGTTGAACAACAAGGACTGCCCGTCCTCGGTCATCTTCGGATAGATCGGCTGAGCCAGACCGAGGCTCGGCGCCGGCATCATGTCGTCGGTGGAAGCGATCTTCGAAAACGGCGCGCCACGATCGCTGGCGATCTTGAAGGTGTAGCCGCGATCGGGCAGCCCCGGTGCTCCGACGGCATGGGGCGCGGTGACGATCGCGACGGTGCCGGTTTCGTTAGTGCGCACCGCAACGCCAGCAGGGTAAGATCCGGGCGACTCGAAGGTCATCGGGCTGCGCTGGGGGTCGCTGCCGTCGGCACGAACCGACCAAACCTCCCACTGGTCTTCGGGGGCGACAAACTCGTTGCGGATCGTCACCCAGATTGTCGCTCCGTCATCGCTCACCGCGAAGCTCGTCGCTGCGTAGCCCTCTCGCTGGATCGCTGCTCCGGGTGAGTCGCCAGAGCTGCCGTCGCCCCCCACGAGAAGCGCTTCGGAGCCGTGGTAGAGCGTTACGGCCCGCGTGTAGCCCGGCGGGATGGGAACGATTGGACCGGCGTCGGCTCCCCCTTGCCCCGCGCCGCCATCGATTGCCGCACCGGCCATGCCGCCGCTTCCCGCGTTACCGGCGCTGCCCGCGGCCCCCGCGCTGCCGCTCGAGCCCGACGCCCCGCCAGTGCCTGACGTCCCGCCGCTACCCGGCGCCCCTGACGCACCATCGGAATCGCCATCCCCATCTCCATCGGTAACGACGCACGCGCCCACGAAAAGCGCGAAACCAAGAGTGCCAACGATAGTGAGAGGTGCTCGTAGCTTCATGTCCCATAGCCTACGTTCGTCGGCCGCGATTTCTACCCACCTATCGTGTCGTTGGGTTGGCGCGGGCACCATCAGGCCCCGATGGCGTCTGATCGGTGGTCGAGAACAGATGGCCCAGCGGGTGCGCCTGGTGGACTGGAGATCGAGCGGCCTCAGGTCCTATCCCCGCCCCCGTAGATCGGAGCACCGTCTCCCTTGCGAACGCCCGAGCAAGAGCACAGGCTCCTGCGATGCCCACCACCGACTACGTCAGCTCCCACCAAGCGGCCAAGCTCATCTCGGCCAGCCCATCCGCAGTCCTCAACTGGATCGATGATGGCCTCCTGCCCGCCTACCGGACCCCAGGCGGTCACCGACGGGTCGAGCGTAGTGCTCTCATCCGATTCCTCCGTGATCATGAGATGCCGATCCCACGTTCACTCGCTGGTGTCGCTCGGCTTCTCATCGTTGACGACGACGAGAAGTTCCTGCGTACCACCTCGCGGCTCTTGAAGCGGAAGGCAGGCCACCTCACGGTAGAGACCGCGGCGAACTCGATGGACGCGTTGCTCAGGATCGGAATTTTTCGGCCCGACGCGGTCCTCGTGGACACCTACATGGCAGGCGTGAACGGTGTCGAGCTTTGCCGTCGCCTCCAAGCAGGCCCCGAAACGAATCAGACTACCGTCGTGGCGATGTCGGGTCGAGTCACGGCCAAACTGGAGGCGGCATTCGTTGATGCCGGAGCCGTCGGAGTGCTCGCAAAGCCGTTGGACACCAATCTGCTGCTCGATGTGCTCGGTTTGTCGAATGTGGTGTCGACAACGTGAGGAGCGTGACGGAGGCCCACCAAGTGTGGGTGCAGGCCCACAGGTTGTTCGACATGGCGACCAAGCTGCAAACTCACGCAAGAAAAATCCGCACGTGCAGAGGCGACGAGTGCGGGTCGGTTGCGTCGAGGCTCGATGAGATTGCCGAAACGACGATGAGGGAAGCAACCACGTTGATGGCTCGGGCCGCTCAGATCATCGCTTCGGAGCGTCCTCGCACGCACGAAACACGGCCACCTTGATTCGATCCGCCGCGATCGGCCGGTAGCACGATACTATGCGTGGTCACGATTCCTCCCTATGAGGTTGTCGAGGCTGAGGGGACATGGACGACTTCGAGTTCGAACGAGGCACCGTCGTCATCGGCAGTCGGGACCGCGCCATCGGCAGCGTCGTGGCGACGGTGCAAGCGGCTACGCAAGACAAGCGATTCAAACGAGGAATGGGCATTCTCGTTGATCATCGCGGCTCCGAAGAGAGCATGACGACCGGCGAGGTCGAGCGACGAATCATGTTCGTAGCCAACGTGTCACGACATCTCTCGTCCCGGTGTGCCGTCGTCGTCGGCGAGTATCACAGCGGACTAGAACAAATCGCCAAAGGGCTCGCTGAGAGCGAAGGGACGAACATGCGGGTTTTTGCGGACGGCATCGACGGAGCCAAGGCCTGGCTTCGTGAAGGGACCCGGCATCCCGCGAGGAACCGCTAAAGCTTCCAGGCGTTGGACCGTTCACCGGTTCATGGTGACACCGGCCTGCTACTGCCTGGCGTGCGTACGACCTAGAAGCATTGAGGAAGCACGGAAGGGGCGTCGGGCATCGTTTCTCCGCTGCGTGGGATTGAGCATCCACTCGCGGTGTGACCCGTGCCCATGCGGGGAGCACAGAATCGTGGTGGAGACGCCCGACCGACCTGGGCCCGACTCACGCGGGTCCCCCTCCGACATTACCGCATCGGCTCGGGTATAGTCGCCGTTTGCCATCCTTCGATTTCGCGAGCCACATTCTCGTTCTGACGACGGGCGAGACCTTCACGACGAACGAGTTGGTAGACGTCGTCCAGACGGCCTTGCTCGACGACCGTTTCCGACCCGGAATGGACCTGCTGTTCGACAACCGTGGCTCGAAAGAACGAGCATCAAGCGACGACCTCCGAGAGCGGGCCCAACTATTCGCCGAGTTGAGACACCACCTATCCGGGCGGTGTGCCGTTGTCGTGGATGATCAGATCCATTTTGACTTGGCAAAGATGGCCGCGAACTACGGCAAGCTGCACGGCCTGGAAATCTCGGTGTTCTGGGACCTGGATGAGGCGATCGAGTGCCTACCACGAGCGTCTTGACGCGGGGGCAGTTCACCTCGTTCCAGAACCGCCGGAAAAACGCCGATCTCAACCAGGACGAGCCCGAGTGCCTGTTACTCGCCAAGCGGCAGCGTCCTCGGCGGGAGTGACGACGTGAGCGGTTCTCTCGATCCCACTCGGAGAAGGCAGCCGCTGTGCGACCGGGTTTTCCCCGCTTGCGATTACGATCGGGTGAAAGACGGCTCCCGCGTCATGACGCGCAACCGTTCAGGCGTTTTCCGTGGCGCGGGCCCGCGGCGTCTCCGTGAGGCGTCTGCGTTCGAGAGACTTACCGTTCGACGATGTCGTGTACGCTGCGAGCACTTGCCTACCGATGGTTTCGATGCGCCTTGCCCAGGTGCGCTCGTTCCGTGCAGGCTTGCCAGTTCCGCGCACGGCCACTAACGTTGAGCGATCCCATCTCATCATGAGCGCGACTGGATTCGATGTGGCGACGGCGGCGGCCGCCGAAGAACTGCTGCTGCTAGCCTATCGGACCTTCTCGGTTGCGAATGACCTCCAGAATCGGGCCGACGAGCTACTCCGCCTGGATCCTTGCGAATTCGGAGAACTCGCCGAACGAATAAAGCAGGTGGCAGAGGTTACAAGACGGGATACGGCCGCGTTGATCGCCCGCGCTCAGCAAATGAGAGCTGCGGCGTCGAAGGTGCGCTCGAGCGACTGGGAGTGATGGCGCCGGAGCCGCTCATCCGGCGAGACTCGCAAAAAGCGGCGGGGGTGCGCGGTTCACGAGCTTGAATAAGCCGCGGACCCCTGCGCCAGCACCGCCCCGGCTCCCGCGTCCGCGAACGACGCAGCCAGCGTCCAGCGAGCACACGACGGGCCAGCAGTCAGCTTCGAAAGCGAACGAGGGTGCACCTCCGAGCAATCGTGCAGCTGGCGGCCGCAGACTCCCCCCAGAACTCGCCAACGATGGTGATGTGGTCTGCCGCCGCGTCCTCCAGCAGTTGCGGGCAGAGTTCGATTCCGGCCACTCCCGGCATCTTGGCGTCCACGAGCACAGCGTCCGTTCGGAAGATTCCGATCTTGGGGTACGGCGTCCATAGCCCCCGACGCCGTCTCGACAGTGCTCGACCTTCATTTCAGCAGCCGCTGGGTGGCGCGGAGGAACGATTCGTCATCGTCGATGATGAGGAGCCGAGAGATGCCCGCGAGCTCCCGAGGGATGGGCATCTCGCGCGGAGAAAGTGAAGGAGATTAGTTAGCGGTCTCCACGCGGCGGTGCCCGCCTGGAGTCGTCTGCGCCTGGAGACGGTCGTCGTCGATCCAGTTGAGGACGGCGGACGGGCTCGCCTTGATGAGTTTCGAGATAGCGTGATCGGAGAGCTATACATTTACAGAATTTGGAACCTTTGGTTTCATGCCTTTTGGCGCTTCCTGCCAGGCTCTTCTTGGGTACCAGCCACTCTCCGCACGCCGCTTGTCGGAATCTCGGAAGGAACGGTCGTCGGCGCCTCGCTGATGATGATTTCGTGCTGCAGTGCTTCGCGCAACCAGTCCTTTGCCTCGGTCATGTCGTCGTAGACCGCGATCTCGACGCCGACGGCCGGCGCAAACCCGCTGGCAACGCGCCCGAGGCCGGAGTGAAGAGCATCACTGACAACGATGGCGCAACGGCGCGAAACGGGTGCCTCGGCCAGCGGGCCCAATCTTGTTTGGATCTCTGACGTGGAAGCGCCTTCCTCCGAGTCGCGGTTGTCGAACAACAGGTGCATGCCGCGCTTGAATCGCGAATCCCGAAGGGCGGCCTGGAGCACCGCGGCGAGGCCGGCG
>JAJDAH010000100.1 GCA_029261965.1 Polyangiaceae bacterium
CAGCTGAGCCCGCCGCGCCGCCCATGCCCGCACTGCCGCCGCCCATGCCCGCACTGCCGCCGCCCATGCCCGCACTGCCGCCGCCCATGCCCGCACTGCCGCCGGTTCCTGACCCGGCGCTGCCGCCGGTCGATCCCGCACTGCCGCCGGTTCCTGACCCGGCGCTGCCGCCGGTTCCCGATCCCGCGCTGCCGCCGGTTCCGGCTCCTGCCCCTCCACCGGTTGCTGCCCCACCGCCGGCGCCGCCTGTGCCCGTGCCCCCCGTGCCCCCCGTGGCCCCCGTGCCCCCGGTGCCCGCGCCGCCCGCGCCGGTGCCCATGCCGCTACCGCCAGTGTTGTCCCCGGCGTCCGAACCGCCCACGCCGTCTGCCGAAAAAAGATTGGAGTCCGAGCCGCCGCAGCTGGCGACCATCAGCGAAATCATCACCGCACCACCGAGTCCGAACGAAACGCGCTCGAGCATCACACACCCTCCTTTTCTCAGCGACTAGAGTAGATCGTGTTCTCAGCGACCAGAGTAGATCGTGTCTACGGCAGCGCGGCCTCGCAGCGCGACGAGCGGCAAACGGCGACGATGTTGCTCGTGTCGAGGGCGGTGCCCCCGCCCTCGACCTGGGTCGGTCCGGCAGGGCATCCGCACTGCGGCAGAGTCGACAGGCAGACGCCCCAATCGTTGCTCGCGCGATCGAAGTCGGTCTCACGGACGCCCCAGGCGTAGCCAGTGCCACAGCAGTCGAACCCGATGATGAGCACGGCGCAATCGCTGTTGCTCGAGCAGGTCTTGTCGTAGCCAGGCACGAACGCCGGTCCGAAGTCGCAATCGACACACGCCTCGGAGCTGACTTGCCAACCGCCGCTCTCGCAGCTTGCCGACGCCTGGCTCATCGGACACATGTCGTAGGCGCAGTCGGACGGATCGCAAGCGGCGTCGCAGGGCGCGCCGTGAGGCGGCACGTTGGCGGGGCATTCGTTTTGTCCGGCGCCGCCCGTGCAACCGAGGCTCTGCCAAGTTCCTCCGGCGCAGCGGTACGAATCGGAGCAGCACGAGCGCGGGTAGTTGCAGAAGGTGCCCGGCTCGTCGCAGCGCGCCGCGGGGATCGGTGGGTCCGCCGGACAGCCGGGCGGGTTGCCTCCACCGCCGCCGCTACCACTCACGCCGCCGCCGCTTCCACCCACGGCGCCGCCCCCTCCCGTTCCGCCGGTCGCGGTGCCCCCCGTTCCAGCCGTGCCGCCGCTACCGCCGCCGGCCCCACCACCGCCGCCAGTGCCGCTCGTGCCGAAGCTGCTCCCGCCGCAGGCCCACACACTCAGCCCGACAGCGACGACGATGACCCCGTGCTCGAGCAAGCGCATTACCCGAATGTATCACGGTCGGGGCCGGCGGTTCAGCTCCGCCCGATCAGCCTCGCGCGGCTTCGGCGACGAGATCGAGTCGGTCGTAGCCCCAGAACAACTCGCCTTCGACGAAAAAGCTCGGCAATCCGAAGAGTCCGCGGGTCTGGGCCGCCTCGGTATCGTCGCGGAGTTTTTTTTTGATGGCGGGCGAGTCGATGCCCGTCGCGAAGGCCTCTTCGTCTTGCCCCGCGGCGACCCCGAGCTCGATGATGCGCGACTTGTCCGAAACTTCGATGTCGTCGTGCCACGTCGCCCGAAATAGCCGGTCGTGTAATTTTTCGAAGCCGCCATTCTCTTGGGCGTAGAGCGCTGCTCTCAGCGCGTACAGCCCGTTGATCGGGAAGCGTGTGGGCGAATTGCCGGCGACCTGCTCGAGCTCGAGGCACCGTTTCCAGTCGAGACCCAGATACGCGAGCTTGTTTGCGACGAAGGGCATTCCCTTACTGAACATTTCGAGCCCGCGGATGTAGGTGGGTTTGTAGACGATCTCGATACCGGCGAGTCGTCTGCCCAGAACGCGGTCGGCGAGGTACGCCCACGGGCTGGCGTAGTCGAAGTAGAACTCGACGGGCTTCGGCTCGGACATGCTCACTCTGATGCCCCTGCGGGTCGCCTGAGACCAGTGCTAATTCGGCCGTCGGCGTCTGCACTCGCGCAGGGCTTCGGTCGGACGCGAGCGCTATGGCCCGTCCGATGCTGAATCGCGCTTTGTCTCCGCGGTGAGTCGATCGAGCAGGCTCCGAAACTCCCTGTCGTTGGGCGGGCGGGTGATGGGCCAGATCCGGAGGGTCGTGTCGGACGAGCCACTGACCAAGCGTTGGTCGTCCGGAGCGATGTCGATGTCGAACACCGACGATCGGTGCCCCTTGAAATTTCGGTGCTCGAACGTCTTCGTGTCCCAAGCGATGACGAGCGCGTCGCCGCCGCCGCTCACCAAAAGCGAGCCGTCCCGAGTGAACGCGATATCACGCACGAGACTGCGGTGCCCTTCGAGCTCCTGGCACTTGCCGCTGTCGGTGGTGCACAACCACAACCCGGGCGCTCGCCCAGCGACAGCAAGAACGTCGGCCTTCGGAGAGAACCGTACGAGGTGGGCGCCAGGCAAGTCGCCGATGGTCTTCGATTCGCGCGTCGCGACGTTCCACAAACGAACGGTACCGTCGCCGCTAGCCGACGCGATCCGAGCGCCGTCCGAGGAAAAATCGATGCTTCGTATCTCGTCTTCGTGACCCCTTAAGAGTAACGGCTCTCCGACAGGTAGCGGCCAGAGCCTCAGGATCTTGTCGCGACTCGCCGTCGCCAGCATCCGACTTCGGGGGTCGAACGCCACGTCGGAGACGTCGTGCCGATGGGTGAGCACACGAGCTTTTTGCGTCTCGAGGTCCCAGAGACGCGCGGTGTCATCTTCGCTTGCAGAAGCGAGCCACCGACCATCCCTCGAAAACGCGAGCTCCTCCACGTCGGCTTGATGACCTTTGAGCACGCGCGGTTTTCCGCCATCCACCGGCCACATTCGCACTGTCCGGTCGTCACTCGACGAAGCGACGTGGCGCCCGTCCGGTGAGAAAAGGACTCGGAAGACGTGGTCGGTGTGCCCCTTGAAGACCTTACGACTGCCGGTGACGACATCCCAGAGCTGAACGGTATCGTCGTGGCCTCCCGATGCGATGAGAGCGCCGTCGGGGGAGAACGCGACGGCGTGCACGCCGACGGTGTGCCCCTCGAGAACGCGAGTGGATGTCTTGCTACGCATCGGCCAGATCCGCAGAGTTTTGTCCCAAGATCCACTCGCGAGAGCGGCGCCGTCCGGCGAGAACTCGAGCGTCTGCACCTTGTCCCCGTGTCCGCGGAGGGTGTGCTCGGTATCGGAGGCGACGTCCCACACGTGGATGTTCTGGCCCCATCCGGCAGACGCGAGGTGCCTGCCGGTCGGAGAAAAACGCAGCGCGATCACGGGGTCGTGGTGAATCGAGACGATTCTCGGTCGCCCGACCGGGAGCTGAAAGAGCCGAACGCGGCCCGAGGCGCCGGCAGCCGCCAACTTTCTTCCGTCCGGTGAGAACGCCACGACGTTCTGTGGTCCGTCGGCGCTCGCGAAAATCGTCCTCGCCCCGCCTCCCGCGGTCGACCAGAGGCGGACCGAGCCGTCCTCGGACGCGCTGGCGACCGTGGCCCCGTCGGGTGAAAATAGCGCCACTTTGACTGGTCCAACGTGTCCCTCGAGCTCTCGGTAGCCGCCGCCCTTCAAGTTCCAGAGCCGAAGGGTCCCTTCATGGCTTCCCGTCAGGAGCGAAGCGCCGTCTGGCGAGAACTGCACGAAGGCGTCCCGCCCCACGGGCTCCGAGAGCTCGCGTGCCCGGCCGGTGGCGACCTCCCAGACTCGCACACCGCCGGTGGCGGATATCGACGCGACTTTTTCACCCGTCGGCGAAATCGACACGTCTTTGATTGCGCCATCGTGACCTTTGAAGACACGCGCCTGACCCGACTCTGCGTCCCAGAGTCTGACCGTTTCGTCGTAGCTCGACGAGGCCAACCAGCGTCCGTCGGGCGAATATCGCACGGCGGTCACTCGGTCGCCGTGACCCTCGAAAGTTCGAGCTTCGCCGCTGTCGATTCTCCAGATGCGGACAGTCTTGTCGTTGCTCGCGGAGGCGATGTGTCGTCCGTCGGGAGAGAAGGCGACAGACCAGACCAGATTTTCGTGTCCGGACAGAATACGACGAGCGACCCCTGCTTCCTGTGCCTCGGCGAGAACCGTCGGTGCTCCGTGCGGAATGCCCGTGAGTCTCTTGAGGTGGGCGACGGCCTCGGTGGGATCTCGATCCAAAACGGCCCGCGCATAGGCGACGGTCTGCTCGTCGTTCTTGTTCTCGGCGACTTCGCGCGCGTCTCTCTCTCGGGCGGCAGCGTCCTGGGCGCGGTCGCGCTCGCGGGCGATCTGAGCGACGCTGTAGGCACCGAAAACGGTTAGCGCGAGAGTCGCAAGAACGCCGGTCGTCACCGCGGCGCGGTGGCGGCGCACGAAACGGACGAAAATGTCCCACGGCCCGTATTGATATGCACCGACGAGGCCCCCAGTCATGAATCGACGGAGCTCCTCCGCCATGACGGCCACGCTCGAGTACCGGTTTTTCGGGTCGCGCATCATCGACTTCTGAACGATGGCGAGCAGCTCAGCCGGGGCATCGGGCATGAGTTGCTCGAGCGGCGTCGGACCGCCAGCGCGGGCGCGTTCGACGA